>NZ_CP149798.1:6566598-6871798 GCF_037940415.1 Streptomyces sp. f51 | reverse complement strand
TCCTCGTCGTTCCAGGCGTCGCCCGTGGTCAGGACCTTGCCGGGGTTGTCGTTCATCAGCTCGCGGTGGCGGCCGCTGTAGAGGTCCCACTGCCACTGGGTGCCTGACAGGACCGGTCCGGACGCGGCCGCCCCGGACCACCAACCGGCGCCGGTGAGACGGGAGTCGAGGGCCTGGTACATCGCCTTGTCGACGGTGGGGGCCTTGTCCGAGACCGTGCCGGAGAGCGGGTGGCCGAACTCGGAGACGAGGGCCGCCGTCCCGGCGGCGCCGGCCCGGTCCCGCACCGTCCCGAAGTCGCCGGTGTACTGGCCGTCTCCCGCCTTTCCCCACATGAGAACGCCCGAGATGGCCTTCTGGTCGTAGAAGTGGGTGTTGAAGACATAGCGCGGGCCGAGCGTGCCCGCGTCGAGCAGTCCGCCCTCCTGCTTCTGGGAACCGATGTTGGCGTTCCAGAAGAGGTTCGGTTCCACGAAGGCGGGCTTGTCCTGCCAGCCGGCCGCGTCCATGCGGGCCCGGAACCTCCCGTAGAACGGCCAGAGCAGGTCGCGTTCCCAGGTGCGGCTGGTCTGGCCCGAGTCGTAACTGCCCGCGTAGGGCTCGTTGTACGGGTCGAAGCCGGTGACTCCCGCGAACTCGGCGGGGGTGAGGTGCTGGGCGATGTACGTCATGCCGGCCTGGGCCGTGGCCAGGAAGGCGTCCTGGAGCCCGTAGGAGTTGTGCCAGAAGTCGTACTGTGCCGCCTTGACGGCGTTGTTCTGGGTGATGTTCTGGCCCCAGAAGAGACAGATGCCGCAGGACTCCTGGGGGTAAGCGCCGGCGGTCACGGCCCACTTGGGGGCGCCGTCGCCGGAGTACCAGCTGCCCGTGTTGAACAGGTACCGGGAGTAGAGGTCCTGGTGGAAGTCGGGGAGGACACGGATTCCCGCGTCGAGGAAGGCCCGCATCTGGTCGGTGGCCGCGGCGAGATAGGCGGTGTCGACCTGGCCGCGCACCGGTTCGGCGTGCGCCCAGGAGAGCAGGAAGCGCACGGAGTTGCCGCCGCCGAGGGCCCGCAGCGCGGTCGCGGACTTCACCGCGTCGGCGACCGAGGAGAAGGGCAGTCCGCCGTTCTCCTCCAGCTTGGTCTCGCCGGAGACGTTGTAGCCGCGCAGGACGACCTCGCGGCCGAGGCCGTCCGTGAGGCGGCCGTTCGCGACCGTGAGGGCGGCGGCCGCCGGCTGGTCGAACCAGAGGGAGTCGGGGAGTCCGTCCGCGGCGGCGGGCCGGGTGCCCGCCGCCGTGAGGAATCCGGTGAGGAGTACGAGGACGCCGAGCAGACGCGCACGTAACTTCGTCATGTACACAACAGTCCTGCCGCCTCCGGGAGGCGTCAACACCTCTGACTCCTGAGTAAGTTTCTCGTTTCACCGCCCTCGCTCGCGGTGCCGCGGGCTCGGCCGGCGGCGGGTGAGGCGCCGGTGCGGCCCGCGCCTCACCCGCCGACCCTGCGGGTCAGGTTCAGCAGGTACTCCTTGCGGTCCAGCGGGTTCGGATCGGTCCGCGGACGGTCCGGGACCGCTCCGTGCGCCACGGGCGCGTAGTGGTCGAAGGCGCACTCCAGCTCGCCCTCCCCCCGCGTCAGCCCTGGCAGTTGCTGCTCCAGGTCATGCGCCCGCGCCACCGGCAGCACCCCCTCCAGCACACACGAGGACCCGTCGATCCGTGTGGACCGCGGCACGGCTCGCTGCCGGGCCAGCACCGGCAGTACGGCGCCGAGCGTGTCCGCGGGCGCCTCCAGCCGGAAGCGGTGCATCGGCTCGTACACCCGGCTGCCGGCCTCGCGCAGTGCCGCGATCAGCACCAGCGGGGTCAGCCCCCTGAAGTCGGCGCCCGTGCTGGACATGCTCTTGTCGAATTTCTGGTGGGCATGGCTCTGGCGGGGTGAGTAGCCCGAGTGCGTCATCGTGACGACGCAGTCGGTGACCCGCCACCCGTGCAGCCCCTGCCCCAGGGTCTCCTCGACGGTGTCCTCGACCGCCTTGAAGAACGCGTACGGCATCGATCCGAGTTCGGCCTCCAGCCGGAACTCCACACCGGAGCCGACCGGCGCCGGGTCGATCCGCAGTCCGACGGTGGCGAGGAAGGGATTCCCGTCCTTCTTGTTGAACTCGACCGACGCCCCCGTGCCCTGGGGCCGTTCGACGCACAGCGGGGTCGTCCCCCGGAAGTGGACGTCGATGCCGTACTCGTCGGCGAGGGTCGCCTGGAGAACCTCCTTCTGCACCTCGCCGTAGAGCGACACGGAGATCTCGCCGCGCGATGCGTCGTGCCTGAGGCCGATCAGCGGGTCCTGCTCGGCGAGTTGGGTGAGCGCCGTGTGCAGCGCGCCCCGGTCGGCGGGACGGCCGGGCGAGACGACGGTCTCCAGGGTCGGCGGGGCGAAGTGGTGCCCGCCCGCCGACGAGGGCCACGGTTCGCCGAGGGGGTCGCCGGTGCCCGGCCGGGGCCGCGGTTGGCCCAGGGTGTCGCCGGTTCCCGGCCGGGGCCATGGTTCGCCGTTGATGCCGCCGGTCCCCGGCCAGGGCCGCGGTTGGCCGAGGGTGTCGCCGATCCGGACGGTGGCGAGCCCCCACAGCTTGCCGATGCGTCCGGCCGTCACGGACGCCTCGCGGCTCGCCGACCCCTGGTCGAAGACACTGATCGCGGTGACCTTCCCCTCCTCCCCGTCGCGCAGGGTGATCCGGTCACGGGTCCGCAGGGTCCCCGAGAACATCCGCGCGTACGCGATCTTCTCCCCGGCCGCTCCCCGCTCGACCTTGAAGACGGTGGCCGACACCGGTTCATCGGCGTCCGCCCGTGCCGGGGGCAGCAACTCCCTGATTCCGTCGACCAGTTCGGTGACGCCCGCGCCCGTCGTGGCCGATCCGAAGAACACCGGGTGCACCAGGGCCCGTCCGGTCTGCCCCACGAGCGCGGTGCGCAGGCGTTCGTCCGGCACGCCGCCCTCGACGTACGCGGCCAGCAGTTCCTCGTCGTGCGCGGCGAGCGGGTCGAGCAGACGCGGGCGCAGCCGGTCGGCGGAGTAGGGGGCGAAGTACGCGGCGGGCGTGCCCCGTTCGGCGGGCTCGCCCATCGGAACGATCGCCGGGGTGAGGCGCTCGGAGATCTTCGCCAGGACCTCCTCGTGCCGGGCTCCGCGGCGGTCGATCTTGTTCACGAAGATCAGCGTGGGAATGCGCAGCCGCTGGAGCGTCCGCATCAGCACGCGGGTCTGCGCCTGGACGCCCTCCACGGCCGACACGACCAGGACCACGCCGTCGAGCACACCGAGGACCCGTTCCACCTCGGCGATGAAGTCCGGGTGACCGGGGGTGTCGATCAGGTTCACCGTGAGGTCGCCGACCGCGAAGGAGACGACGGCGGACTTGATCGTGATGCCGCGCTGCCGCTCCAGTGCGAGGAAATCGGTCCGGGTGTTCCCGTCGTCGACGCTGCCGATCTCGTCGATGACCCCGGCCGTGTACAGCAGCCGTTCGGTCAGGCTTGTCTTACCGGCGTCTACGTGCGCCAGGATTCCGAGGTTGAGCATGTGCACCGGGTGTCATGTCCTTCGAGACGAGAGGGATTCCTTCCTGGGTGGACATGAACGGTGCGCGCATGAGCTGCTCCTCGATCCCGGGTGGACACGTCCCCTCAGTGCAGCAGTGGGCCGCCCGGGAAGGCAACGCATTAACGCTCAACGAAACCTCGCCGCGGGGCGGATCCTTGAAGGTGACCGGATCCTGGTCCTCGAAGGTGACCGGATGCTCGCTGGGCGCTGCCCGACGGCGAGAGGAGCGGACGATGCGTGACATCCTCCCCGCGCTGCACGGGTGGTACGCGGCCGGATCGCCCTTCGGGCTGGCCACGGTGGTGGCGGTCGGCGGCAGCGCGCCCCGGGACCCGGGCGCGGCCATGGCGGTGGGTCCGGGCGGCGAGGTCGTGGGCAGTGTGTCCGGTGGCTGCGTCGAGGGAGCGGTCCTCGAACTGGCCCGCGAGGTGATCTCCTCGGGCGAGGCCCGTCTGGAGACGTTCGGGTACAGCGCCGAGGACGCCTTCGCCGTGGGGCTGACCTGCGGCGGAGAGATCACCGTGCTGGTCCGCCGGGTGTCGGCCTCCGATGACCGGACCATCCCGGCGGTGGCCCGGTCCGTGGCGACGGGCCGTCCGGTGACGCTGGCGACGGTCCTCGACGGCCCGGCCCCACGGGGGGCGGCACTGGCCGTACGGCCCCGCGCGGACGGGTCCGGGGACGAGCGAGTGCCCCCTGCGGTCCGGGCAGCGGCCCCGTTCGGCGCTCTGCCCTGCCCTGCGGGCGGCGGGTCCGACGGGGACGGCGCGGCAGACGGCACCGGCACGGACGGCCCGGCGGGCGGCTCCGACGCGGACGGCCCGGCGGGCGGCTCCGACGCGGACGGCCCGGCGGGCGGCTCCGACGTGGACGGCCCGGCAGAGGGATCCGGCACCGGCACGGACGGCCCGGCGGACGCCACAGGCACGGACGGCCCGGCAGAGGGCACAGGCACTGGCACGGACGGCCCGGCAGGCGGTACCGGCGCGGACGGCCCCGGGTGCGCGGTGTTCGGTTCGCTCGGGGTGGCCGGGGTGGATCGGGCGGTCGTGGCGGACGTGTGCGGCGGGGCGGCACGGGGCTTCACCGGGCAGCGGCACTACGGTCCCGGCGGCGAACGGTGCGCGGACGACGTCACCGTCTTCCTGCACTCCTTCGCGCCGCCGCCGCGCATGCTGATCTTCGGCGCGGTCGACTACGCGGCCGCCGTGGCCCGCGTCGGCGCCTTCCTCGGCTACCGCGTCACGGTGTGCGACGCCCGCCCCGACTTCGCCGCCCCGAGGCGGTTCCCGGGGGACGTGGAGGTCGTCGTGGACTGGCCGCACCGCTATCTGAGCGGCACGACGACCGACGAGCACACGGTGGTCTGCGTCCTGACCCACGACCCCAAGTTCGACGTACCCCTGCTGGAGGAGGCGCTGCGCCGCCCGGCCGCGTACATCGGGGCGATGGGCAGCCGCCGCACGCACGAGGACCGCCTGGAGCGGCTGCGCGAGGCCGGCGTGCCGGAGAGCGGGCTGTCCCGGCTGCGCTCCCCCGTCGGCCTCGACCTCGGAGCCCGTACGCCGGAGGAGGTGGCCGTGTCCGTCGCGGCGGAGATCGTCGCCGTGCGCCGGGGCGGCAGCGGAGCACCTCTGACCTCGCGGAGCGGGACGATCCATCCCCGCTGACCCGCCGGGCACGGACCCCGGGGCGGGTGGCCGCGTCAGCCCGTGCGCGGGGGCAGCCGGTGCAGGGTCACCTCGGTGAGCCCGCCGTCCCCGGTCACCGTCGCCGTCATGTACGTGTGGTGCGGCTCGCGGCGGCGGTCCGTCGGCGAGCCGGGGTTGAGCAGCCGCAGGCCGGTGGGCGCGGTGCTGTCCCAGGGGATGTGGCTGTGTCCGAACACGAGGACGTCGAGGTCGGGGAAGCGCCGGGCGCAGCGCTGTTCACGGCCCTGCGCGGCGCCGGTCTCGTGGACGACGCCGAGGCGCAGGCCGCCGAGTTCGGCGCGGGCGATCTCGGGGAGGCGCGCTCGCAGGGCGGGGCCGTCGTTGTTGCCGTACACCCCGACCAGCCGTCGGGAGCGGGCCTCGAGGAGGTCGAGGGTGGCGGTGTCCACCCAGTCCCCGGCGTGGACGACGACGTCGGCCGACGGCAGCTCGTCGAGGAGCGCGGCGGGGAGTTCCCGGGCCCGCTTGGGCAGGTGGGTGTCGGACATGATCAGCAGACGCACGGCGCTTTCACCTCGTCAGTCGAGCGCGATCTCGCTCCAGACCTGCTTGCCGCCGCTCACCGGCACGGTGCCCCAGGTCGCCGACATCGCCTCGACGAGCAGGACCCCCCGGCCCCCGGTGGCCTCCCAGCCGATGCTGGTGGGCTTGATCGGTGTGCGGGGCGAGTTGTCGGCGACCGCGATGCGCAGGCGGTGGTTCAGGAGGGTGAGGTCGAGCCTGACCTGGCCGTCGGTGTGCACCAGGGCGTTGGTGACGAGCTCGGAGACGATGAGCAGGGCGGCGTCCGTGTACTCGGTGACGCCCCAGCTGCGCAGGGCGCGCCGGGTGTAGCGGCGGGCGTGCCGGACGGCCTCGGGGACCCGCCAGACGGTCCAGCTCTCGCGGAGCGGCAGGACCTCCATGCCGTCGTAGCGCATCAGTAGGAGCGCCACGTCGTCGCTGCGGTTGGCGCTGGTGAGCAGTTCGTCGGCGACGAGCCCGAGCTCGGCGGGGTCGGATCCCGCCAGGCCCTCGGCGAGGCGTTTCAGGCCGTCCTCGATGTCGAGCTCGACGGACTCGACCAGGCCGTCGGTGGTCAGCGCGACGATGGTGCCGGGCCGGAGCCGCAGCGGGCTCATCGGGAAGTCGGTCTGCCGGATGACGCCGAGGGGCGGCCCGGGCTCCGACTCGGGGACCTCGGTACGGCCGTCCGGGTGGCGCAGCACGGGCGGGATGTGTCCGGCGCGCACATACCAGGCGGACCCCTCCTCCATGTCGATGTCGACATAGCAGCAGGTGGCGAAGAGGTCCGTCTCCAGGTCGAGCAGGAGCCGGTTGGCGTGCGAGACCACCACGTCCGGCGGGTGGCCCTCGACGGCGTAGGCGCGCAGGGCGGTGCGCATCTGGCCCATGACGGTGGCGGCCGAGGCGTTGTGTCCCTGGACGTCGCCGATGACGAGGGCCACGTGGTTGTCGGGCAGCGGGATGACGTCGTACCAGTCGCCGCCGACGTCGAGGCCGGAGGTGGTGGGCAGATAGCGGGCGACGGCGACCGCGCCGGGCAGCCGGGGAAGCCTGCGCGGGAGCAGGGTCCGCTGGAGCATGCTGATCAGTTCGTGCTCGGCGTCGAAGGCGTGGGCGCGCACCAGCGCCTGTCCGGCGAGTCCGGCGGAGGCGGTGAGCAGGGCCCGCTCCTCGGGGGCGAACTCGTGCGGGGTGTCCCAGCCGATCAGGCAGGCGCCCGCCATGCGTCCGCCCGCGGGCAGCGGCAGGACGGCGAGGCCGCCGGGGCCGACCTCGGAGAGCGCGGGTTCCAGGTCCGCGCCCGCGGGCCAGATGGCGGGCCTGCCCTCGTTCAGGGCCGCGGCGAGCGTGGGCATGGCGCGGACGGGGGCGTCGGGCCACTCCGAGCGCCATTCGCTGCGCCACAGCTCCGGCCAGAACTCCGGCTGAGGGGGGTCCAGGAGGGTGACGACGAGGCGGTCGCCCTCCAGTTCGGCGACGGCGATCCGGTCGGCCTGGAGGGGTTTGCGCAGGGCAGCGACGACGGCCTGGCCGACGTCGCGGACGGTGCCGGCGGTGGCGAGGGCGGCGGCGAGCCGCTGGACGCGCCCCACGTCGCTGAGGCCCGAGCGCAGCTTGGAGGCGTCGAAGACCGTGCCCACGAGCCGTCCGGGACGGCCCTCCGCCGAGGGCAGCAGCCGGGCACGCAGCCGGAGCCACCTGTGTCCGCCGGACGGCTGGAGGATGCGGAACTCCAGCTCGCGGTCGCCGACGGACAGGTGGTCCGGCTCCACCGCGGACATCAGTGCCGGAAGGTCCTCGGGGACCGCCATGGACAGCAGGGTCTCGACCTTGCCGTCGAACGCGGTGGGGGACAGTCCGAACAGTTCGAGCACCTCGTGGTCGACCTCGACGTGTCCGGTGTCCATGGAGAGGCTGAACGAACTGGCGGGCAGGGCCGCCGTGTCGTCGGGCGGCGGCGCCGGGGGACAGACGACGGCCTCGACGAGCAGTCCGAGGCAGGCCCGGTCCTCGTCGCCGAATCCGTCGGGGTTCTCGCTGACGGCGACCAGGCAGCCGGTGCGGTCCCGCAGGGGCAGCACGGCCAGCGTGAAGTCCTGCGAGGACAGCCGCCGGGCGTCGGCGCAGTGGGCGAGCCGCTCGGGGCCGAGCCAGCAGGGCAGGCCGGTGCGCAGGGCCTCGGCGGCCGGGGAGCCGCCGGACAGGGGGTAGCTGTCGCGGAGCCCGTACAGCGTCCTGGGCACCCCCGCGGACTCGGCCAGATGCAGTTCGCCGCCACTCACACTGGGTGAGTACACGGCGGCCACGGTCGCACCGGTGAAGACGAGTGCCTGTTCGAGCAGGCGGTGCAGCCGTTCGCGTGGGTCGAGATCCGCGGTGAGCGTCTTCAGGGCAAGTTCGGCACGCGACGTTCTCGTTCCGCGTTCCGCAGCACCCTCACTGACCACGCCGTCATTACAGCGCTTCCCGGGCTCGGGCGCAGCCCCTGTGACCATTCCGAACGCGTCGGGCCTGCGGTGCAGCCCGTGCGGGACGGCCGATCGAACGAAATCGAATCCGTCGTGATTCCCACGTTTCCCACCGTCCCCTCACGGTGGCGGGAGACGGCTCGTGCCCCGGCCGGCCGGGGCAGGGAGCGAAGGCCCCGGGCCCGGGCCGGTTCGCCGTGCGCGATCGGCCTCCAGGGAGGAGCCTTGTCCCCTGGAGGTGCGGAGCTGTTGGACGGCCCCGCGAGGAGGTGGTCGCCGTGTCCGACGGGCAGGAGACCGCGCAGCAGGCGCCGGCGGGCCGGCCGGCCCCCGTGGGACGTCCGCTGCTGTCGCTGACACTGGCCTCGATGCTGGACGACGTGCACGCGCACTCGGGAGCCGTCTATCTGCTGGCCTCCCGCGAACCCGTACTGGAGATGGCGGTCTCGGCGGGACTGCCGCGCGCCTTCGCCGCTCCCTGGGAACGGGTGGGGCTCAACGCGCCGATCCCGGTCGCCGAGGCGGTACGAAACCGGCGGCTGGTCTGGGTGGGCGGCGAGCAGGAGATGGCCCGCAGGTATCCCCGGATCGCGGTGGTGCTCCCCTACCCCTTCGCCCTGGCCGCGCTTCCGGTGGCCACGGCGACCACCGTGTACGGCGCCGCCTATGTCACCTGGCCCGGCTCGCATCCGCCGGACCTCTCCGACCGGGAGCGCGAACGCCTCGGCGCGGCCTGCGACCGGCTCGCGCTGCGCCTGGAACGGGCCGCCGCGGAGAACCGCCCGCTGCATCCCGAGCCCGACCTGCTCACGCCGTCCGCGGCGGAGCCCGGCGGGACGCTGGGCACGGTGGAGGCCGCGCGGATGGTGGGGCGGCTGCCGTACGGGCTGTGCTCACTCGATCTGCACGGGCGGGTCGGTTTCGCGAACGCGGCGACGGCGGAACTGCTCGGCGTGCCCGTCAGCCGTCTCCTGGGCACCCAGCTGTGGGCGGCCGTGCCCTGGCTGAACGACCCGGTCTACGAGGACCGCTACCGGGCGGCGCTGATCAGCCAGCACGTGACCTCCTTCGTCGCGCTGCGCCCTCCGGGTGACTGGCTGTCGTTCCGGCTGTATCCGAGTACGAGCGGACTGAGCGTGCGGATCTCGCGGGCCAGGCCGGTGTCCGAGATGACGCGGGCGGGACCGCAGCGGCGCGACGGCAGCCCGCGCCTGGTGACGATCTCCCACGTGCTGAGTCTGGCGAGCGCGCTGACGGAGGCGGCGGGCGTGCAGGACGTGGTGCAGCTGGTGGCGGACGAGATCTCGCCCGCCGTCGGGAGCCAGTCCCTGGTCGTGCTCGCCAGCCGGGCCGGGCGGATGCACGTACTGGGGCACCGCGGGTACCCCGACGCGCACATCGTGGAGCGCTTCAACGGGCTGCCGCTGAGCGAGCCGACCCCGGGGACCCAGGCACTGAACACGGGTGTGCCCGCGTTCTTCGACTCGCGCGAGCAGCTGGAGCGGCTGTACCCGTCGCGGAACGCGACCCCGGACGGCATGGGCGCGTGGGCGTATCTGCCGCTGGTCGCCTCCGGGCGGCCGGTGGGCACGTGTGTCCTCGGGTACGCGCAGTCCCACCACTTCGCGGCCGACGAGCGGGCGGTGCTGACCAGTCTGAGCGGGCTGATCGCCCAGGCACTGGAGCGCGCCCTGCTCTACGACGCCAAGCTCCAGCTCGCGCAGGGCCTCCAGGCGGCGCTGCTGCCGGCCTCGCTGCCGCCGCTGGCCTCGATCGAGGCGGCGGCCCGCTATCTGCCGGCGACCCAGGGCATGGACATCGGCGGGGACTTCTACGACCTGGTGTCCTCCAACGGCCGGGCGGCTGCCGTGATCGGGGACGTGCAGGGGCACAACGTGACGGCGGCGGGGCTGATGGGGCAGATCCGTACCGCGGTCCGCGCGTACACGGCGGTCGGCCAGGCGCCGGAGGAGGTGATGGGGAGCACCAACCGGCTGCTCATCGACCTGGGCACCGAGCTGTTCGCCAGCTGTCTGTATCTGCGCCTGGACCCGGCGCGCCATGTCGCCGTGATGGCCCGTGCGGGGCATCCGCCGCCGCTGCTGCTGCGTCCCGACGGCAAGGTGAAGGTGCTCGACCTGGCCGGAGGGCCGCTGCTGGGGATCGACGCCCACGCCGTCTATCCGACGACCGAGGTGCCGCTGGTCCCCGGGTCCGTGCTCGCCCTGTACACCGACGGCCTGATCGAGACCCCCGGTGTCGACATCGAGGACGCGCTCGCCGATCTCGCGCGCCGGCTGGCCGCGAGCGGGCACCAGCCGCTGGACGAGCTGGCCGACACGCTGCTCCAGCGGGGCGAGGACGCCGCGCAGGAGCGGCCCGACGATGTGGCGCTGCTTCTGCTGCGGGCCCGGCCGCTCGGCGGGACCGCGCCCCTGTGAGCGCGACCGGGACCGTACGAGCGGGATCCGGACCGTAGCGGCGGGACCGGACCGTACCGGCGGCGGGGACGACCCGCGGCCGCGGGATCGGGACCTTACCGGCGGCGGGGACCCGCCATATCGGGACCGTACCGGCACGGCTCCCGGTCCCGCGGCCGCGGGACCGGGAGCCGTGCCGGCGCCACCGGGTCCGTACAAAGGGCGGTCCGGCCCTCCCGCCGGAGGGCCGGACCTGTCCACCGTCGGCCGGAATTCCCTGTTCCGTTGGCCGGTCAGTGGTTCTTGATCGCCGGGTTCACCGGCTTCACGGCGTGGACACGAGGCCCGAGCCATCGCCCGAGGCGGCGGCCGACTGCTGGGCGGCCGCGCCGGACATGTGGTGCTTCCTGTGCCGGTGGTTCGAACCGCTCTGTCCCGCGCCCGCCTGGTCGCCGGCGCCCGCCGCGTCACCGGCGCTCGCGCTCGGGTCCGCCACGGCACCGGTTCCCGGGTCCGCCGCGCTCGCGCCCGGGTCGACCGCGCCCGGGTCGGCGGCGCTCGCGCTGGGGTCGACCGCGCCCGGGTCCGCCGCGCTCGCGCTGGGGTCGGCCGCGCCGCCCGCGGCGCCGGCGTCCCCGGCGCCCAGCGTCGCGCCGACCGCGGCCAGCGCGGTGGTGACGGGCTGGAAGAAGGTCTCGCCGCCGGCCGTGCAGTCGCCGCTGCCGCCGGAGGTCAGGCCGACCGCGCCGCCGTCCTGGGTGAACAGCGAGCCGCCGCTGTCGCCGGCCTCGGCGCACACGTCCGTCTGGATGAGGCCGGTGACCGTGCCCTCCGGGTAGTTCACGGTGGCGTTGAGACCGGTCACATTGCCGTTGTGCAGACCCGTGGTGCTGCCCATCCGGAAGACCTGCTGGCCGACCGCCGCTTCCACGGCCTGGTTGATCTGGACGCTCTGCCCGTTGCCGACGTTGACGGCGCTGTTCGTCTGCGTGGCCGGGTCGTCGTACTTGACGAGGGAGAAGTCGCCGGCCCCGGGGAAGGTGGCCTGGTCGACGGTGGCGATGGACGCGCCGGTCTGCGAGTCCGACCACTTGGCGGCGGCGACACCGCAGTGGCCCGCGGTGAGGAAGGCGGGGGTTCCGTCGCCCGCGGTGACGTTGAAGCCGAGCGAACAGCGCACGTTGCCGCCGAAGATGGCGTCGCCGCCGTCAACGAAGGGCTTGAGGGTTCCCGCGGACTTCGAGAGGGTCGCCACGCCCGAACCGAGGTTCTTGACGGTCGACTGCACGGTGTTCCACTTGTCGCCGGTGACCGTGGAGTCCGCGGTCACGCGGATCTCGTTGGTCTTCGGGTCCACGGACCACGCCGTGCCCGGGACCGTCGCGTCGGCCTTGAGCGTCTTGGCGGCGGCCGCGAGCGCGGCGGTGCTGTTCTGCACCTGGTGGGCGACCGCGCCGGCCTTCTCGATCTGGTCGACGGCGTTGCTGTTGTTACCGACGACGTTCACCACGAGCTGCTTCGCCTGCGCGTCGTAGTACGAGCCGGCGAAGGTGTCGCCTAGCTGGTTGGCCAGCATGGAGGCGACGTTCGAGACGTCGTTCGCCTTGAAGGTTCTCGGAGTGGCGGCTTCCCCGTTCGACTGCGACGCGTTGGCGTTGGGCAGCAGCAGAGCCGCCGCTCCGAGCGCCGCGACGCCTCCTACCGCGATGGCGGCCTTGCGCTTGGGTATCCGTTTGTGACTCAACTCTTGACCTCCTGGGGACGGGGACGGTGCCGCGTCCGGCAGCTGACTGGGGGGCGCCTGCTTGCCCGTTGATACGCGTGTGTCGCCCGGGGTGTTCAACTGCCATTGCAAATTGCGGGAGTTGGACTCGCCAAAGACATCGATTGCGGAGACAACCGGGGCATTTCACTCGCGGAGCGGGGTTCGGCGGAGATCGCCGCGCGGGCGGACGCGGTGCACGCGATCCCCGACTGGACGACGGCCACGCACCCCGGGAGGACACGGAGCGCGACCACCCGGAGACACTCCGTCGACGGGCGGCGACGGAATCCCGGATTCAGGGAATCTGCACAGCCCATGCCCACCGGGGTCACCTCGGACGGGGGATCTGCACAGTCGCGCGCCCCCCGCACGCCCCTGGGACGCGGCCGCCCCCTTCGGCGCGGCCGTGGCAAGGGTTCCGGTGAACCGATGCGGCGCAGCATGTGAAGAAGTGGCCGCAAAGGAGTGTGCGCCCCTGCACGCTTCCCCGCTCATGGAGCACAAATCCGCAGGTGAGGGCCCTGGTTGATTGGAAGGGCGCCCCGCGGCCGTGCTTTGATCCGTGGCATCGCACAGGTCACGGCACCGTTCCCGGGAACGGGCGCCGCGCCCTGCGGTGGCGGCCGTCGTCTGTCCCCCAGAGGGGGCCGCTCTCCCCCCTTGTGAATATCCATATGAAGGGAAGTTCCATCATGAACTCCACCCCCCGTGTCGAGACCGCCGAGATCTCCGACGCCGACCTCGACAACGTCTCCGGCGGCCTCTCGCTGAACGCCGTCGGCACCGTCACCGGCCTGGTGGACGGCGTTGCCCCGGTCTCCGGCGTCGTGGGCACGGCCATCGGCACCGTCGAGGGTGTGACCGGCCTGAACACCGCCCCGGTCACCGGCCTGGTCGCCGGTCTCTGATCGCGTTTCAAGCCGCCGAGAGTCCCGGAACCGCCCCACAGGTTCCGGGACTCTCGGGTGCCGCGAGCCCCCCGAACAGGTGAGAAGCAACCCGTGCAGTTCCGCCAGCAGGCCCTCGCCCGACTGCGGTCGCCCGAGGAACTCGACCTTCCGGTCCGCTTCGCCCGCCCGCAGGGCCGGCTCGTCCTGGCCGTGACGGTCCTCGCCATGGCCGCCGCCTCCGTATGGGCCGTGACGGGCACCGTCACGTCCACCGTCGACGCGCCCGCCGTCCTCACCCACGCCGAGGGCAGTTACATCCTCCAGAGCCCGGTCGCCGGACAGGTCACCGCGGTCCTCGCGAAGGAGGGCGAACGGCTCCCCGCGAACGCGCCCGTACTGAAGGTGCGTACGGCGCGAGGTGAGATCGCCGTCGTGCGCACGGTCGCCGCGGGCCGTGTCACCGCCCTGGCCGCCGCGATCGGCGCGATCATCTCGACCGGCGCGAACGTGGCCGCCGTGGAGAAGGTCGCCCACGCCGACGACCCCCTGTACGCGACCGTCTACGTCCCCGCCGCGAGCGCCGTCGCCATCCCCGCGGACGCCGCCGTCGACCTCACCGTCCAGTCGGTGCCGGCCCAGCGGTACGGAGTGCTGCGCGGCCATGTGAAAGCGGTGGGCCGCACCGTGCAGACCCGGCAGCAGATAGCCGCCTACCTCGGTGACGCCCAACTGGGCGAGCAGTTCAGCCGGAAGGGCAGGCCGGTCGCCGTCCTGGTCCGGCTCGACCGGTCCTCCGCATCGCCCAGCGGACTGAAGTGGTCGTCCGCCGACGGGCCGCCCTACGCCCCTGACTCCATGACCTCGGCGACGGCCTCGGTCCGCCTGGCCGGTCAGCGCCCCGTCGACTGGCTCCTGCCGTGAGCCCCGCACCGGAGACCCGCGGCAGACGCCGCGCCGCCGCACCGGCCCGGCGCAGCGTGCCCAGGACCCGGGTCGGGAGCGTGCGCACCCCCACCGTGCTCCAGATGGAGGCCGTGGAGTGCGGTGCCGCGTCCCTCGCCATGGTGCTCGGCCATCACGGCCGGCACGTCCCGCTCGAAGAACTGCGCATCGCGTGCGGTGTCTCGCGGGACGGTTCGCGCGCGAGCAACCTGCTGAAGGCGGCGCGGGGTTACGGTCTGACCGCCAAGGGCATGCAGATGGACACGGCCGCGCTCGCCGAGGTGCGGGGGCCCGCGATCCTGTTCTGGGAGTTCAACCACTACGTCGTGTACGACGGCATGGGCCGCCGCTTCGGACGCCGGGGCGTGCACATCAACGACCCCGGCAAGGGACGCCGTTTCGTGCCGATGGAGGACTTCGACTCCAGCTTCACCGGAGTCGTCCTCGTCATGGAACCCGGAGCCGGGTTCCGCAAGGGAGGCCGCAGACCGGGAGTGCTGGGCGCCATGCCGGCCCGGCTGCGCGGCACTTCGGGCACGATGCCCGCAGCCGTGCTGGCGAGTCTGCTGCTGGTCGCGGTCGGCGCGGCCGTGCCCGCGCTGAGCCGCACGTTCATCGACCAGTACCTGATCGGCGGTCGGAGTTCGCTCCTCGGTGTGCTGTTCGCGTCGATGGGCGCCTCCGTGCTGCTGACGGTGGTGCTGACGTGGCTCCAGCAGGCGAACCTGCTGCGCGGCCGCATCATCTCCTCGACGCTCTCCAGCGCCCGGTTCCTGCGGCATCTGCTGCGGCTGCCGGTCACCTTCTTCTCCCAGCGCAGCCCGGCCGACCTCGTGCAGCGGCTCCAGTCGAACGACGCTGTGGCCGAGACCCTGGCGCGCGACCTGGCCGCCGCGGGTGTGGACGCGGTCGTCGTCGTTCTGTACGCCGTGCTGCTCTACACG
The DNA here is from genome assembly GCF_037940415.1 of Streptomyces sp. f51. NCBI lineage: Bacteria > Bacillati > Actinomycetota > Actinomycetes > Kitasatosporales > Streptomycetaceae > Streptomyces > Streptomyces sp. f51. The sequence continues at coordinate 6,856,558 of NZ_CP149798.1, read as the reverse complement.
TACGACCCGCAGCTGACGGCCGTCGGCATCGGTGTCGCGCTGCTCAACGTGGTGGCGATGCGCGTGGTCGTCCGGCTGCGCGCCACCCGCACGGCCAAGCTCCGCGCCGACACCGCCCGGCTGACCAACACCGCCTACACCGGGCTCCAGTTGATCGAGACGATGAAGGCCACCGGCGGCGAGGACGGCTACTTCCGCAAGTGGGCCGGCCAGCACGCCACCACGCTGGAGGAGCAGCAGCGCCTCGGTGTGCCGAGCGCGTGGCTCGGCGTCGTCGCCCCGACCCTGGCGATGCTCAACAGCGCGCTGATCCTGTGGATCGGCGGTCTGCGCGCGGTCGACGGCCAGGTCTCGGTGGGTCTGCTCGTCGCCTTCCAGGCGCTCGTCACCCGTTTCACCGCGCCGGTGACCCGGCTCAACGGCGTGGCCGGCCGCATCCAGGACTTCGCGGCCGACGTGGCGCGGCTCAAGGACGTGGAGAACTTCCGCGCCGATCCGCTCTACGCCCGCTCGGGCACGGGCGAGTCGACCCGGCGGCTGCGGGGTCATGTCGAGCTGGAGAACATCACGTTCGGCTACAGCCCGCTCGACGAGCCGCTGCTCACGGGGTTCTCGCTGACGGTCGGCCCGGGTCAGCAGGTCGCCCTCGTCGGCGGTTCGGGCAGCGGCAAGTCGACGGTGTCCCGGCTCATCTCGGGCCTGTACACACCGTGGGAGGGCACCATCCGGATCGACGGCCGCCGCCTTGAGGACATCCCGCGCGGAGCGCTCGCCTCCTCCGTGTCGTTCGTGGACCAGGACGTGTTCCTCTTCGAGGGGACGGTCCGCGACAACGTGGCGCTGTGGGATCCGTCGATCCCCGACGACGCGGTGACCGCCGCCCTCCAGGACGCGGCCCTGTACGACGTCGTCACGCGCCGTCCCGGCGGGATCCACAGCCGCGTCGAGCAGGACGGACGGAACTTCTCCGGCGGTCAGCGGCAACGCCTGGAGATTGCGCGGGCGTTGGTGCGCAGGCCCAGCATCCTGGTGCTCGACGAGGTCACCAGCGCCCTGGACGCGGAGACGGAGCAGACCGTCATGGACAACCTGCGCCGGCGCGGCTGTGCCTGTGTGGTGATCGCCCACCGGCTCAGCACCGTCCGGGACAGCGACGAGATCGTCGTGCTCGAACACGGCGCGATCGTGGAACGCGGGCGGCACGAGGCACTGGTGGCGGCCGGCGGTCCGTACGCCGGTCTGGTCAGGGAGCGTTGAGATGACGACGGTTCACGAGGGCGTCCACGAGCAGGACGCGGTGCTCGGCGCGCTCGGCGGCATGGGCACCCCGGTCGGCGGCGCGGGACTGAGCCGCCTCGATCTGGAGGGCCCGCAGGTCCTGTGGCTGGTCGTCGCGGGTGCCATGGACCTGTTCGCGGTCGACGCGGCCCGCCAGGGTCACTGGCACCACCTCGGCAGGCTCGAAGCCGGTTCCCTGCTGCTCGGCCCGGTGCCGGGTCCTCAGCACACGCTGGTGGGCCGTCCGTTGCGCGGCTGCGAGCTGCGCCGGATCGGGCTGCGCGAGCTCCACCAGCAGGCGGACACGGCGACCTGGTCGTACGACGCCTACGGCAACCCGCAGTTCGTGCCGCCGGTGTCGAGCCCCCTGGAGCACGCCCTCGCGCTCGGTGCCGGACGCGGCCTGTCCGTCCTCTTCCAGGCGCCGACGGCCACGGAGCACGCCGCCGCGCCCACCGACGAGGACGTGTTCTGGATGCAGGTCCCGCCCAGGAGCGTGCAGTACGGCTCGCTGTACGGGGCCGAGGCGGCGGCCGACCTGCTGATGGACTCCGGGGTCTGGCAGGGCATGGTCGACCAGCAGTACCGGCTGCTGTCCATGCTCGACCGCTGGATCGAGGAGCTGGAGGCCGGCCACGAGGACCGTGCGGCGGCCGGTATCAAGGCGGGTGAGGCCGTCCGGGCCCAGGCCGACCGGACGCTGCTCGCCTCGATCGGGAGAACGGCGTCGAAGCGCCCGACCGCGGCGGACACGGACGCCACCTACGCGGCCTGCGAGCTGGTCGCCCGCGCGGCGGGGATCACGCTCGCGGAGCGGGCGGGCGACAGCACCGAGAGCGAGCGGCTCGACCCCGTCGAACGGATCGCGCTCGCCTCACGGCTGCGCACCCGCGCCGTGCGGCTGGACGGACGCTGGTGGCGGGACGACATCGGTCCGCTGGTCGGCAGCCGGGCGGTGTCCGGTGCGCCGGTGGCGCTGCTGTGGCGGCGGGGCGGCTATGTCGCCGTACAGCCGTCGTCCGGGCGGGAGACCCCGGTGGAGAAGGCCAACGCCTCCGAGTTCGAGCCGCGGGCCGTGATGTTCTACCGCCCGCTGCCCGAGCGCGGGCTGAGCCCACTGCGGCTGCTGCGGTTCGCCCTCGCGGGCACGGGCGGGGATCTGCGGAACCTCGCGATCAGCTCTCTGGTGACCGTGGCGATCGGCGCGCTGGTGCCGGTCGCGACCGGGAGGGTGCTCGGCAGTTACGTCCCGCGCGCCGAGCACGGGCTGATCGTGCAGGTCTGTCTCGCGCTCATGGTCACGAGCGTGGTGTCGGCGGCGTTCATGCTGCTTCAGAACCTCACCCTGCTGCGGATGGAGGGCCGGATCGAGGCGAGTCTCCAACCGGCCGTGTGGGACCGGCTGCTGAGGCTTCCCACCTCGTTCTTCGCCGAGCGCTCGACCGGTGAGCTCGCGAGCGCGGCGATGGGCGTGAGCGCGATCCGCAGACTGCTCGCGGGGGTCGGTCCCACGCTCGCGCAGGCGGGTACGGTCGGCGCGATGAACCTGGGTCTGCTGTTCTGGTACAGCGTGCCCATGGCGCTGGCCGCGATGGGCATGCTGCTCGTCGTCGCCGCCGTGTTCCTCGGGCTCGGACTGTGGCAGGTGCGTGGGCAGCGCCGCCTGGTGGTGCTGGGCAACAAGCTGAACAACCAGGCCTTCCAGACACTGCGCGGGCTGCCCAAGCTGCGGGTGGCGGCGGCCGAGAACTACGCGTACGCGGCCTGGGCGGGCTCCTTCGCCCGCAGCCGTGAGCTCCAGCAGCAGGTCGGCCGGGTCAAGAACCTGACGACGGTGATGGGTTCGGTCTATCTGCCGCTGTGCTCCCTGCTGATGTTCATGCTGCTCGCGGGTCCGGCGCGCGGCTCGCTGTCGGCGGCGGACTTCCTCACCTTCAACACGTCGGTGACGATGCTGCTGACGTCGGTCGCCCAGATCACCGGGGCGCTCGTGTCCGCGGTGGCCGCGCTGCCGATGTTCGAGGAGATCAGGCCGGTGCTCGACGCGACGCCCGAGGTGCGCGGGGCGAGTACGCGTCCCGGTGTGCTGTCGGGCGGGATCGAGGCGCGGCGGCTGTCGTTCCGCTACGCCGAGGACGGCCCGCTCGTCCTGGACGACGTGTCGTTCGCGGTCCGGCCGGGAGAGTTCGTGGCGATCGTCGGTCCGAGCGGCTGCGGCAAGTCCACCCTGCTGCGGCTGCTGATCGGCTTCGACCGGCCGGTGTCGGGCGGCGTGCTGTACGACGGCCAGGATCTGGCGGCCCTGGACCAGTCCGCGGTGCGGCGGCAGTGCGGTGTGGTGCTCCAGCACGCGCAGCCCTTCACGGGCTCGGTCCTCGACTGCATCTGCGGCACCGAGGCGTACACGCCGGAGGAGGCGATGGAGGCGGCCGAGATGGCGGGTCTCGCCGAGGACATCCGGCGGATGCCGATGGGACTGCACACGCTCGTCGCGGGCAGCGGCGCGATCTCGGGGGGCCAGCGCCAACGCCTCATGATCGCGCAGGCGTTGATACGACGGCCCCGCATCCTCTTCTTCGACGAGGCGACCAGCGCCCTGGACAACGCGACGCAGCGCACGGTGATCGAGAGCACCAAGGCGCTGAACGCCACCCGGGTGGTGATCGCGCACCGGCTGTCGACGGTGCTGGACGCGGACCGTGTCATCGTGATGGAGAACGGCCGGGTCGCTCAACAGGGCCCGCCCGCCGAGCTGTTGGCGGACACGGGCGGGCGGCTGCACGAGCTGGTGCGGCGGCAGCTGGCCTGAGCGTCAGTCCACCCCCGGGACCGGGGCACCGGAGGGGAAGCCCGCCTCGACGTAGACGTCGTAGATCTCCTTCCAGGCCGTGATCCCCCCGGAGTGCGGGCCCTCGGAGCGCTCGCCGCGGACCGCCAGGTCGAGGGCGGCCAGGCACACCTCCCAGCCGGCGCCGTTGCGGGCGGCCGTGTTCGGCTCGGCGAGCACGTCGGTGAGCGTGAAGCGGGCGCGGCCGGCGTCGAGGGCTTGGAGGTCGAAGCGCAGTTCGTCGCCGCCCCACGCGAAGGAGAGGTGGCGGGGCGGGTCGACGGCGAGGACGCGCCCCGTCGACTCCGGCATGTTCGGATCGCCGCTGAACCGGACCGTGCCGCCGGGGCGCGGTTCGATCTCGACGCGGGAGGGGAACCACGCGGCGAGCTCGCCCGGGTCGGTCACGAACCGCCAGAGGCGGTCGGCGGGGTGGTCGTAGACCCGGTGGAAGCGGACGGCGGGACGCCCGTCGTCCAGGGCGAGGTACGTTCCGGTGCCTGCGGTGACTTCGGCGGACATGGCGGCTCGGTCCTTCGGTGAGGGTGCCTTCGGTCGGGAGTGCCGGTCGTTCGGCCGCCTCCAGGTTCTCACTCCGCGGTCCGGAATCGCCGATGGGACGGACGTCACACCCGGACACCTAGCGAAACGTTGCCGTTTCGCTGGGCGGGATCTAAGGTCGGAACGTCGATGTGTACGAAACCGTTTCGTTTACGTGCACGTAACGAGCGACCTCCCTGGAGTGCCTCCCATGTCCCAGACCCTGACCAAAGGCACCGGCGCCGGTGCCGCGGACCCGGCGTCCGCGGCCGCGTCCAAGCGCCGGTGGTGGATCCTCTCGATCATCGGCATCGCCCAGCTCATGGTGGTCCTCGACGCCACCATCGTGAACATCGCCCTGCCCTCCGCCCAGGCGGACCTCGGCTTCTCCGACGGCAGCCGGCAGTGGATCGTCACCGCGTACTCCCTCGCCTTCGCCTCCCTGCTGCTGCTCGGCGGGCGCATCGCCGACCTCTTCGGCCGCAAGCCCGCCTTCCTGGTCGGTGTCGCCGGGTTCGCCGGAGCCTCCGTCCTGGGCGGCGCCTCGACCGGATTCGGGATGCTGGTCACCGCGCGCGCCCTCCAGGGCGTGTTCGGCGCCCTCCTCGCACCGGCCGCCCTCTCCCTGCTGAACACGACGTTCACCGACGCCAAGGAGCGCGCCAAGGCGTTCAGCGTGTACGGCGCCATCGCCGGCGCCGGTGGCGCGGTGGGTCTGCTGCTCGGCGGTCTCCTGACCGACGCGCTCGACTGGCGCTGGACCCTGTTCGTCAACCTCGTCTTCGCCGTCGTCGCGTTCGCGGGCGGCTGGGTCCTGCTGAGCGGCCACCGCGACGCCGCCGACTCCAAGCTCGACCTGCCGGGCACCCTGCTGGTCTCCACCGGTCTCTTCTCGCTGGTCTACGGCTTCTCCAACGCCGAGACCCACGACTGGAGTTCGCCCCTCACCTGGGGCTTCCTGGCGGCGGGCGGCGTCCTTCTGGCCGCGTTCGCCCGGTGGCAGACACGGGCCGCGCACCCGCTCCTGCCGATGCGCGTCCTGCTCGACCGCAACCGGGCCGCCTCGTTCCTCGCGGTCCTGATCACCGGCGCGGGCATGTTCGGCGTCTTCCTCTTCCTCACCTACTACCTTCAGCTGAACCTCGGCTTCAGCCCCACCAAGACCGGTGTGGCCTTCCTGCCGATGATGGCGACGCTGATGGTCATGGCCCAGGTCTCCACGACCGTCCTGGTGCCCCGGATCGGCCCGAAGGCCGTCATCCCCGCGGGCTTCGCGGTCGCCGCGCTCGGCATGGCATGGCTGACCGGCATCGGCGTCGACTCGTCCTTCTCGACCGACGTGCTGCCGCAGCTGCTGCTGATCGGCGCCGGACTCGGCATGGTGATGCCGCCCGCCATGTCCCTGGCCACCAGCGGGATCGCTCCCGAGGACGCGGGTGTCGCCTCCGCGACCGTCAACACCATGCAGCAGGTGGGCGGTTCGATCGGCACCGCGCTGCTGAACACGCTCGCGGCGAGCGCCGCGAGCAGTTACCTCGCGGGCAAGGACGCGACGGACAAGCTGGTCCAGGCGCAGTCGACGATCGAGAGCTACACCACCGCCTTCTGGTGGTCGGCCGGCTTCTTCGCCGCGGGGGCGCTCATCGCCCTCGTGCTCTACCGCCCGGGCAGGCAGGCCCAGGACCCGGACGCCGCACCCGTCGTCCACATGTGACCGGGTGCCGGCCGGGTCACGGCCCGGCCGCCGCCCACCCGGGCCGAGGGGCCGCCGTCCGCAGGGAGACGGCGGCCCCTCACCCCTCTTCGGTGAGCGGTCGCGGCGGGACCCGACCGACCTCCTGGACCGTCTCGTCCCGTGCCCGGGCGGGCCGGTACACGACGAGGGCCCGGTACTCCTTCTCCAGCCTCAACCCGGCGGCACCGGGGCGCGGTTCACCGTCGAACGCGGGGACGTCCGCGCCGAGGACACCGTCCAGCTCCACCCACGGCACACGCTCGGCCTCGTAGACCCGCGCGTGCTCAAGGGTCCCGAGGAGCGCGGCGGCCACGGCACGCGTACGGGCGAGGACGCGTCCCGCGTCGACCAGGCGCACGTCGAGCAGATCGTCGTCCAGACGCGGCCGGAACGCGGGGGCGAGCCCCTCCGGCACGAAGCGCCCGTTGCCCGCGAGGAGCAGCCAGACGCTGCGGGGCCTGCCGTTGACGTTCAGCTCGACCGGGCGGGCGGCGCCGAGCACCCGGACCAGGGCGGCGGCCGCCGCCGGGGCGCCGCCCAAGCGCCGCTCCAACCGCTCCCGCAGCCGCGCGAGTTCGGGGTACGGGCCGAGGCTGAACTCGTTCAGGAACCAGGTGTCCTCTCCCGTGCCGGTACGGGCCACGCCGATGTCGACCGAGACCGCCTCGCCGCGGGCGACCGCGAGGGAGGCGTCCTCGAAGTCGTGCACGCCCACGTCCCGGGCGAAGCGGTCGTCGGTGCCACCGGGGAACACGGCCAGCGCCAGTCCCCGCCGGGCCGCAGCGCGCGCGGCGGCGCCGAGACAGGCGTCGCCGCCGCAGACCCCGAGCGCGCCGCCCGTCTCGACGGCCCGGTCGGCCGCCACCGCGAGCAGCTCCGCCAGGTCCTCGTCGGGTCCGCGCTCGATCACCTCCGCCTGGGGCAGCAGGGCGCGCAGCCGCCGGGTGTGCAGCGCCGCCCCGGCACCGGCCGGACGGTCGACGATCAGGACGAGGCCCCTGCCGAGCGGCAGCGCGGGTGCCCGTGCGGCGGGCCGTTCCCGCTCCGGTACGACGGGGCGCGGCGGCCACCAGCGGCAGGTGAGGGCGGCGGCGCCCGCGCCGACGGCCACGCCGGCGAGGACGTCTCCCGGGTAGTGGACCCCCACGTAGACGCGGGAGAAGGCGACGGCGGCGGCCACGGGCGCGACCAGGAGGCCGTAGCGCGTGGACTCCAGGGCGACGGCGGTCGCGAAGGCCGCGGCGGAGGCGGAGTGCCCCGAGGGGAAGGAGGTGGTGTGCGGCTGGCGGGACAGGCGCCGGATCGTGGGGACGCCTTCCAGCAGCGGGCGGGGGCGGCGGGCGCTCCACTTCACCAGCGTGTTGACGGTGAACGAGGCCAGCGCCAGCGAGCCGAGCCCGCGCAGCGCCGCCCGGCGCCCGGCCGGGCCGCCCGCGAGGCCGAGCCCGGCGGCCGCGCCGAGCCAGAGGCGGCCGTGGTCGGCCGCGTGGCTGAGCCGCCGCAGCGCCGGATCGGCTCCGGGCACCCGCGCGGTGGCCACCCGTGTGAACAGCCGCTGGTCCCAGTCGAGGAGTGCACCCATGCTCCACCGCTACTCCATCCCGGCCGCGTCGGCATCCCGGGTGACCCGGAAAGGTGACGGGCCTGGGCCGTGCGGCGCAGGGATTCCCCGGGCGTGGTACCGCTCGGGGAGGGTCCGGGAAGGGCCGGCGGTCCTCGGCGGCACCTCCGGGGTGCGTCCAGACCGCCGTGGGACGGCGGCCTGGACGCGGACATGCCGAGGGCCGGTCGACGGCCCCACTCCGTCTGACCGGCCCTCGGTGCGAAATCACATGGCGCTTCGTGACGGGGCCCGCACTCCCCAGCTACGGTTCCCGGTCCATGTCCACGACGGCCACGCGATCCCGGTCTCTCAGAACGCGAAGACCGTCGTCCCGTAGGAGTTCTTCACGCACTCGTTGGAGAAGGTGTGCTCGTACGAGACGCGCTTGCCCTGCCAGACGCCTTCCACGGTGACGACCACGGGGTCGTACAGCCTGGTACAGAAGACACCGTTTCTGGGGGTCAGCGCGTCGAAGTCTCCCTTGACCGCGCGCAGTTCGGCGCAGGCGTCGGGCGCGGCCGGATGGGTCCCGGAGGCCGTGGGGGCGCAGTTGAGGGTGACGGCGCGCTCCGGAGTCGCGACGGCGGCCGTCTGGCCGTGGCCCGTGGTGAGCACCAGGGCGGAGGGGGCGTAGAGCCCGGACGGGGCCGCGTGGGCCGACCCGACAAGGGGGCCGCAGACTGCGGTGGCCGTCAGGGTGAGAGTCGCTGCCCAACGCGCGGTGTTCGGCATTGTGTGCATCCTTCCGCTCGATCGAAATGCGATACCGGCTCGGTCGGTGCCGGTTCGGCGAGCGCGAGTCTGCCGAGTCCGCACAGGAAACACACATCGACCCCACACGTTTCGGTAACTTTGAGTATTGAATCAGTGGCGCGAAGTCACAGAATTCGATCGGGTGAGGCCAGTAACCGAGCGCCCGGCGACAACTGCGGACAGCCACCTGGCCGGAATGACACGGCTCAGCAATAGGCCTGAAACATTCCGCTTGAACCGGCATGCCGCCTCGACTTCCGCTCTCGGCGGACTTCTCCGGCGTCCCTTGCGCTTCGATCGCGGCGGAGTAATGGTGATTACATGATTACATCGGAGCAACACGAGAAGCTGCGCGGCTGGTTCGCCGGCCGTCTGCCCGACGATCTCTTCGAGAGCCTGACCGAGGTGCGGGCCGACCGTGAGGAGATCACCGTCGTCGGCCGCATCCCCGAGCCGAAGCTCGCCGAGGGCGCCTCGGACGCCGAGAAGGAGGCGGCGCTCCAGGCCCGTGTCCAGGAGTTCCGCGAGCGCACCCGCGAGGACCGCGTGGAGGTCGCGCGGGAGGCGGAGCACCGCTTCCGCAAGAAGGTCTCCTGGGGCGTGGAGTGCGGCACCGAGCGCGCCCTGTTCACCCATGTCGCCGCGCCCGTCATGACCCGGCTGCGCCAGCCCGAGCGCGAGGTCCTGGACACGCTCGTCGCGGCCGGGGTGGCCCGCAGCCGCAGCGACGCCCTGGCCTGGTGCGTCCGTCTCGTGCAGCGGCACACCGACGACTGGCTCGGTGAACTGCGCGAGTCGCTCGAACACGTGCAGCGGGTCCGTTCACAGGGCCCGGACACCGGGACACGGGAAGCCCCCGGCGACGAGGAGTGACCCGGCGCGGCCGGGTGCCGTCCGGGAGCCGGGACCGCTCAGTCGCGCACCGTCCTGGCGATGTCCAGGGTGAGCCGGTGCCAGGGGTCGCGGGGGTCACGGCCCGTCAGCTCCAGGACGCGGCGCAGGCGGTAGCGCAGGGACTGGGGATGGAGGTGCAGGGCCCGCGCGGCGGCGTTCGCCGAGCCCGAGTCGATGTACGCCGTGAGGGCGTCCAGCAGATGCCCCTGGGCGGGTTCGGCGAGCGGTCCGAGCACCAGCCGCGCGATCTGGCCGGGTGTGGCGGCGGGGCGCCCGGCGAGCAGGGCGAGGACCTGCGCGTCGGCGTCGGTGAGCACGCGCCCGGACCGATGGGCGTGGGCCGGGGCGGTGTCGAGCGCGTCCGCCGCGAGCCGGTGCGCGAGGGCGATCCGGTCCGGGCTCTCGACGGTGACGACGCATCCGCGCCAGGACCGTTCGCCCAGGACCGCCGCCACGCGCGCCGAGGCCGCGAGCGGCAGCAGCAGAACCGCCCGTGACCCCCGTACCGTCGCCAGCGAGGTCACCTCTCCCCCGGGAGGGGCCAGTGCGTCGAGCAGGTCCGTCGCCGTGCCGTGCGCCGGATCGGGCCGGTCGGCGGCGGCCGGCTCGGCCACCAGGAGGCAGCAGGGATCGGGCAGTTGGACGCCGAGCCGCGCGGAGCGGTCGGCCAGCGCGCCCACCGAGGCGTGCCGCCCGGCGATCAGGTCGTCGAGCAGCAGCCGCAGCGCCCGGTTCCGGTCACCGGCCAGATCCTCGCTGGTGGCCGCGTACGCGGTGGCCATCTCCTCGGAGAGAGTGTCGAGGCTGACCAGCAGCATGCGGGCCAGCGCGAAGGCGTCGGCGGCGCCGAGGCGGGGCGCGCGGGCGGCGACCTCGTCGGTGAGGACCGTGCCCGCGACCCGGTAGGCGCGCAGCACCGCCCGCACCGGACGTCCGTCCGCCGCGCGGGCCGAGGCGATGCCCCGGAAGCGCCGCAGATCCGCCGGGCCCAGCGTGCCGTCGGTGGCCCACAGGTGGAGCAGCCGCTCCAGGCCCCAGGCGGCGATGGCCCGTACCTCGGGCAGCCGGCTGTCGTCGAGCGCCGCGTACACCGGGACCTGTTCGTGGACCGCCGCGACGATCGCCTCCACCACCTGCGGGTCGGCGACCATTTCCTGCCGGATGCGCTCCCGGATCCCGGACGGCTTGTTTGTCACACCATGATGATCCCAGCCGCACTTTGTGCGCACCACAGTGGACGTGACTTGTCACTCTCGTAAGGATCGACCCCGTACAGCGCGGTCTTGGGGACGAGAGGCGGGACGTACGGATGGCGAAGCACTGGGCCGACTTCCAGTACGAGATCTATCTGAACGGGATGACGGGCGCCGTGCCGCGGCTGCCCACCGATCTGACACGGCTGGAGGAGCTCACCGAACAGCGGCTCGGACCCGGTCCGGTCGGCTATGTGGCGGGAAGCGCGGGCGACGGCAGCACCGCGCGCGCCAACCGGGAGGCGCTGGGACGGCGCCGGATCGTGCCGCGCATGCTGCGCGACGTCCACGAACGCGACCTGTCCGTCGAGGTGCTGGGGCGGCCGCTGCCCGCGCCGCTCGCGCTCGCGCCGATCGGCGTTCTGTCGATCATGCACCCGGACGCGGAGTGCGCCGCGGCACGGGCCGCCGCCGCGCAGGGCGTCCCGTACATCCTGTCCTCGGCCTCCAGCACCCCGATGGAGCAGGTCGCCGAGGCCATGGGCGACGGGGAGCGCTGGTTCCAGCTGTACTGGGCGAAGGACCGCGAGGTCACGCGCAGCTTCCTGGACCGGGCGAAGGCGGCCGGGTTCACCGCGCTGTTCGTCACGCTCGACACCCCGCTGCTCGCCTGGCGCCCGCGCGACCTCGACCAGGCGTACCTGCCGTTCCTGCACGGCGTGGGCACCGCCAACTACTTCTCCGACCCGGCGTTCCTGGCGGGTCTGGCCAAGCCGGTGCACGAGGACCCGAACGCGGCCGTGATGCACTTCGTGAGCATGTTCGCCGACCCCGGCAAGACCTGGCCCGATCTGGCCTTCCTGCGGGAGAACTGGGACGGGCCCATCGTCCTCAAGGGCATCCTGCACCCGGACGACGCCCGTCACGCCGCCGAGGCCGGGATGGACGGCGTGGTGGTCTCCAACCACGGCGGCAGGCAGGTGGCGGGGTCCGTCGCGGCCGCCGACGCGCTGCCCCGGGTGGCGGCGGCGGTGGGCGACCGGCTCACCGTGCTCTTCGACAGCGGCATCCGCACCGGCGACGACGTCTTCAAGGCGCTCGCCCTCGGCGCGCGGGCGGTGCTCGTCGGACGTCCCTACGCCTACGGGCTCGGCCTCGACGGCCAGGCGGGCGTCGAACACGTCGTCCGCTGTCTGCTCGCCGAGTTCGACCTCACCCTCGCCCTGTCCGGCCACGCCCACCCGGCCTCCGTCGGCCCCGACGACCTGATCGAGGAACCCTCATGACCGTCATCAAGAACGTGCTCGCCGTCGTCTCCCCGCACGTGGGCGGCCGTACGGCGGGGGCGGCGCTCGCCACGCTCTTCCCCGGGCAGGCCCGTGTCACCGTCGTGGAGGCCACCGACGAGGACCCCGTCGCCCTGCGCGAGGCCCATGTCGTGGTCACCGGTCTCGGCCCGGTGACCGCCGAACACATCGCGGCCGCACCGGATCTGGAGCTGGTGCAGTGCGCCAGCCACGGCTTCGACTACGTCGATCTGGACGCGGCGCGCGAGCGGGGCGTGCCCGTGTGCAACATCGGTTCCAGCGGCGCCGAGAAGCAGAACGTGGCCGAGCAGACCTTCGCCCTCATGCTCGCCCTCGCCAAACAACTGGTGCCCGCCCACACGGCGTTGACCGAGGCGGACTGGGCGCTTCCCCGGCTCCAGCAGTCGATCACCGAGCTGTCCGGCAAGACCCTCGGCATCGTGGGGCTCGGCCACATCGGCGAGGAAGTCGCCCGGCGCGCCGTCGCGTTCGACATGAGCGTCGTCTACGCGGGACCCACGCGGGTGCCCGCGGAGACCGAGGCCCGGCTCGGCGGGGCCCGCCATGTCGAACTGGAGGAACTGCTGCGCGTATCGGACTACGTCAGTCTGCACGCGCCGCTCACGGAGACGACCCGCCATCTCCTGAACGCCGAACGGCTCGCGCTCCTCAAGCCGACCGCGTTCGTCGTCAACACCTCGCGGGGCGCCCTGATCGACCAGGACGCCCTGGCGGACGCGCTCCACGCGGGCGCGCTCGCAGGGGCCGGCCTCGACGTCTTCGACCCCGAACCGCCCACCCCGGCCCTGCGGTTGCTCAAGGCGCCGAACGTCGTGCTCTCCCCGCACGTCGCCGGTGTCACCCGCGAGACGCTCGTACGGATCGCGCTGGCCGCGGTCCGGAACGCGGCGGACTTCATCGCCGGAAAGCCGCCCCTGGACGTCGTGTCGTAGCGGCGGACGGAACCGCCCCGGCCGTGCGCGCCGGGGCGGGGGCCGCCGCGGTACGGGCGGTGTCGCGCCCGGCCATCCGCGGTGCCCCGGCGCCGTGTGCCTAGCTGCCCTCGGTGCGCCAGCGCTGGATCTCGGAGTAGTCGCGGACCTTGACCACGATGTCGGCGCCCGAGTCCTCGGACGCGGGCGCGACGGCCAGTCCGTCGCGCCCCCGGGACAGCAGCTCGCCCTCGTCGGTGAAGTCGTAGCGCAGGTTCTCCCGCTGCTTCGCGTCGTCCTGGGCGCAGCGGCTGAGGAGGAGGACACCGTCGTCGGCCCGCGCGTCGAGGCAGAGCGCGGGAGCGGCGACGCTGCGCAGCAGGCCGTCCCGCTCGTAGGCCCATTCCTGGGTGCGCGCGGACGAGCACGCGTCCAGCGTGGCCTCGGCGCCTTCCACGGCCCGGGAGTCGCGGACGTCCAGGCACAGGCCGGCGTCCGCGTTGCGCAGCCGGGTCGGGACTCCGGCCGCGGGAGGCCGCGTGGAGTTCACGGGCGGGACCTGGGCGTCCTGGGTGGGTGACAGGGTCCGGCTGCTGCTCGCGCCGATGGCCGCGGCGGGGTCGCCGCCGTCCTCGTTCGGCCACAGGCTGACCGCGAGGACGGTCGCCAGCAGGGCCGCCGACAGACCGGCCCCGGTGACCAGCACCTGCTGCGACCCCTCCGCCGGCTTGGCGGCCCGGCGTCCCGTCGACGCGAACAGGGCCTGCGGACGCCGGCGTCCGCCCGTACCGGCGCGTCCGCGGTCCACCGGTCCGGCACCGCCGTCGGACCGCCCGTCGCCGTCGGACCGCCCCTCGCTTCGGGGGTGCCCCTCGCTCCCGGAAAACCCGGGGTCTCCAGGGTGCCCGGCGCCTCCGAGCCGCTCGTCCCCTCCGAAGCGTGCCTCGCCTCCGGTGTGCCCGAGGTCTCCAGGGTGCCCGGGACCTCCGGGAAGCCCTGGCTCTTGAGGGTGTCCCGCGTCTCCGAAGCGCTCCGCGCCCTCGAAGCGGTCCTCGGCTCGGGAGTGTCCGGAGCCCGCGAGGTGTCCCGCGTCAGCGAGGTGTCCCGAATCCGCGAGGCGCTCGCCCGTGACGGGGCGTGCCCGGCCGGCCGGGGTCCCGCCCGTGTCCCGGCGCGGTTCGTCCGCGGAAGGGCCGTCCGGGCCGGGGAGATCGCGGTCCGCCGCGCGTCCGCCGCCCAGGAGACGCCCGCTCCTCCTCGGACGCTCACCGCCCCGCCGACGTCGGCCGGCGAAGGCGGAGACGCTGCGGGCCCGCAGCGCCTGCCGCCCGCGGGCCCGGCGGGAGTCGAAGTAGCGGCGAGCGCCCCAGCCCAGCACGGACTCCGCGATCAGAAGACCCAACTCGCCCTCGAAGTAGGCGAGTTGAGCCGCCGCGTGACGGCAGTAGGAGCACACCGACAGATGCTGCCGCACCTCGGGCAGCAACGCTCCGCCGCGCCGGATCGGAACGTCGAGGAGCCGGTTGTGGAACCGGCATTCCCTGGTCGGCGCGAGTTCCATATGGGCACGCAGGCACGCCTGGCGGAATTGCTCACGGGCCTGTTCCCAGGCCGCGGCGGCGCTCTCGGCGTCCAGACCCAAAAGCCCCGCGGGCACGGACAGCGACTCGGCCTCGACCTCGGTGTGCCACAACAGGCATCGGGCGGCGCCCGGAAGGCCGAGGAAAGCGTATTCGGCCAGCTTGCGGTTTTCGGCCGTCATGGACTTCGCCGCGCGCATACCGCGGCCTCCCGCGGGTTTCCTCAGGGCGGGGAGGGCTTCGCATATCCGGTCGTCGGCCGCCCAGGTGCGGACCGTGTCCCGAACGGTCACGAGGAGTTCGGGCCGCAGTGCGAGCGCGTGTTCGCCCTCCCCGAGGCCGTCGAGGACGTGATGGAAGGAGGCCTCGGCGACCATGGAGGCGACCTGCGAGGAGGTGGCGAGGCAGATCACCGCGTAGTCGTACGCCGGCCGCCAGTGCCGGGCCGTCAGCAGGGCGACGGGACGCGTGGTGTCGGCCTCCGCCCCGCCTCTCAGCAGAGCGGCCAGCTCCTCGTCGGATTCGCCGAAATATCCGCCCGGCGGACGGTCGGGCAGCGGCGGGTGGGGGGTGCGCACGGGAGCGGGTTCCTTCCGAGGTGCAAGGTGGCACACAGGACGTGCTTGCCCGTCGAAAAGGAGTCCCGATTGGTGTGGACCTTTTGACGGAGCGCCGGGAAAACGGCCGGGGACGAAGGCCGTGCGGCGACCGTCGCTCAGGGAGCCTCTTGAGCTCGTCGACAGCCGGGAATGGCGAACAGCGATTCAGACCCGGCCCTTGACCAAGCGCGGGAGGCTCACCCTCGCACAACACACTCGCCAGCAACAAGGCGCATGGGCGAGATCAGGCTTATTGAAAGAATGTCAAAAAGGAACGCCCACTCGGCGGGGGCGCCGCGGCTTTCGCAATTCCACGCGCCCCGTGTGAACCGTTCACGCACTCCGGGTTCTCGCGCACGCTCCCCGCGCACACGACTCCGTAGTCCACTGGGGACCCGGCCCTTCCCCAGGGCCCCGCGCGGGACGGCGGCTCTCCCACGCGAAACCGGCCGCCGACCCCGTTCCTCCCGCCCTCGGTCGGCGGCCCCGGGAAGGCACACCGCCGGGCGCGCGGAACCGGCCGGTACGGATCCGGCCGGTTCGGTCCGTACGAATGGCTGTCCGGGCCCTCGCCGTTCGACGGTGCGCACGACGCGCAGCCACTAGTCTGGAACCCGGACGGCGCGCTTGATCACCGCGAGTGTGCGTACAAGGGAAAGTGGCGACGATGAGCCCGGTCCACCCTCTCGACGAGGCCACCACCGCACGGGCGGTCATCGACGGGAACGGCACCCTGATCCACTGGAACGAGGGCGCCCGGCGGCTCCTTGGCTATTCGCCCGAGGAGGTCGAGGGCCGCCCGGCGGCGGACCTCCTCGCCCCCGGGACCACGACTCCGCTCCCGGGCACCGGGGGCGACCGCCGCGACGGCGTGCTCGCCCTGCGCCACCGCGACGGCCGGGTGCTGTCCGTGTGGCTGCTCGCCCATCCCCGCAAGGACACCGGCGGCTGGCTCGTGCTCACCCCGGTCGAGGGCCTGGAGCCGCGCACCCCGGACGACCCGCTGGCCCGTGCCTTCCTCGCCCAGGCGCCGTGCGCCATGGCCGTCTACGACGAGCGGCTGCGGCTGTACGGCCTCAACGACGCGATGTCCGAGGTGATCGGCATCCCCGAGGAGCGCATCCGGGGGCTGAAGGTCTCGGAGATCGGCTCCGGGGAGTCCGGGGAGCGGCTGGAGCGCGAGATGGCCGAGGTGCTCGCCTCCGGCCGGAGCCGTGACGTGGAGACGTACGCGCGCGCCGGCGGCGAGGAGCGGGCGCACCACTGGCTCGCGCGGATCGCCCCGCTCACCGACACCCACGGACGCGTCATCGGCGTGTGTGTGGCCGCGCACGACACCACCGAGCAGAACCGGGCCCGCGAGCGGCTCCAACTGGTCAACGAGGCCAGCGTGCGCATCGGCACCACCCTCGACGTCACGCGGACGGCCCAGGAACTGGCCGACGTCTGCGTCCCCGCGCTCGCCGACTTCGTCAGCGTCGATCTGCTGGACCCGCCGGAGAACGGCGCCGAGTACAGCGTCGGGCCGCCGGCCGCCCCGGTCACGCTGCGCCGCGCCGCCCACCGCTCGGTGAGCGCCGGGAACCCGGAAGCGGTCCTCGAACCCGGTGACGTCGACGTGTATCCCGCGTCCTCGCCGCAGGCCGACTCGCTGGTCGTCGGCCGTCCCCTCGTCGCGCCGAACGCGAACGGCACCCTGGCGAAGTGGCTGAGCTGGGACGGGCCGCGCGGGCAGCACGTACGGGAGTACGGCGTCCACGCCACCATGTCGGTGCCCGTCCGGGCGCGCGGCCGGACCCTCGGGGTCGTCGTCCTCAGCCGGTTCCGGCGGCCCGACCCCTTCACGGCCGACGACGTGCTGCTCGCCGAGGAGGTCACGGCCAGAGCCGCCGTCTGCATCGACAACGCCCGGCGCTTCTCCCGCGAGCGGCAGACGGCGCTGGCCCTTCAGCGCAGCCTCCTGCCCCAGTCCCTGCCCCGGACCGCGGCCCTGGAGGCGGCCTCGCGCTATCTGCCGGCGGCGCGCGCCGGGGTCGGCGGCGACTGGTTCGACGTGATCCCGCTGTCCGGGATGCGGGTCGCCATGGTCGTCGGCGACGTCATCGGCAACGGCATCCAGGCCTCGGCGACGATGGGCCGGCTGCGCACCGCCGTCCGCACGCTCGCCGACATCGATCTGGCCCCGGACGAACTGCTCACCCACCTCGACGACCTCGTCGTACGGCTGTCCGCCGAGGCCGGGGCCGAGGGGATCACCGGAGAGGTGGGCGCCACCTGCGTCTACGCGGTGTACGACCCGGTCTCCCGGCGCTGCACGCTCGCCAGCGCGGGCCATCCGCCGCCCGTCGTCCTGCCGCCGGACGGACCGCCCCGCCAGATCGACGTGCCGCCCGGTCCCGCCCTCGGCATGGGCGGGCTGCCCTTCGAGTCGGCCGAACTCGACCTGCCGGAGGGCACGGTGCTCGCGCTGTACACCGACGGTCTGCTGGAGAGCCGGGACCGGGACGTCGAAGCGGGCCTGCGGCTGTTCTGCCGGGCGCTCCAGGAGTCCTCGCGAAGCCTGGAGGGCGCGGCCCACGCGATCCTCCAGGCGCTGCTCCCCTCGGGCGGGGCGCCGGACGACGTGGCGCTGCTGCTCGCCCGTACGCAGGGCCTCGCCCCGTCCGACGTGTCCACCTGGGCCATCCCCGCGGACCCCGCCCTCGTCGCGCCGATCCGCAAGCAGGTCGCCGACCAGCTGGAGGTGTGGGGGCTCACGGCGGCCACGTTCACGGCCGAGCTGGTGGTGAGCGAGCTGGTCACCAACGCCATCCGCTACGGCGAACCGCCCATCCGGCTGCGGCTCATCCACGACACCGAGACCCTGATCTGCGAGGTCTCGGACAGCAGCCACACCGCGCCCCATCTGCGCCGGGCGAAGACCTTCGACGAGGGCGGCCGCGGGCTGCTCCTCGTCGCCCAGCTCACCCAGCGCTGGGGCAGCCGGCACACCCCCGAGGGCAAGACGATCTGGGCGGAGCTGTCCCTCCTCGGCGAGGAGTGAGCGCGCGAGGCCGGCGCGGCGACCGGTCGGCGGGGGCGAGCGCCGCGGCGGGGCGGCGACGCGAGGGGAGGGTGTTCACCGGCGAGCGCCGCCCCGTCTGATGTGATGGAGGGCGCCGTCGTCACCGCCCGAAGGAACACCATCCTGAACAGCACATTCGTCCAAGGCCTCCCCGGCGCGACCGGCACGCCCCTGGCAGCCGCTCTCGCGAGCCCGCTCGCCGAGACGCTGTCCGTCGTCCTGCTCGCGGCCGTCCTCGTCTGCGCGGTGGTGCGGCCGTTCGGCTGGCCCGAGGCGGTCGTGGCCGTGCCCGCCGCGGGGCTGGTCCTGGCCACCGGGGCGATCTCCTGGGACCACGCCCGCGCGGAGGCCGCCCATCTGGGGCCGGTGATCGGCTTCCTCGCCGCCGTCCTCGTCCTGGCCAAGTACTGCGACGACGAGGGCCTCTTCCAGGCGTGCGGCGCCTGGATGGCGCGCTGGGCCGCGGGGCAGCCCGGCCGGCTGCTGACCGCCGTGTTCGTGCTCGCCTCGGCGATCACGGCGGTGCTCAGCCTGGACGCCACCATCGTGCTGCTCACCCCCGTCGTGTTCGCGACGGCGGCGCGGATGGGGGCCCGCCCCAAGCCGCACGTGTACGCGTGCACCCACCTGTCGAACACCGCCTCGCTGCTCCTGCCGGTCTCCAACCTCACCAACCTGCTCGCGTTCACCGCCAGCGGTCTGAGCTTCACCCGGTTCGCCGCGCTGATGGTGCTGCCCTGGCTGGTGGCGATCGGCGCCGAGTACGTGGTCTTCCGGCGCTTCTTCGCCCGTGACCTCGCGGTGGGCGCGTCCTCCGGGCACACGGAGGAACCGCCGGACGTGCCGCTGTTCGCCCTGATCACCGTGGGCTGCACCCTCGCCGGGTTCGTCCTCGCCTCGGCCGTCGGCATCGACCCTGCCTGGTCCGCCGCCGCGGGGGCGCTCGTGCTGGCCGGACGAGCGCTCGTCCGCCGCCGCACCACCCCGCTCACCGTCGTGCGCGCCGCGGCGCCTTCCTTCCTCGCCTTCGTCCTGGCGCTCGGCATCGTCGTCCGCGCGGTGGTCGACAACGGTCTGGCCGGCGCCCTCGACGACCTCCTTCCGACGGGCGGCTCGCTGGCGGCACTGCTCGGTGTCGCCGCGATCGCCGCCGTCCTGGCCAACCTGATCAACAACCTGCCGGCGGTCCTCGTCCTGCTGCCGCTGGCCGCCGACTCCGGCGCGGGCGCGGTGCTGGCCGTCCTGCTCGGCGTCAACATCGGACCCAATCTGACGTACGCCGGTTCCCTCGCGACGCTGCTGTGGCGTCGTATCGTGCATCAGCACGAACACGGCGTCGACCTGAAGGAGTTCACCCGGCTGGGCCTGATCGCCGTCCCCGCGGCCCTGGTCCCCGCCGTGCTGGCGCTGTGGGTCTCGCTCCACGTCATCGGAGGCTGATGGGCATGCGGGTGGTCGTCTGGCTGGTCGAGGGAACATGGCCGGCGTGCGTGGACGCCGTACGGACGCACGCCCCCGGCGCGACGGAGGTGGTGCTGCTCCATGTCGCGGACCCCGCCGTGCCCGGTCTCGCGCACGGCGCGTTCGCGGGACTCCTCGGCCGCGGACGGTCCGAACCCGACCCCGGCGACCTGCTGGAGAGCCTCGGCACGGTCTCCGCGGCCGAGCTCCTCGACGCGGCGGCCCAGCGCCTCGGGAGCCCGGCGACCCGCCTGGAGCGCACCGGCCGGGTCGAGCGGGAGGTGGTCGCCGCGGCCGAGGGCGCCGGACTGCTGGTGCTGGCCCGCGACGGCGACCGCAGCCGGCTCGGCCCGCACAGCCTGGGCCCCGCCGGACGCTTCGTCGTCGACCACGCCCCCTGCCCCGTGCTGCTCGTCTGGCCCGAACCGGCCCCGGACGTCACGACGTTGCCGCCCCCTCCCCCGCACCCGCCGCACCCCCCGCGTCCCTGACGCCCCGGTCCGGCGGGCGTCCTCGCCGGACGACGCCCCAAGCCTTGGCCCGCACTTGACGAAGTCGGGCCTGCACGATTTGATCCTGAGCGTGCCGTGGCGCGACCCGGCACGCAGAGGTGCGCCCAGCCGGTAACGGACCAGGTTCAAGTCCGGCCAAAGTCGCCAGGATCGCTCGAAGCGTCCGAGGCGGGGACGTACTCGCGATTTGATGGAGCGGACATGCCCCCCGTCAAACGTGTTCTCCGCACCGGAGTCCTGGTCACGGCCACCGCCCTGACCGGCCTCCTGACACTGCCCGGCTGCGATCCAGGCAAGGACACCGGCGCCTCGGCGAAACCGGATCCCGGCCCCCACCGAACCGCCACCGCCGTCCAACTCCCGCCCCTGCACGCGGGGTTCGACTACCAGATCGGCGGCGCCTACACTCCGGCCGCCGACGTCCGCATCGTCAGCCGCGACCGTTCCTCCACACCGGCCCGCGGCCTCTACAACATCTGCTACGTCAACGCGTTCCAGGCCCAGCCCGAGGAACGCGCGCAGTGGCCGGCCGACCTGCTGCTGCGGGACGCGGACGGCAAGGCCGTCGTCGACAAGGACTGGAACGAGGCGCTCCTCGACATCCGGACGCCGGACAAGCGCCGCCGGGTGGCCGCGCGCGTCGACCGGTGGATCGACGAGTGCGCCGACAAGGGATTCGACGCCGTCGAGCCCGACAACTACGACAGTTACACCCGCTCCCGGAACCTGCTGACCGCGGACGACGCCACCGCGTTCATCACCCTGCTGTCCCGGCACGCGCACGCCCGGCATCTGGCGATCGCCCAGAAGAACACGGCCGAACTGGCGGGTCTCAGGTCACGGACCGGGCTCGACTTCGCGGTGGCCGAGGAGTGCGGCCAGTACGACGAGTGCGGCACGTACGCGAAGGCCTTCCACGACCGGGTGGTGGTCATCGAGTACACCGACAGCGGACTGCGCAAGGCCCGCGCGGCCTACGGCGACCGGCTGAGCATCGTGCGCCGGGACGTGATGGTCTCGACTCCCGGCAGCGCGGACTACGTCCGCAGGACGCGCTGAGGGGGCCCCGGATGACACGCGTGATCGCGCGGCGCCGACTGCTCCTCGGAGCCGCGGCCGCCGGGGCACTGGCGGGCTGCGGCGGCCCCTCGGACGGCGTCGGCGCCGACGGCAGGGTGACCGTCGAGCTGTGGCACGGCCAGAACGACACGGCCAGGAAGGCCCTGGAGGCCCTGGTCGCCGAGTTCAACCGCACCCATCCCCGCATACGGGTGGACAGTTCGGGCGGCGGAGTGGTGGCCGACGCCATGCTCCAGAAGGTGACGGCCGCGCTCGCCGCCGGCTCCTACCCCGACATCGCCTACATCTTCGGCTCGGACCTGGCGAGCGTCGCCCGCAGTCCCCGGGTCGTCGACCTCACCTCCGCGCTGCACGGGGGCACCCCGTCCTGGAGCTCCTTCTGGGCGCCGGTACGGGACGCGGTCACCGTCAACGGCAAGGTGCGCGCCGCCCCGGCGGTGCTCGACTCGCTGGCCGTCGTCTACAACAAGAAGCTGTTCCGGCGGGCCGGGGTCCCCTTCCCGAAGGCGGGCTGGAGCTGGGACGAGTTCACCGACACCGCGCGCAGGCTCACCGACCCCGGGCGCGGTGTGTTCGGCACGGGCTGGCCGGGCACCGGCGACGAGGACACCGTCTGGCGGCTGTGGCCGATGGTCTGGGACCTCGGCGGCGAGGTGATCGCCGCCGACGGCAAACGGATCGGCTTCGCCCGGCAGGGCCCCCGCGCCCTGTCGACGCTGGCCCGGCTGGCCCACGACAGGAGCGTGTACGTCGACCCGAAACCCGGCAGCGAGCAGATGTACCAGGTCTTCCTCAGCGGCCGGATGGGCATGGTGGCCACCGGTCCCTGGGAGCTCCCGGACGTCATCGGCGCCAAGGTCGACTACGGCGTCGTCCCGCTCCCCAGCTACAGCGGAAGGCCGATCACCATTTCGGGGCCGGACACCTGGACCGTGTTCGACAACGGTTCCGCCCGCTCCCGCGCGGCCGTCGAGTTCGTGCGCTGGATGATCCGGCCGTCCCAGGACGCGCGCTGGGACCTCTCGGCGGGTGGCCTCCCGCTCAGCTCGGCCACCGCCCGCCGTCCGGAGTGGCGCGAGCACTCCGCGACGACCACCGGTCTCGGGGTGTTCACCGACACGCTGGCCTCCGCCCGGGTCAGGCCCGTGCACGCCGCCTATCCGCAGATCTCCCAGGCCTTCGGCGAGGCGATCGTCTCGGTCCTGCTCGGCAAGGACTCCCCCGCCCACGCCGTCCGCCGGTGCGCCGAGACGGCCGACGCGGCCCTGCTCATCCCCCGGTGAACCCGCCTCGTCCCCGGTGACCTCGGCTCGTTCCCCGGTGACCTCGACTTCAGACGTTCCCAGCTGACTCCCAGCTGAAGGAGGCCGTCATGTCCACCCTTCCCCGCGCCCTCACCGTCGTACCGGGCCCAGCGGTGACCCCGGCCGCCGCACGGCGTGCCGCCCGCCGTCGCGGCCGGCGCGAGAGCGCCACCGCCTGGGCCTTCATCAGCCCCGCCGTCGTCGTGATCCTCGGCCTGAGCATCGTGCCCGTCGTCTGGTCGCTGCTGCTCTCCTTCCGGGCCGACGACCTCGTCACCCCGGGCCGCTGGGTCGGCCTCGACAACTACCGCGCACTGGCCCAGGACCCCAACTTCCGTACGGCCGTGGGCAACACCCTGCTGTACACGGCCCTGTACGTGCCGCTCAGCCTGGTCGGCGGGCTGGTGCTGGCCCTGGCGCTGAACCGCCGCATCCGGTTCATCGGCCTCTACCGCACGCTCGTCTTCGTCCCCTTCGTGGTCTCGGCGACCGCGCAGGGCGTGCTGTTCTCGTTCATCCTCGATCCGGAGTTCGGGGTCGCCAACTCCCTGCTGCACACGATCGGGCTGTCCCCGCAGGGCTTTCTCACCGACCCGGACCAGGCGATCTATCTGCTGGTGCTGATCTCGCTGTGGAGCGGTGTCGGCTTCTGCGTCGTCGTCTATCTCGCCGCGCTCCAGGACGTCCCGCCCGAACTGGTGGAGGCCGCGCGGATCGACGGGGCGGGCCGCGGGCGGGTGCTGCGCCACATCGTCCTGCCGACGCTCACCCCGGTCACCGTGTTCCTGCTGCTGTGGCAGCTGATCACGGCGCTCCAGGTCTTCGACCTGATCTACGTGACGACCAAGGGCGGCCCGCTGGGTTCGACCGGCGTGGTCGTCTACTTCGTCTGGCAGCAGGCGTTCCAGACGTTCACGGCGGGCTACGGGGCCGCGGCGGCGTACGTCCTCGCGGTCGCGCTGCTGGTCGCGGGCGGAGCGCTGCGTCTGGTCATGCGCCGGCAGGAACGCGGCGAAGGAGCGGTCCGATGACCTCACCCCTCACCTCCCGCAGGCCGAGCGGCTGGCATCTGCTGCTGGCGCCGATGGCGCTGTGTTTCGCGCTGCCGCTGCTCTGGCTGGTGCTCAGCTCGGTGATGTCCGACGCGGAGATCAACCGGTTCCCGCCCGCGCTGTGGCCCAAGGGGATCGACCTCGGCGGCTACCGCTACGTGCTCGGGAACGCGATGTTCCCGCGCTGGTTCGTCAACTCGCTGATCGTCGCGGTCGCGGCGGTCCTGTCGAATCTGCTGCTCGGCGCGCTCAGCGGCTACGCCTTCGCCCGGATGCGGTTCGCCGGATCGAGGATCCTGCTCGCCCTGATGCTGGCGACCATGGTGATCCCCTTCCAGCTCACGATGATCCCGACCTTCCTGGTGATGAAGGAGCTGGGGCTCATCGACACGCTCGGCGCGCTGATCGTGCCCTCGCTCGTCACCCCGTTCGCGGTCTTCCTGTTCCGGCAGTTCTTCCTGGCGCTGCCGAGGGAGATGGAGGAGGCGGCCTGGATCGACGGGTGTTCGCGGCTGCGGGTGCTGTTCTCGATCGTGCTGCCGCTGGCCCGGCCCGCGCTGGCCACGGTCGCCGTGCTGACGTTCCTGAGCACCTGGAACGACCTGTCCTGGCCGCTCATCGCGATCAACCACGACACGCAGTACACCTTGCAGCTCGGTCTGACGACGTTCCAGGGGCAGCACCACACCCGGTGGTCGGCGGTGATGGCGGGCAACGTGATCACCGTGCTGCCGGTGCTGGTCGCGTTCCTGCTGGCGCAGAAGACCTTTGTCCAGTCGCTCACTTCGAGCGGTCTGAAGGGCTAGGACACGATGAAATCCTTCGATCTCCTGGTCGTCGGCGACGCCAATCCGGACGTCGTCGTCGGCCCGCTGCGCGGCCCGCTGGAGTTCGGGCAGCGCGAGCAGCTCGTCGAGCACGCCGGACTGGTGCTCGGCGGCTCCGCGGCGATCATGGCGTGCGGGGCCGCGCGGCTCGGGCTGCGGGTCGCCTTCGCGGGCCGGGTGGGCGACGATCCCGCGGGCGCCTTCGTGCGCGAGGCGCTCGCCGGGCGCGGTGTGGACGTGGGCGCCCTGGTCACCGACCCGGTGCGGCCCACTCCGCTCACGGCGGTGGTCATGGCCGGGGACGGGGACCGGGCCATCCTCACGGCGCAGGGCTGTCTCACGGCGACCGGTCCCGAGGACGTGCCCAGGGACCTGGTCCGGGCCTCCCGGCACGTGCACGCGGCGTCGTTCTTCCTGATGCCCCGTCTGGCGCGTTGCCTGGCGGCCGTGTTCGTGCTGGCGCGGCAGTCCGGGGCGACGACCTCGCTCGACACCAACGACGACCCCGCCGGACGCTGGGACCCCGAACTCCTCGACCCGGTGCTGAAGTTCACCGACTTCCTGCTGCCCAACGCGGCGGAGGCGGCGGCATTGTCCGGGCAGCGCGAACCGGTCGCGGCCGCCGCCGCCCTGGCCGGCCGGGGACCGGTGGTCGTGGTCAAGGACGGCGCGAACGGCGCCCTCGCCCACACCGGCACCGAGCTGACGCGCGCGGCGGCGGTCGCCGTCGAGCCCGTGGACACGGTCGGCGCCGGCGACAGCTTCGACGCCGGGTTCGTCGCCGCCACCCTGCGCGGACTCGACCCGCTCTCCGCGCTCACGGTGGCCGCGGCCTGCGGTTCGCTCTCCACCCGGGCGCACGGCGGTACGGCGGCCCAACCCACCTGGGACGAAGCCCTGGCCGCCGCCCGCGCGACGCTCCCCGGCCACCCCGGCGTCCCGGACACCGCGCAGGACCCGGCCATGTCACCGACCCCACGCACCCGCGAGACCAGGAGCCGTTCATGAACGACGTCACCGCCCCGAAGATCGCCTTCATCGGAGCCGGGAGCGTGGTGTTCACCCAGGGACTGCTGGCCGACCTGCTCGCTTTCCCCGAACTCGCCCACGCCCGGGTCGCGTTGCACGACATCGACCCGGAGCGCCTGGACACGGCCGAGGGCGCGGCGCGGTACATCGCCGGCGTACGCGGCGCCAAACCCACCATCACCGCGCACCTCGACCGCCGGGCGGCCCTGGAGGACGCCGACTTCGTCATCAACATCATCCAGGTCGGCATGGACGGCGCGACCCGCACCGACTTCACCGTCCCCGCCCGCTACGGACTGCGCCAGACCATCGGCGACACGCTCGGCATCGGGGGCATCTTCCGCGCCCTGCGCACCTTCCCCGTGCTGCGCGGGCTCGCCGCCGACATGAGCGAACTCTGCCCCGACGCGCTGCTGTTGAACTACACCAACCCGATGGCGATGAACGTCCTGTATCTGAGCCGCATCGCCCCGCGGCTGCGCGTCACCGGCCTGTGCCACTCGGTGCACTGGACCGTGCACGACCTCGCCCAGCTCGTCGGCGTCCCCTTCGAGGAGGTCACCCATCTGGCGGCCGGGGTCAACCACCAGGCGTGGCTGCTGCGTTTCGAGCGCGCCGGCCAGGACCTGTACCCCCTCCTGGACGAGGCGATCGCCAAGGACCCCGGGCTGCTGCGCCGGGTCCGCGTGGACATGTACCGCCGTCTCGGCCACTACCCGACCGAGACCAGCGAGCACTCCTCGGAGTACGTGCCGTGGTACCTCCACCACGACAGCGAGATCGAGCGGCTCAGACTGCCGGTGGGCGCCTATCTGGAGATCATCGAGGAGAACGCGGCGAGCTACCGGCGCACCAGGGACGCCCTCGCCTGCGGAAGCCCCCTCCCTGTCGAGGGCACCATGGAGTACGCCCCGCAGATCATCCACAGCACGCTGACCGGCACCCCGCGCACGATCTACGGCAACGTGCCCAACCGCGGTCTGATCGACAACCTCCCGGCGGACTCCGTCGTCGAAGTCCCGTGCCTGACGGACGCGCTGGGGGTCCAGCCGACCCGGATCGGAGCGCTGCCCCCGCAGTGCGCCGCGCTGAACAGCGCGTACGTCTCCGTCACCGATCTGGTGGTGCGCGCCGCCACCGATCACGAGCCGCGCCACATCCGGCACGCCGCGATGGCCGACCCCGCGACGGCCGCGGCCCTCCCGGTCGAGCGCATCTGGGACCTGTGCGACGACCTCGTACGGGCTCACGGGGATCTGCTCCAGCCCGAGCTGAGGGCGCTGCTGGGGCACTGAGGCGCGGTCCGGGGGCCCGGGGCCCGCGGCGGGGTGTCCGTTCACCGTCACCCTTGGCGGGTGAGGCCGCGGGCGCCCGGCTGTCGCAGGCTCGGTGGTGAGTGGCTGCGGTCGCAGCCCGTGCAACGGAGGTCCCGCCATGGCAACCACCCAGCATCACAGCACCCACTCCAAGACAGCCCTGACGGCGGCCGGCGGCTTGACGATCTTCGCCTCGGTGATGTTGTTCGTCGCCGGTGTCCTGGACATCCTGCGGGGCGTCATGGCCATCGCCCAGGACGACGTCTTCGTGACCACCCAGAACTACGTCTTCAAGTTCGACCTGACGAGCTGGGGCTGGATCCACCTGGCACTCGGCGCGCTCGCCGTGGTCGTGAGCCTCGGCCTGTTCGCGGCGGCCACCTGGGCACGCGTGATCGGCGTGGGGATCGCCGCGCTGCTGATCATCGCCAACTTCCTCGACATCCCGTACTACCCCGTCTGGTCGCTGACGCTGATAGCCCTGTACGGATTCGTCATCTGGGCGCTCTGCGTGGCCCGGCCGGACAAGGACATGGGCTGAGCGAGGGCCGGCGCCGGGCGCCGGCCCGCCGTCCGCGGTGGCGTGGCACGGAGCCGCGCTCACAGGAGGTGCAGGTCGCGGGCCCGCCGTACGGCCTCGCCCCGGCGGGTGGCCGCGAGCTTGCGGTAGACGCTCTTGAGATGGGTCTTGACCGTGTTGACCGACAGATGCAGGTCGGCGGCGATCTCGTCCCTCGACATCATCTGCGCCAGCCGCTCCAGCACCTCCTGCTCGCGCTCGCTGAGCGGTTCGATCACCGGCTCGGCCACCGGTTCCCGTTCCGGCGGCCCGCCCTGCCCGGCACCACGGACCGCGGACATCCCGGGGAGCCATTCATGGCCCTGCGCCAGTACGGGCCGGTGCCGCACGAAGTTCCGCAGCCAGGGGCCCGCCTCCAGGAACGGTCTCCTCAGCTGCTCCGGTCTCGCCGTCCGCAGGGCCCGCGCCACCAGCCGCTGAGCGGTGGAGTCGTCGCCCAGCGCGTCCGCTGTCTGCGCCCGGGCGAGCAGCACCCGGACCACGACCCCCGGGCCGTCGTCCGGCTCGGGGGAGAGCGCGTCGAGCAGGGCGCGCGCCGCCTCCCGGTCACCGGTCGCGAGCCGGGCCCGGACGGCGACGGCCGCGGCCTCGGGCCCGGTCGCCCGCTCCTCCGTGAGCACCTCGGCCGCGGCGAGCGGTTCGCCCAGGGCCAGGTACGCGGTGGACATGGCCAGCGCGGCCCGGTCGCGCACCCACGGCGAGGGCTCGACCCCGTGCGGCGGACGTCTCAGCTCCTGGAGGACGCGCAGCGCCTCCTTCGGATGTCCCTTGGCCAGCAGCAGGCGGGAGCGCAGCAGCGCCAGGCCCGCCGTCGCGACGGGATCGTGCGAGGCCGGCCCGGAGACGGTCGCCCGGTCGAGGTGGTTCTGTGCGGCGGCCAGGTCGTCGCGGTCGACGCAGACGGCGGCGAGGACCAGTTCGGCGACACCCGTCCGGGCGGCGGGCGGCAGACCGGAGCGGTCCGCCTCGGCGACCGCCGCCCGCGCGTGCGACTCCGCGCGGCCCGGCCGGCCGCACAGGAGGTCGATCAGGGCGAGCCGGCTCAGGGATTCGTGCCGGGGACAGGCCGTGGACGGTCCGTCGTCGACCCGCGCGGCGGCGGACAGGGAGGCCCGGGCGGCCTCGAACCGTCCCGCCCACAGCTGCGCCGATCCGAGGCCCGTGAGCATCAGGGCGGGCAGTTCCGGGTGGCGTTCCAGCCGCTCGGCCGGGAGGGCCGGTTCCGCCGCCCTCATGTCCTCGGCCGCCGCCTGCGCCCGGTCCGCGGAACCGGTCAGCCGGGCGGCGCAGACCCGCAGCAGGGCGTGGCTCAGCCGCAGGGCCGCCGTGTCCGCCCCCTGCTCGCCCAGGTTCTCCCCGGCCCGGCGCAGATACTCCAGTCCGCGGTCGACGTCGTGGCGTACGAGTTCGCGGGCGGCGCGCACCAGACAGGCGGCCGGTCCGGCGGCGTCCGGAGGCATGGCGGCGAAGAGCAGGTCGAGGCGCTCGGCGTCGAGTCCGGTCAGCAGTTCCCCGATGGCCAGCTCGTCGACGAACCGGTCGGCGGCGAGTTCCCATTCCCCGGCCCCGGCCGCGTGCGGCAGGGCCTCGGCCAGCAGTCCCGCCTCGCTCAGCCAGCGTGCGGCGCGCCGGTGCAGTTCCGGTTCGATGCCGGGAAGTCTGACCCTGAGGTGGACCCGCAGGATCTCGGCGAACAGGGGGTGCAGCCGGTACCACGAGTGGCCGATCGCCTCCACGAAGGCGTTGGCGTGCTGGAGCCTGGCCAGCAGGGGATCCGCGTCGTCCCGGCCGGTCAGGGCGTTGGCCAGGTCCGGGTGGATCTGGTCGAGGATGCTCGACCGCAGGAGCAGGTCCTGTGTCTCCTCCGGCTGCGCCTCCAGGACCTCGGCCAGGAGGAAGTCGGCGAGCGTGCTCTGGCCGGCCTCGAAGTTCTTGAGGAAGGTGTCCGGATCGTCGACGTGCTGGGCGGCGAGGATGCACAGGCGCAGTCCGGCCGCCCAGCCTCCGGTCCACTGGGTCAGCGACCGCGCGCCGTCCTCGGACAGGCGGATGTCGTGCCGTCCGAGCAGGGCGGTCGTCTCGCCCGGGACGAACGCCAGGTCGGCGCCGCGGACCTCGGCGACCTCGCCCGCGGCCCGGTAGCGGTGCAGGGGCAGTTGCGGCTCCGTACGGCTGACGACGACCAGGCGCAGACCGCCGCCCGCGTGCCGCAGGACGAACTGGAGCTCGTCGGCGACCTCGGCGGAGGCTCCGACCCGGTCGAACTCGTCGAGCACCAGGATCACGGGTTCCGCGCGTTCGCTCAGCCAGGCGGCCAGCCGGGTGAGCAGGGAGTGGTCCACGTCTCCGGGGCTTGACGGGCTGCCGATGTCGTCCGGGACGGCGGCCCCGTGCCGTCGCAGGGCTTCCAGGACGTACGTCCAGAAGATTCCGGGGCCGGTGTCCTCGTGCTCCACGGTCAGCCAGGCCACGTCGTCCGGGCGGTCCCGCGTGGAGATCCAGTGGGCCACCAGGAGTGTCTTTCCCGCGCCCGCGGGTCCGTTGACCAGCGTCAGGGGGCCCTGGACGCCCTCGGCGAGCCGTCCGACCAGCCGCGGCCTGCGGACGAAGGTCTCCGTCAGGTCGGGGACGGTGAACCGGACGGCGAGCAGGGGGTCGCCCCCCGGGGTCAGCAGCCCGGCCACGGGACCCCGCCTCCGCGCTCTCCCGTCGGCGGTGACGCGTCCGATCCGATGTGGTCCGGGTCCACGGTTCCCTCCCCGGTGTATCTCCCGTACACCGATCGTCACCCGCTGTCCGGAATGTCGCAACGCGGACTCGGGTCCCGGCCGCGCGTCGCCCGGGTGGCGCGGGAGCGGTGCTGCGGGTGCCATGGAGGTGCGGTGCGGGCGGAGCCCGGCCGGACACCCGTCCGGCGCGAGCCCCCGCGGGCCGAATCGATGAGGTGGTCACCGGTGAGACAGTGGCGCGCTCTGGCCGTGCTGGGGACGGCTCAGTTCCTGATGGTCCTGGACACCTCCGTCATGAACGTGTCCATCAGCCAGCTGGTGGAGGACTTCGACACCGAGGTGACCGCCATCCAGGCCGTCATCACGCTCTACGCGCTGGTCATGGCGGCCTTCATGGCCACCGGCGGGCGGCTCGGCGACATCTTCGGGCGCCGGCGGCTGTTCCTGGTCGGACTCGTCGTGTACGGCACGGGGTCGGCCCTGACCGCGGTGGCGCCCACCCTGTGGGTGCTCGCCTTCGGCTGGTCGGTCGTGGAGGGGCTCGGGGCCGCCCTGGTGCTGCCGGCCATGGCGGCCCTCGTCGCGGAGTCCTACACCGGCAAGGACCGGGCCGTCGCCTACGGCGTCATCGGCGGGCTCGCCGGTGCGGGCATCGCGGTCGGACCGCTGCTGGGCGGCTGGGTGACGACGTACCTCACCTGGCGTCTGGTCTTCGCGGGCGAGGTCGTGCTCGTGATCGCGATGCTTCTCGTCCGCCGGGCGATCCCCGAGTCGCCCCGGCCCGAGCACCGCCCCCGGCTCGACGGCGTGGGCGCGTTCCTGTCGGCGGCGGGTCTCGGCCTCGGCGTCCTCGGTGTCCTCCAGAGCGGTACCTGGGGATGGGTGCAGCCCCAGAACCCTCCCTTCACGGTCTTCGGCTTCGCTCCGACCCTGTTCGTCGTCTCCGCCGGGGTGCTCGTGCTGGCCGCCTTCGCCAAGTGGGAGCGCCGCAGGGAGGCACACGGCACCGACCCGCTGATCCATCTGTCGCTGCTGCACCGGCCGCCCCTGCGCTCGGGCCTGCTGACCCTGGTGAGCCAGAACCTCATCCTGCTGGGGTTGTTCTTCGCCATCCCGCTGTATCTCCAGGTGGTGCAGGGATTCGACGCGTTCCAGACGGGACTGCGGCTGCTCCCGGTGTCCGTCACCATGCTGCTGGCCTCGGTGCTGGCCTCACGGCTCGGGCGGGTGATGGGTCCGCGGCGTGTGGTCAGACTGGCCCTGCTGACGCTGCTCGGGGCGATCACCTGGCTGCTGGCCACCATCGACCCGGTCATCGACGACGCCCAGTTCGCCGGGGCCATGGCGCTGCTGGGCGTCGGCATGGGCCTGCTCGCCTCGCAGTTGGGCAACGTCGTGCAGTCCAGCGTCGGCGAGGCCGAGCGCAGCGAGGTCGGCGGTCTCCAGTTCACGGCCCAGAACCTCGGCTCCGCGCTCGGCACCGCGCTGATCGGCTCGATCCTCGTCGGCGCCCTGGCCCACGCCTTCACCACGCAGGTGGCGAAGCACCCGGACGTGTCGCAGGAGGCGCGTGCGCAGACGAGCATCGCGCTCGAAGCCGGCATCAGCTTCGTGCCCACCGACCAGGTGCGTACCGCTGCCGAAAAGGCCGGGCTGCCGCCGGCCGAGGTCGACGCGGTCACGAGTTCCTACGCGACGGCGCAGCTGAACGGTCTGAAGGCGGCGATCCTCGCGGCCGGCGGGATCACCCTCGCCAGCTTCCTGGTGACGACGCGTCTGCCGACCGGGCCGGCGGGCCGCGCGAAGCCGCCCGGTGACGGCGCCGCGGCCGCCTCCCTCGGACAGGCGTGAGCAAGGGGGGAGGGCGCCGCGGGCCCAGGTTCACCTTTTGCGGGTGAGGGCGGCCGGGTCGCGCGGGCGGATGATCGTGGGGACGGGTGGCGTCCGCCCATCCCGGGCCACCCGCCGGGGAGCCCCGCATGCAGTACGAGATCCGCGTCGAGGGACATCTGTCGGAGACGCTTTCCGAGGCGTTCCCGGAGATGGACCACGTGCTGATCTCCGGCCAGACCATCCTGTTCGGCCCGGTCGTCGACGACGCCCATCTCTACGGCCTGCTGGCCCGCTGCCGGTCGCTCGGACTGCGCGTGGTGGAGATGCGCCAACTGCCCGGGTAGCCACCGGGACCCGAGGATCACCCGTCGGGGGTGAGCCGCCGAAGGCCCGCGCACGGGAGCGTGGATGCCGGGAATCCACCCACCGTCCCGTCGGCGGTCCGCGACCGGGCCGCTCGACCGCGTGAGGAGGAACCATGACGGAATCGCATGGTTCGGCACCGCACACCGGACCGGTATCCGGGCCCGGCGGCCCCGCGTCCGCGCCCCCGGGCGACCCCGTGGTGCTGCTGGACCGCGTCGGCGCCTCCTGGACCTGGCTCCTCGGCTCGGCCGTCGCGACGCTGATCCCCGGCATCCTGGTGCTGGTCTGGCCGGAGGAGACCCTGCACGTCCTCGCGGTGCTCCTCGGGCTCTATCTGCTGGTGATCGGCGTGTTCCGGTTCGTGTCCGTCTTCGGCCACCGCGAGCAGGGCAACCGGTTCGCCACGCTGCTGATCTCGGTGCTCTACGTCCTGGCGGGCGTCCTGTGCCTGCGCCACCCGATGCAGACGATCGCCGCCCTCTCCCTGATCCTCGGGATCGTCTGGCTCGTCTCCGGCGTGCTGACCGCGTACACCGCGCTCGCCGCCAGGGATCTGCCGCACCGCGGCTTCGTGCTGTGCGGGGCGGCGATCGGCGTCATCGCGGGCATCGTGGTCCTCGCCCTGCCGACCGAGTCGGCCCGTGCCCTGACCCGGCTGCTCGGTCTGTGGATGGTCCTGATCGGACTGGTCGAACTCGCCGTGGCCTTCGCCTGGCGGGCCGCCCTGCGCCGGGCGGTCTCCGCCGGGCCACGTGACCCGGCCTCCCCCTACTGAGGCGGGGCCGGAACGGAGGAGTCCGAGCCCGCCCGGCCGGACGCACACCGCCGCCCACGATTCCTCGAGTTGTGCGGAAGGCCGGGCATACTCGTGACTCCCCTGCCGGGCGCCGGCCGGATCTTCCGGCCGGCGCCTCGGCGCGTACCCGAATCCGCGGGCCGCCCGATGAGCAGGCACGCACGGAGCGGACGTAACAAAGGGCATGCCGACATTCCTGGCCAGCAGGCACGCCGAGCACGTGCCCGTGAACGGCGCGGTGGAACCGCACACGCTCCTCGGACGCCTGCGGCCGCACAGGCGGGCCGTGTTCGTCGTGGCCGTGGCGCTGCTGCTGGTCCAGATGGCCGCCGCCATGGTCAGTACGGCCGTGGAGCAGACTCCGACGATCGACGAGCCCGTGTACGTGGGCACCGCGACGGTCTACGTCCAGCAGCACGACCTGAGCTACAACCCCGAGCATCCGCCGCTGGGCAAGCTGATCATCGGGGCCGGGATGCTGTTCGCCCACCCGCACCTCGACCCCGCCTTCCGGGGCGATCAGACCGAACTCGGGCGGCACGTCCTGTACGAGTCGGGCAACGATCCCTGGCGGGTGATGCTGTGGGCACGGCTGCCCGTGATCGTCCTGACGCTGCTGTTCGGCCTGGTCGTCCTCGCCTTCGCCCGTGAACTCGCGGGCCGCACCGGCGCGTTGACGGCCCTCGCGCTCTACGCGTTCTCCCCCGACGTCATCGCCCACGGCTCACTGGCCACGCTCGACGTGCCCGCGACGGGTTTTCTGCTGACCTCGGTGTGGCTGGTGTGGCGGGCCAGGCGACGGCCAGCGCTGTATCTGCCCCTGTCCGCGACGGCGCTCGGCGCCGCGGTGGCGACGAAGATGAGCATGCTGCCGGCGATACCGGTGGTGCTGCTCCTCGCGGTCGCCTCCGTGTGGCACGCGGGCCGCTCCGCCCGCGGCACGGGCCCGGAGGAGGACACCCGGGCGCGCGGGGCCCGGCTGCTCGGGCTCGGCGCCGCGGCCGCCGCCGGGATGGCCGTGGTGGTCGTCGCCGTGGTGTGGGCGACGTATCTGGCCGTCGACCCCCGGCTGCGCTGGGCGGCGCCCGCGGATCTCCCGGCCGTCCACGGACTGCGCGCGTTCGTCATCGACCACCTGCCCGTGCCGAGGCCCTACCGGGACGGGATGCGGGTCCAGTTCGGCTTCGAGAACGCGAGCTGGCAGGGGTTCCTGTTCGGCCGGCTCTACCGGGGATCGCTCTGGTACTACCTGCCGGCCGCGCTGCTGGTGAAGACCCCGCTCGGCATGACGGCCCTGTGGACGGCCGGTTCGCTCACCCTGCTGACCGTACGCCGGCTGCGCCCCGTGGCCCCCTACCTCCTCATCCCGCCGCTGCTGCTCCTTGCCTCGGCGATGACGGGCTCCCGCGACCTCGGCGTGCGCTACGCCCTGTTCATACCGGTGTTCCTGGCGGTCGCGGCGGGCTGCACGGTCGCGGTGCGCGGGCACCGGCCCGCCCGGGCGCAGGCACAGCCGCCCGCCCAGGCGCAGGCACAGCCGCCCGCCCAGGCGGAGGCGCAGGCGGCGCGACGATCCTGGCCGGGGCGGGTCGGCGCCCTGCGGCGGTCCTGGTCCGAGCGGTCCGTGACCGTGACGGCGGCGCTGGTGCTGTTCGTCGCCGTCAGCTCGCTGCTGGCCTACCCGTACTACCTGCCGTACTCGAACGAGGCGTTCGGCGGTCCGGACAAGACGTATCTGCGTCTGCACGACTCGAACGTCGACTGGGGCCAGGACCTGGGCCGGCTCGCCGACCGTCTGGAGAGCCGCTACCCGCACGACAAGGTGTGGCTCGTCTACAAGGGCGCGGGCGTTCCGTCCGCGTACGGCATCGACGCGACCGACCCCCGCACGGTCCCCGCGGACCGGGTGCACGGGCTGCTGGCCGTGTCCGACACCGCGATCGACAAGGCCGACGCCCGCTTGAAGGCGCTGCTCACGACGAGCAGGCGGATCGACGAGGTGGGCCACTCGATGACGTTGTTCCGGAGGCCGTGAGCCGCGGTGGAATAGTTCCGGCCATGATCTATCGGTGTGGCCGGTTCCTGGTGCATGGTGTCCCTGTGGGTTCCGGATCCCCCGGGTGACGGCCCCGCTCGGGCCCGCCGTGCCTCCGCCGTACGCAGCCCGCCGCACCTCCCGGCTCCCCACGGGAGGCTCGCGGCACGTTGGTAGCCTGCGTCCTCATGATGCGCGCCTGGATCCTTCCGCTCCTGCTCGCGGTGTGCGGCGCGATCGCCGCGACGCGGCTGTTCGTCGACGGGAACCTCGGTGCGGGCGCGGCGCTCCTGCTGGTGTTCGGGCTGCTCGCGGCCGTGAACTCGCCCCTGGTCTTCCCGAAGTCGATCAGCACCCTTGAGGCGGAGCGGCGCAGCGCGGTCGACGGCCGGCCGGTCGTCTACTGGAGGCCGGGCTGCGCGTACTGTCTGCGCCTGCGCGTCCGGCTGGGCCTCAGGGCCCGTCGGGTGCACTGGGTCGACATCTGGCGCGACCCGGCGGGAGCCGCGGCGGTCAGGGCGGTGAACGGCGGCGACGAGACGGTGCCGACCGTCGTCGTGGACGGCCGGCCCCACACCAACCCCGATCCCGCGTGGCTCCGCGAACAGCTCTCCGCCACCCCGTGACCCGGCGGACGCCGGGGACCGGAGCGCGCTCACCGTTCGAGTGCCCGCACTCCAGGGCCTAGTGAGGATCCGTCACCGTGATCGCCCCCACCGGACAGGCCCGCGCCGCCACCCCCAGCATCGGGTCGCCGCCGTTCTCCGCGTGGCCCGGCAACAGCGTGCTGTATCCGTCGTCGTCCTGGGTGAAGACTCCCGGAGCGGCGAGGGCGCACTGGCCCGCGCCGATGCAGACGTCCTTGTCGATCGTGATTCCGGTGCCCATGGCCGCGCGCCCCCTCACCAGGTCACGGGGAGTTCGAGCATCCCCTGGATCGTGTCTCCGGGCTTGAACGGCACGGTGTCGGCCGGGACGGCGAGCCGCAGGCCGGGGAAACGGTCGAAGAGCGAGCGCAGCGCGATCTCCATCTCCGCGCGGGCCAGGTTCTGGCCGAGGCACTGGTGGACTCCGAAGCCGAACGCGACGTGGTGGCGGGCCGAGGCGTGCCGGGCCGAGCGCCGCCAGTCCAGCGTGTCCGGCTCGGGGAAGGCTCCCTCGTCACGGTTGATGACCGACGTGGAGAAGACGACTCCCTCGCCCTCCCGGATCGTCGTTCCGGCGATCTCGATGTCCTGGTCCGCGACCCGCAGCAGCCCGTCCGCGATGGACAGGAACCGCAGCAACTCCTCGACGGCGGCGGGCATCAGAGCCGGTTCGGCCCGCAGCTCCGCGAGCTGTTCCGGATGCCGGAGCAGGGTGAACGTGCCCAGCGAGATCATGTTCGCCGTCGTCTCGTGCCCGGCGACGAGCAGGATCGTCGCCAGCGAGACCAGTTCCTCCCGATCCACCCTCCCCTCGCGCAACTGGTCGCGGATGAGTTCGTCGAGGAGCCCCTCCCCCGGGTCCTTCTCCTTGCGGTCGATCAACGCGCCGAAGTAGGCGTCCAGTTGGTCGCGCGCGTCCTCGATGTCGGCGGCGGCCGGGCCCCGCAGCAGCCGGCGGGACTGCGCCTCGAAGAACGCGTGGTCGCCGTAGGGCACTCCGAGGAGCGCGCAGATCACCATGGAGGGCACGGGCAGCGCGAAGTCGTTCACCAGCTCGGCGGGCGGGCCCTGCCGGTCCATGCGGTCGAGCAGCCGGTCGACGGTCTCCTGGATGCCGGGGCGCAGCGCGCCGATCCGTTTGAGGGTGAAACTCGGTACCAGCATGCGGCGTTGGACGTGATGCTCGGGGTCGTCGACGCCGAGGAGCGCGATCCTGCGGTTCCGCGCCGCCGCGAACCGCTCGGTGACCGCGGGGAACTCCGGCCGTGTGCGGTCCGTGGACAGCCGTGGATCGGCGAGCAGTTCACGGGCCGCGCCGTGCCCGGTGACCACCCAGACGACCCGCCCGTCGAAGAGGGAGAGCCGTGAGAGCGGACGCCCCTCGCGCAGCGGCGCGTAGGCGGCGGGCGGGTGATAGGGGCAGGTCCGGTCCTGCGGGAAGGCGACCGGAGCGGTGTCCGGGGCGACGTCCGCGGAGACGTCTCGGATCAGGGGGGTTTCTGTCATGAGTGACCTCGCAAGCGACGGTTCCCTCTTACCGATCTTCATTAGATGCCCCAGGCATCTATGCGGCCACGTGAAGTTCGGCCAGATGAGCCGCCCGCGCGAACTGGCCGAAGCGCGGTGGGCGAGGTTCCGGTTCCCCCCGGGTTCAGCGCCCCGTCGGCACCCGGCCGGCGCCCCGCCCGCCCCGCGGTGGCCGGAACTCCCCGGGAGCCCCCTTCCGAAAACGGGTTGCGCGGACGCGTCCCGCGCCCCGAACATCTGCCCATGTCCACGAACGAAGCCTTCCTGCCGCCGACCTCCGCCACCGTCCTTCCGGTGCGGGTCCAGCAGCAGCCCGGCCGACCCCGGAGGCCCGAGCTTCCCCGGTCGTGACCGCCGCGCTCGTCGCGGGGCTTCTCGCGGGCTATGGCATCGCCATGCCCGTCGGAGCGGTCGCGACCTACCTCGTCTCCCTCACCGCCCGTACGTCCCTGCGGATCGGCGCCTCGGCGGCGCTGGGCGTCGCGACGGCCGACGGACTGTACGCGCTGGCCGCGGCCCTCGGGGGCGCCGCCCTCGCCGCGGCGCTCCAGCCGGTGATGCTCCCGCTGAGCCGGGCCTCCGCGCTCGTCCTCGCCGTGCTGGCCGTCCGGGGCTCGATCGGCGCGGTCCGCACGTACCGCGAACGCCTGCTCGCCGAGCGGACCGGACAGGATCCACCGCACCCGGGCCGGGCCTACCTGACCCTGCTGGGCATCACCCTGCTCAACCCCACCACCGTCGTCTACTTCGCCGCGCTGGTGCTCGGCAGCGGGACGACCGAGGCGGTACGTCCGCTGGAACAGGGGGTGTTCGTCCTCGCCGCGTTCGCCGCGTCGGCGAGCTGGCAGCTCCTGATCGCCGGCGGCGGCGCCCTGCTCGGCCGGACGCTGACCGGGCACCGGGGACGGCTGGTCACGGGGCTCGTGTCGAGCGGTGTGATCATGCTGCTGGCCGTACGGATCCTGGTGGCACCGTCATGAGAACCCGGACCGGTGGCCCGTGCACGCCGGGTACGCCCCACCGGGGGATCGGCCCGGCGCGGCGGGCCACACGGGCCGCGGTGCGGAAGATTCGCGTCCGCCCTGGTGTTGAATCGTGCCGAGACACGACCAGTCCGACGCGACGATGGGACGGAAGTCATGCCACTTGAGGGCGAGTACGAGCCCAGCCCCACGCAGTGGGTCCGGGAACAGGTGGAGTTGTACGAGAGTTCCGGCGGGACCAAGGGGAACACCCTGATGGACACCGGGATGCCCGTCATCATTCTCACGACACGCGGTGCCAAGAGCGGCAAGATCCGCAAGACCCCGCTGATGCGCGTGGAGCACGACGGACGGTACGCCGTGGTCGCGTCGCTCGGCGGCGCCCCCAAGCACCCGGTCTGGTATTACAACGTCACCTCCGACCCCCGCGTCGAGCTCCAGGACGGGCCGGAGCGCAAGGAGTTCACGGCCCGGGAGATCACGGGCGCGGAGAAGGAGCAGTGGTGGGAGCGGGCGGTCGCCGCGTATCCCCCGTACGCCGACTACCAGAAGAAGACCGACCGGGTGATCCCCGTCTTCGTCCTGGAGCCCGCCGGCTGATCCGGCTCCGCCCCGCACTCCCGGGTGGTCCGCGACACCGGTGTGCGGGAACGTGCGCATGAACCGGACGAGACCGGGCACCCGCGGATCAGGCCCCGCCGCGCT
This sequence comes from Streptomyces sp. f51, assembly GCF_037940415.1. Classification (NCBI taxonomy): domain Bacteria; kingdom Bacillati; phylum Actinomycetota; class Actinomycetes; order Kitasatosporales; family Streptomycetaceae; genus Streptomyces; species Streptomyces sp. f51. Next base: position 6,817,471 of record NZ_CP149798.1, on the reverse strand, counting down.
CCCCCGTCGCGGCGGGGCTTCCCGTCGTCGGGCGGCCTGTCTCGGAGACGTCGCCGGCCACGCTCCCGCCGCGGCGCGCGGCGGCCCGTGCCGCTCCCGCGTCGGTCACGTCGAGGAAGATCTGGTCGGCCTCGGGGAAGGTGTGGGCGACGGAGCGCTTGATGCGGACGGCGACCTCCTCGACCTCCTCGCTGTCGAGCCCGGGGACCAGGTCGATCCGGGCGGCCACCAGGGTGGAATCGAGGCCCAGCTCCATGGTCAGCAGCGCCTCGACGCTGTCGATCTCGGGCTGCGCCTTCAGCAGTTCGCGGATCCGGCCGCTCTGCTCCTCGTCGACGGCCCGCCCGATGAGCTGTTCGCGGGCGTCGCTGCCGAGCCAGAAGGCGATGCACACCAGCAGCAGTCCGATGGCGAAGGACGCGCAGGCCTCCCACACCACCTGGCCCGTGACCATGTGGAGCACCATGCCGACGATCGCGAGGGTCACGCCCAGCACGGCGGTGCCGTCCTCGGCGACGACCGTCCGCAGCGCCGGGTCGCGCATGCCGTCGCCCGCCTTGCCCCGGGCCTGGACGAGGGCCCGCAGCAGCGAGGCGCCCTCCGCGAGCAGGGCCACGACGAGCACCGCGATCCCCGTCATATAGCCGCCGAACGATTCGTCGGCGCCGTTGCGGAGTGCCTCGAAGCCCTGGAAGAAGGAGAAGCAGCCGCCCATGACGAAGATGCCGACGGCCGCGAGCAGTGACCAGAAGAACCGTTCCTTGCCGTAGCCGAACGGGTGCCGCCGGTCGGCAGGACGGCGGCTGCGGCGCAGCGCCGCCAGCAGGAACACCTCGTTCAGGCTGTCCGCCACGGAGTGCGCGGCCTCGGAGAGGAGCGCGGGCGATCCCGAGATCAGGCCGCCCACCGCCTTGGCCACGGCGATCAGCAGATTGGCGCCGAGCGCCACGATCACGGTGACCCTGGTCCTGCTGTCGGAGCCGTCCGATCCGTCGTCCTTCCGCCGCCGCCCTCGCGCCGCCGGGGCACGATCGGCGCGATCGGCCCCTTCCGCCGGTTGTGTCGCCTCTTGACCAGTCACACCGGCCGGTTTCCCTCGGGCCCGCACCTCACACCGGGCAAGCCGGGAGAATCGGGCCGAGGGGTACGGGGGCGGCACGCAGGGCACCCGTACCCGGAGGGAGGAGGCCGCCGCGGGTCCGGGGCCTCCGGAGCGGAGAAGGAGCCTCGTGTCGAACAAGCAGAAGAAGCGCAAACTGTCCCTGGCGTACAAGCCGATCGGCTTCGTGCTGAGCTGGGCCGGAGGTGCCCTCGCGGGTGTCGCCTTCCAGAAGACCTGGATGGCGATACGTCATGAGGAGGACGCTCCCGACGCCCTGGACCGGGACCGGGGCTGGGGCGAGGTGCTGCTCGCCGCCGCTCTCCAGGGCGCGATCTTCGCCGTCGTGCGCAGCGCGGTGGACCGCTCGGGCGCGAAGGCCATCGAACGGTCCACGGGCGTGTGGCCCTCCCCGGACAAGTCCGGCCGCGACTGAGCGGCCACGACCACGGGCCGGGCCCGGCCCGGCCGGGTTCCGACCCCTGGCGGGTTCCGGCCCGTTCCCGTCGCGGCCCGCGCAGGTTGAGGCGCGGCTCGCGCGGGTTGAGGCGCGGCTCGCGTGCTGGTTCCGTCGCGGGTCCCTTGCTGGTTCCGTCGCGGGTCCCCTGCTGCTTCTGGCGCGGCTCGCGTGCTGGTTCCGGTGCGGCTGGCGTGCTGGTTCGGTCGCGGGTCGCGTACTGGTTCTGGCGCGGCTCGCGTGCTGGTTCCGTCGCGAGTCCCTTGCTGGTTCGGTCGCGGGTCCCGTGCGGGTCCCGGTGCGGCTCCCGTGCTGGTGCCCCCACGACAGGGCGGTGGCAGCCGACCGCCACCGCCCTGCCCGTTCCGGGTTCCCCCGTCCGGGAATCTCAGTCGGCGACCAGCCATGCTCCGTCCCGCATGAGGTCGCGTCCGGAGAGCTCGTCGGCCTCGCGCCAGGCCTGCACCCGCACCGGAGTGACGCTGAAGTACTGGTAGTGCGTGGTGAGTCCGCGCGGGTCGAATCCGGTCCGGGCGGCGAACGCGTCTCCGGCCCCTTCCGGGAGTTCCTCGGCTTCGAGTGTCCGGACGGTGCCGTCGATCATGACCACGTCCCTCGTGGGCCCGAAGCCCAGCCGTACCGAGCCCGTGGCCCTCAGATTGCGGCCGGTGGGACTGGCGGCGGGGGTGGCCAGCAGGACGGTCGTTCCGTCCCAGAGGTAGGACAGCGGCACCAGCCGGGGCACTCCCCCGGCGCTGTCGGCGGTGGACACCCAGGTGTCGACGTCGGTCTCCAGCCGGTCGAGCGTGTCCTGCTTGCGCTGCTTGCGGGTGCGGACGGGCGGGTTCATCTGCGGACGGCCTCCTGGTCGACGGCGTACGGCATCGGTACGGCACACGGGCGGCACACCCGCCACCGCGGCGGGCGGGTCGCTCCGTACGTATGACGACGGAGCGGCCCCCGGTGTGACGGGCCGGGCGCGTCCGTCGCGGATCGGGAGCGGCTCACTCGCTGCCCGGACCGCCCCCGCGCCCGGGTCCCGCCGCGTACGCGCCCGGCGTGATCTCCGCGAGCCGGGCCGCCGCCGCGCTCAGCAGCATGTCGAGCGCCGTCGGGTAGGCGCTGTGCCGCATGTCGAGCACGAGATGGCGCGCGGTCGCCGCGATGTTCGGGTGGCTGTCCGCGGGCAGCCGGGCGTACAGCGCGGGCCACACGCCGGCCTCGGCCTCGCGGGCGGCGGCGGGCAGGGCGACGCTCGCGGCGTCCAGGGCCGCGAACGCGAGGGCCTGGTCGACGAAGGCGTGGTAGATCCGTACGGCCTCGGGATCCGGGAATCCGGCGCCGCGGAGCACCCCGAGGATCCGCTCCACCGCCTGGATCTCGTGGACCCGGCCGGTCACGCGGTAGGAGCTGAGCACGGCGGCCTGCGGATGGGCCAGGGACCCGGTGTGCATGCGCAGGCCGAGATCCCGGAGGTCGGCGCGCCAGTCCCCCGTGGGACGCCAGGCCCGCAGGGTGCGGCCGATGAGTTCGTCGGCGATGGCGAGCAGCAGGTCGTCGGTGTCGCGGAAGTACCGGTACAGGGCGCTGGGGTCGGCGCCGAGGGCGAGACCGAGGCGGCGGACGGTGAGGGCGTCGGCGCCGTGCTCCTTGAGCAGACGCAGCGCGGTCTCGACGATCAGTTCCTCGGAGAGGACGACACCGGTCTTGGTGGGGCGTCTGCGCCGCCTGGCGGCGGGCGGGACGACGCGGTCGTGCGTGGACGTCATGGGGTCTCCCTCCGGTGCGGTGCGCGGTCTCCCGGGTGCGGTCCTCCTCCGGTGCGGGCACCTTATGTCAACGGCGTTGACCTGTTAAGGCCCCGGGCAGTTTCATTTCCGGTCATCGGGCCGGAATCGGGCCCCGGGTGTGATCGGAGCAGGCCATGACGCAGAAGTCGTACGGTGTGGATCCCCCGTCCCTGCGCAAGACGCTGGGTGTGCTGGACGGCATCGCCATCGCCGCCTCCAGCACGGCGGCGACGACCAGCATCGGAATCGGCCTCGGAGTGACGGCGGGGGTGGTCGGGCTGCATCTGCCGGCGATCATGCTGCTGGCCTTCCTGCCGATCCTGGGGATCGCGGGCGCGTTCTCGCGGCTGAACAAGGTCGAGCCCAACGCGGGCAACGGCTATGTGTGGGTGGGCCGTTCACTCAGTCCCTGGCTGGGGTTCCTGGTCGGCTGGGTGAGCATCGTGGCCACCGTGGCGTTCCTCGCGTACACCACGGCGGTGACCGGTTCGGCGATGATCCAGCTCGCCGGGCAGGCGGGCGTGCACGAGGTGTCGGGTCTGACGCTCGATCCGGGCTCGACCGCCCAGACCACGGCGGTGGGCGTCCTGATCCTCGTCGCCGTCACCCTCACCGCGGTCACCGGGGTGAGGACGGCCGCGCGGCTCCAGGCCGGGCTGCTGGTCTTCGAGTACGTCGTCCTGCTGGGCTTCTGCGGATACGGCATCGTCACCGGTCCGCACCCCTTCAGCCTGAGCTGGTTCGACCCGTTCCAGATCCCCTCGGCGACGGCGCTGGCCCAGGGACTGCTGCTGTCGGTGTTCTGCTACTGGGGATTCGAGGCGGCCTTCACCGTGAACGAGGAGGTGCGTGACCCGCGCGACGCCTCGCGGGCCGGGACCATCACGCTGGTGACCATGCTGGGGCTGTTCCTGCTCGGTTCGGTGGCCTTCCAGCGCGTGCTCTCGGAGAACGAGCTGGCCGGGCACGGCGCCGAGGGGCTGGCCTTCCTCGGCAACCGGCTCGCCGACCAGCCGCTGGCCGCGCTGCCCCTGGTGGCCCTGATGTTCTCGGCCGTCGCCTCGCTCCAGGCCGGGGTGATCCCGACGGCGCGCGGGATGTTCGCGATGAGCCGGGACCGTACGCTCGGGCCCGTGTGGTCCAAGGTCAGCGCCCGGTACGGCACCCCGGCGGCCGGCACGCTGCTCATCGGCGCGATGGCGGTGGTGGTGGCCACGCTCTCGCTGGTGATCCCCCGGCTCGCCGACATGATCATGGCGACGGTCAACGCGGTGGGGATCGTCGTGGCGCTGTCGTACGCGCTCATCGCGCTCGCGGCGGCGGCGCGGTTCCGCGGACTGCTGCGCGAGAACCGGTGGGAGGGGATACGGGCCGTGGTCCTGCCCGCCCTGAGCGCCGTGGCGCTGCTCGGCCTCGGCGGCTATCTCGCCTGGTCCTTCTACGACTCGACCGATCACTTCGAGGTCAGCGCGGACAACGGCTGGTTCCTGCTGCTGACGCCGACCCTCATGGTCGCCTCGGGCTTCGTGGCCGGGGCATGGGCCAAGTGGGGCCGCAAGTCCGCGTACTTCACCACCGGACGGGGCACCGACGCCGACGCGCCCGAGCTCCTGGCCACGTCCGGCTGAGCGCCCGGCCACCCGACAAGGAAACGGAAACCATGCACGCTGATCTTCTCTTCACCGGCGGCCCGGTGTTCACCCCCGAGGGCCGGACCGCGACCGCGGTGGCCGTGACCGGCGACCGGATCACCGCCGTCGGCGACGCCGAGGTGCACGACCTGGCCGGTCCGCGGACCGAGGTCGTCGACCTGGCCGGGCGGCTCCTGCTGCCCGGGTTCCAGGACGCCCACGTCCACCCGCTCCCGGCGGGCCTTGAGCTCTCCCGGTGCGATCTCACGGGCGCGCGGACCGCCGAGGACACCCTGGCCGCCGTCCGCGCGTACGCCGACGCCCACCCCGAGCGGGAGTGGATCACCGGCGGCGGCTGGTCCATGGAGGCCTTCGCGGGCGGTACGCCGACCAAGGAGCTCCTGGACGCGGTCGTACCCGACCGGCCGGTGTATCTGCCCAACCGGGATCATCACGGTGCCTGGGTCAACAGCCGCGCGCTCGAACTCGCGGGTGTCACCCGGGACACGCCCGACCCCGCCGACGGGCGCTTCGAGCGGGACGCCTCGGGCGAACCCACGGGCATGCTCCAGGAAGGGGCGATGCAGGCGGTCGGCCGGCTCACTCCCCCGGCCACCTCGGCGGACCGGCTCGCCGCGCTGCTGCGTGCCCAGCGGCATCTGCACGCGCTGGGCATCACCGCCTGGCAGGACGCGATCGTCGGCACCTTCGTCGGCATGGAGGATCCGTCCGAGGCGTACGCGACGGCGGCCCGCGACGGTTCGCTGACCGCGCGGGTGGTCGGCGCCCTGTGGTGGGACCGCGCCCGGGGCGCCGAGCAGATCCCCGAACTCGTCGAGCGGCGCGCCGCGTTGGAGCACGGCAGATTCCGGGCGACCAGCGTCAAGATGATGCTGGACGGCGTCGCCGAGAACGGCACCGCCGCGCTGCTCGACCCCTATCTCGACAAGTGCGGCTGCGCCACGTCGAACCGGGGCAAGAGCTTCATCGATCCGTCTCATCTGCCTGCGTACGTGGCCGAGTTGGACGCGCTCGGCTTCCAGTGCCACTTCCACGCGCTCGGCGACGGCGCCGTACGTCACGCCCTGGACGCGGTGGAGGCGGCGCGGAAGGCGAACGGGCCGAGCGACACCCGTCCGCATCTGGCACATCTCCAGGTCGTGCACCCCGACGACGTTCCCCGCTTCGCGGCGCTCGGCGCCACGGCGAACATCCAGCCGCTGTGGGCCGCGCACGAACCACAGATGGACGAGCTGACCATCCCGTTCCTCGGGCCCGAACGCGCCGCCTGGCAGTACCCGTTCGGGTCGCTGCTGCGCTCCGGCGCGCGGCTGGCCGCGGGCAGCGACTGGCCGGTCAGCAGCCCCGACCCGCTCCAGGGCATCCATGTCGCGGTCAACCGGGTGAGCCCGGACGAGCCGGGGCCGGTGTTCCTTCCGGGCGAACGCCTGGACCTGACGGCCGCGTTGACGGCGTACACCGCGGGAACGGCGTACGTGAACCACCTCGACGACACCGGGACGCTGCGACCCGGCGCCCTCGCGGACCTCGTCGTCCTGGACCGCGACCCCTTCGCGGCACCACCGGAGGCGATCAAGGAGACGGGGGTGGCCATGACGTACGTCGGAGGAGAACGGGTGTACACGGCACCGGACGCCTGACAGCGGATGACCGTGGCTTCTTGGACAGGTGTCCAGCTATAGTGGACACCTGTCCAAGAAACGACGAGGCGTATCGGAGTCCGGTGACGATGGAGACGGCCGCGAGTGTGCTGGTGGGGCTTGTGGCCCTGTTGCACGTGTACATCCTGGTGCTGGAGATGTTCCTGTGGCAGAAGAAGCCCGGGCGCGGGCTGCACGGACTCGGCGCCGAGATGGCACGCGAGACCGCTCCGCTCGCCGCGAACCAGGGGCTCTACAACGGGTTCCTGGCCGCGGGCCTCGTGTGGGGGCTGATCGCGTCCGACCCGACTGGCCACGACGCGCAGGTCTTCTTCCTGTGCTGTGTCGTGGTCGCGGGGGTGTACGGATCGGTCACCGCGAACCGCCGCATCCTCTTCGCCCAGGCATTGCCGGGGGCGATCGCCCTCGCCGCCGTCCTGCTCGCCGGATGACCCCCGGCACGCAGTCGGCGGCACCCGACGACCCGCGCGCCGCCCGGACCCGCGCGAAGCTGCGGCAGGCGCTGCTGGAGGAATGCGCCGAGCATCCGCTGGAGGAGACCGGTGTCGCCGCGCTGGTGCGGCGGGCCGGCGTCGGCCGGGCGACCTTCTATCTGCACTACGCCGACCTGGAGGCGCTGGCGGTCGACGCCTGCGCCGATGTCGTACGGGAGGCCGTGGAGGCGCTGCACGCCTGGCGCGGCCGGCCCGACCCGGTGTCCGCGCCCCCCGCGCTGCGGGCCTTCTTCACCGGGCTCGCCCCGCACGCCGGTCTCTACCGCGCGCTGCTGAGCCCGGGCGGCGGCGGCCCGCTGGGCCTGGTGCTGCACCGCGACCTGCGGGCCCGCAGCCTGGCCGAGCGCACGCTCGCCGGAGCACCGGACGCGCCCCTCGTGGCCTCCGCCGTGGCCGCCACCTTCGCGGGCGTCCTCGCGGACTGGCTGCACGGCCTGCTGGAGGGCACCCCGGACACCGTGGCGGACGAGGTCTGGCAGCTGCTCGTCGCCCTGCACATGAGCAGGTGACGCGCTTGACGGGAAGGCGGCCGCCCGGCCCGCGGCTCACAGGCAACCGAAGCGCGACGTCGTCGACGGCCACGCCTCCACCCCGTCCGAGGTCCTGACGTACGCCGTGGCCCGGTCCGGCGTCAGCCAGAGCCGCCAGTCGCCGTAGCGGTAGCCGGTGTCCCGCGCGCCGGCGGGCATGCGGACGTGCCCTTCGTAGGCGCTGGTGAGGGCCTCGGCCGGGAGGACCCCGCGCGGATCGCGCGCGTACTGACGGCCGTACCGGCCCAGGTCGAGGAAGTGCGCGCTCTGCCAGTCGCAGTGCTCGGGACCGGCCGAGCTCGACACGGTGGTGGTGGGCACGCGGCGGCCGTCCCGGTCCGTCCAGATCTCGTATCCGTGCGCCTTCGTCCAGCTCGCCGGGAACTCGGAGGGGTCGCAGGACGCGCTGGTCTCCGGACCCCAGCCCGGGCGCCGCGGCTGATCCTTCGCGACGACGACGGCGACCTTGGTCCTGCCTCCGACGTCGTACGAGAACAGGACGCGGTCCCCCTCGACGCGCTCCACCCGGTAGCCCCGATCCGGCAGTTCGGGCTGATAGATGTCGAAGTACGCCTTCAGCCCGCCCTCGGGCGTCGACCCGCCGTCACCCTTGCTCCACGCGTCGCCCGCGTCCCCCGCCCGGATCGCCCCGTCGCACTCCAGGGCCCGGCCCGCCGCCCCCGAACTCTGCTCCGCGTCCCCGTCGCCCCCCGCGGTGTACGGAAGGTCCAGCGGACCGGTGTACGGGGCGACCGGGGCCGTACCGGTCACCACCACCCCTTCATGCCCGCCCCCGCCGCATGCCGCCGCCGCGAACCCCGCCAGCGCCACCACCGCGGCCACGATCCCGCTGCGCGTCCCCACCACACTTCCTCCACCCGTCGCTCGTACCCCTACGACGCCGGGGTGCGGAGGTTCGTTCGACCGGCCGGGGGTCAGCGCGTGGTCTGGAAGGTCCGGCGGTACGTCTGCGGCGAGACGCCGATCGTCGCCTGGAGGTGCTGGCGCAGCGAGGCGCCCGTGGCGAAGCCGACCTCGCCCGCGATCCGGTCCACCGGCAGATCGCTGGCCTCCAGCAGATGGCGGGCCCGGGCGACCCGCTGCTGGATGAGCCAGCGGCCGGGGCTCTGCCCCACCTCGTCGTTGAAGCGGCGGGCGAAGGTGCGCAGGCTCATTCCGGCGTGGGCGGCGAGGTCGCTGAGGGTCAGCGGGTCACCGAGGCGGGCCAGCGCCCAGTCGCGGGTGGCGGCGGTGCTCGCCGTCGAGGGTTCCGGGACGGGCTGCTCGATGAACTGGGCCTGGCCGCCCTCCCGCAGGGGCGGCACGACACAGCGCCTGGCCACCTTGTTGGCCAGCTCGCTGCCGTGGTCACGGCGGATGATGTGCAGGCAGATGTCGATGCCGGACGCGGCTCCGGCCGAGGTCAGGATGTCGCCGTCGTCCACGAACAGGACGTCCGGGTCCAGGTCGACCCGCGGGAACATGCGCCGGAAGGCGTCGGTCACGTGCCAGTGGGTCGTGGCCCGCCGTCCGTCCAGCAGTCCGGCGGCGGCCAGCACGAAGGCGCCCGTGCAGATGGAGACGACCCGGGTGCCCGGGCGGATGAGCGCGAGCGCGGCGGACACCTCGTCGGTGAGGGCGGCGGCGATCCGGGCCGGGGTGACGGCCGCGATCACCACCGTGTCGGCGGTGCGCAGGACCTCGGGGCCGTGGTCGACGGTGATGGAGAAGTCGGCGTCGGTGCGGACAGGACCGCCGTCGACGGTGCAGGTCAGCACTTCGTAGCGGCCGTCCGCCGCGCCGAGGATCCGGCTCGGCATGCCCAGCTCGAAGGGATAGACGCCGTCGAGCGCCAGCACCACGACCCGCTCCACCCGCTCCACCCGCTGCTCCATCGACTGCTCCCGCTCTCGTCCCCCGGCACGATCCCGCACGACACGACCTCGCATGGCACGATCTTATCGAAGATTGGCAATCATGCCATTTTCCGCCGGGGCGCGGCCGGGCAGGCTGGTTCACCATGAGCACTGTGAACACCATGCGAGCCATCAGCCAGACCGTCCTCGGCGGTCCCGAGGTTCTTGAGGAAGTGACCCTGGAGCGGCCCGCGCCGCGACCGAACGAGATCCTGGTCCGGGTACGGGCCGCGGGCGTCAACCCGACCGACTGGAAGCACCGCGCGACCGGGGGGTTCCTCGGCGAGCCGCCCTTCGTCCTCGGGTGGGACGTCTCCGGAGTGGTCGAGGCGACCGGGATCGGCGTCGCCCACTTCCGGCCCGGGGACGAGGTCTTCGGGATGCTGCCCTACCCCTTCGGCCACGGCTCGCACGCCGAGTACGTGACCGGTCCGGCCCGCGCCTTCACCCACAAGCCGGCGGTGATCGACCACACGCAGGCCGCGGCCCTCCCGCTGGTCTCCCTCACCGCCTGGCAGGCACTGACCGAGCGGGCCGGCGTCCGGCCCGGACAGCGCGTACTGATCCACGCGGCGGCCGGCGGGGTCGGCCATGTGGCCGTCCAGATCGCCAAGGCCCTCGGCGCGTACGTGATCGGCACCGCGAGCGCGGGCAAGCACGACTTCCTGCGCTCCATCGGCGTCGACGAGCCGCTCGACTACACCGCCGTCGACTTCGCCGAGACCGTACGGGACGTCGATGTCGTCCTGGACACGATCGGCGGCGAGACCGGGCTGCGTTCGCTGCGCGTGCTGCGGCCCGGAGGCGTGGTCGTCTCGATCCTGCCCGTGGGGTCCGACGAGTTCTACGCGGAGGCCGAACGGCTCGGGGTGCGGGCGGTGCGCATGCTGGTGGACGCCGACCGTACGGGCATGGAGGCGGTCGCGGACCTGGTGGAGAAGGGCGCGCTGCGGGCCACGGTCGCCGAGACCTTCCCGCTGGCCGACGCCGCCAAGGCGCATGCCCTGGGCGACACGGGCCGCACCACGGGGAAGCTCGTCCTGGTGGTCGACTGACGCCGAAGGGACCCGGCCCCGGGCGGCCGGACACCCGGCCGCCCGGGGCTCACATTCGGTCAACTCGCCCCGCACAGCGCAGACATATGTCAATCGAACATGCTGGAATTCACCTCAACGAGGGTAACTTGCAGAGCAGAAAACGGTTCTGCTCCCGTGTCACCCGGAGCGGGCCGACGGCCGGCTGGAGGTGATGTCCGCGTGACGAGCGACTCCGCGCCGCGCACCAGGCATCTGCGGATCCACCACGACCGCGGTCATGTGGTACTTGAGCTGCACGGGGAGATCGACCTGCTCGCCGCGGCGGAGATCACCCCGCTCCTGGACACGCTGACGTCGGACCCCGCACCGCAGGTCGTGATCGACCTGCGGTGCGTCGAGTTCTTCGACTGCTCGGGCCTGCGGCTGCTCTACCGCGCCCGGCGCCGCGTCGACGACCGCGGCGGCCGGCTGCACCTGCTCTGCACCCATCCGCTGACCCTCCGCATGGTCCGGCTGACGGGACTCTCCCGGCTCCTGCCGCCCTCGGCCACCCTGGAGGAGGCGCTGAACCGCCCGAAGGCCGCCTCGGACCGGTCCTGAGCACCGGCGGCCGAGCGGTCAGCCGTTCGGCGGCTCCTCCGCGTCCGTCTGCGCCGGCCAGTTGTCCCGTCGCTCCTGGGCCACCTCCGCACGGCCGCCGACCCGCTTGCCTCCGGAGCCGACCCGTTCCCCGCTCAGGGAGCGAGGGGCGCTCACGTCTGCGGGTGCCGGGACGGCGGGTGCCGGGACGAGGGGTTCGGGGACGGCGGGTTCGGGGGCGGCGGGTTCGGGGATCTTGACGGCCGCGGACACCGCGGGGCGCCGGATCTTCCGGTGGGTGATCCATCCGTCGGTCGCGCCGTCGGCTTCCCGGCTCTGATGCTCGAAGAAGCGGAGCATCTCCACGGGGAACGGCATCACGAGGGTGCTGTTCTTCTCGGCGGAGACGTCCACCACGGTCTGGAGCAGGCGCAGTTGGAGGGCTCCGGGGGTGTCGGCCATGGTCGCGGCGGCGTCGCTCAGCCGCTGGGAGGCCTCGAACTCTCCGTCGGCGGCGATGACCCTGGCCCGGCGTTCCCGCTCCGCCTCGGCCTGCTTGGACATCGAGCGCATCATCGACTCCGGAAGGGCGATGTCCTTGATCTCCACGCGTTCGATGCGCAGTCCCCAGGGCTCCTCGGTGGGGGCGTCCATCACCTTCTTGAGTTCCGCGTTGATGTGGTCGCGGTCGGAGAGCAGCGTGTCCAGGTCGGCCCTGCCGATGACCGAGCGGAGCGAGGTCTGGGCGATCTGGGAGACGGCCGCGGGGTAGTCGCGCACGTTCACCAGGGCTTTGACGGGATCGATGACCTTGAAGTAGACGACCGCGTCGACGGTGAGTGTCACATTGTCGGCGGTGATGGACCCCTGCGGCGGGATACCGAGGACCTCGGTCTGCACGGACACCTTCCGCATCCGGTCCCCGATCGGCCGGATGACCCGCAGGCCCGGCCCGCGAATGTCCGGCAGCAGCCGCCCGAAGCGGAACACCACGCCCTTCTCGTACTGCTGGACGTTGCGCACGCTGAGGGCGAGCAGGACGAGCCCGGCCACGGCGAACACCGCCAGCACGGTGATCAGAACACCCATGGTTCTCACGTTCCTCCGTCGATGGCGGCCCCGGACCGACCGGTTCCGGGAGACACGGCACGGGAGGACCCCGGCCTGTCGTGTCACGCGGCCGGGGTCAGGGGCTGCTGTGGAGGTACTGCCGATTCGTGGCGGCGCTCGGGATCACGCAGTCGCCACCGGCTCTCGGGGCCACGTGCGGCGACACGGACAGGGAAGCCGGTGCGCGAAATACCCTCGGTGGCACCGAGCGTACTCCGCCGAGGGTCAGGACGTGCCCGTCGCAGCGCGGCCCGCCTCCATGAGCGACCCGGCCTCCGCCTCCGTGGCCGAGGGCGGTACCACCAGCAGGTCCCATCGGCCGCGTCCGGGCGCCAGCAGGCAGACCGTGGAGGGGGCGTGCCGGCTGGTCGTACGACGCAGGCGCACCACCTGATCGGCGACCAGCAGCCGCCCGGGGAACGCGGCCCAGACAGCGGCGTCCACCAGGACGCTGCCGATCTGTCCCCAGGCCGACGGCAGTCCGCCCAGCAGCTGGGGCAGTTCGGATGTCAGGTCGTCGGAGCGGGGCCACCAGACGCCGTCGATGCGCCGGGGCATGTGGCCCTGTCCCGGTTGGGGCGAGAGGCGCAGGCGGACGCCGGACGACGAGAAGAGCGGGGGCGGGGGCGGGGGCGGGGGAGCGAGCGTCATGAGAACTCCTGACGGGGACACGGCCGATCGGGTTCACGCGCGGCGCGCGGCGATACGGTCCGGGGTGGGCCAGCGCACGTCCGTGACCCAGCCGAGGCGTTCGAAGAGGCGGATGACGGCGGCGGAGGGGTCGAGCTGGCCGCGGTCGACGCCGTGCCGGGCACTGGTGGGGTCGGCGTGGTGGAGGTTGTGCCAGCTCTCGCCGAAGGAGAGCAGGGCCAGGGGCCACAGGTTGGTGGCACGGTCGTGGCGGCGGGTGCGGAACGGACGGTCGCCGATCACATGGCAGAGGGAGTTCACGCTCCAGGTGACGTGGTGGAGCAGGGCGATGCGGACAAGTCCCGCCCACAGCAGGGCAGTCAGAGCGGAGGTCCAGGTGCCGCCGATCAGCCAGCCCGCGGCGAAGGGGACGACGAGCGTGAGCGCGCACAGGGCCGGGAAGGCCCGGGACACGGCCCGGATGTCGCGGTCGGCGACGAGATCGGGAGCGTAACGCTCCGCGGACGTGGGCTCGTTGCGGAACAGCCAGCCCACGTGGGCGTCCACCAGACCCCGCAACTGGCCGCGCACAGACGTGCCGTAGCGGTAGGGAGAGTGCGGATCGCCCGGTCGGTCGGTGAAGGCATGGTGACGGCGGTGGATGGCGACCCAGCCGATCACGTCGCCCTGGAAGCTCATCGACCCGGCCGTCGCGAGCGCGATGCGCAGCGGCCGTGCGGCCCGGTAGCCGCCGTGGGTCAGTCCCCGGTGGAAGCCGACCGTGATGCCGAGGCCGGTGACCGTGTAGAGCACCGCCGCGAGCAGCACGTCGGCGGGGTGGATCAGGCTCCCCCCCAACAACCAGCACGCCAGGCCGAGCGCCAGGAACGGCAGGAAGACGATCAACGCCGTGATCGTCAGGGACAGCCGCTCGTTGCCTGTGCGCTCGGAGGCCGTTCGGCCGCGCGGGAAAGGCGCCCTCCCGTCGTACTCCAGGAGCGCCGCGGCACGGTCCGGCTGGGTGGCTGACGGGGGACGGACGGTCTGAAGAGACATGGGTGGTCCTTGACCTCGGGCGACGACAGTGCGGCCGGGGTCTTGGGCGGCGTCTCGTCTGGGACGGGTGGGTGCGATCGGCGGGCGGTCCGCCGGAGCCGAGCCAGGAGCGGAGCGACCCCGCGGCGTGCGAGGCGTCCACGGTGATGGGCGGGAGCCTGTCCGGTCCGGAGGAGGCCGCGCCATCGGGTCGGGCGCTGTGTGGTCGGGCGGTGCGCGGACTCGGACGTCACGGGGCGGAACCTGCCCGGACCTCGGCGGCCCGCATCTCTCGTGCGACGAGGACGAGGCCCGTGCGATCACCGGCGTACGACATGCCCTCGACGCTTGCAGCGTACTCCTGCGGGCGCGCCGGCCGCGGCGGCACGAGGAGACGGAGTACGTCGCAGGCACCGAGGACAGTGCGCACGCCGGCGTTCGCGCCGGGTCGTTCCCGTGTCAGGTGAGGATCGGGCCGCGGCCTGCCGGCTCATCCGGCACGGAAGGAGCCACCTCGCGTCACCTTCGCCAGAACAGGTGGTGCGTCACACCGCTCGGGCTGGGCACGACCTCCAGATGGAACCGGTCGAGCAGCTCATCGGGGGACTCCCAGAGCCGCAGTCCGGACCCGAGCTTCACCGGCGAGACCGCCACGTGCAGGGTGTCGACGAGACCGGCGTCCAGGAACTGCCGGATGGTGGTGACCCCGCCGCCGAGGCGCACGTCCTTGCCCCGCGCCGCTTCCCGCGCCCGTTCGAGGACCGCGGCCGGGGCGCCGTCGACGAAGTGGAACGTGGTGTCGGAGAGCGTGAACGACGGACGCGTGTGGTGGGTCATGACGAACACCGGCGTGCGGAAAGGGGGTTCCTCCCCCCACCAGCCGCGCCACTCGTGGTCCGGCCAGGGTCCGCGCTGGGGCCCGAACTTGTTGCGGCCCATGATCTCGGCACCGATGTTGCGCGCGAAGTCCCGCGTGAAGTAGTCGTCGAGGCCCCGGCTTCCCCCGGGATCCGTGCGCATGGGCCAGCTCGCCGTGGCACCGGCCCAGGCGAACAGCCTCTCGGGACGGTCATGGCCGAACGGTCTCTCAAGACTCTGGTGCTCACCGGCACCGATTCCGTCACTCGAGATGTTGAAGTTCATGACTCTCAGCAGTTGATTCACGTGTCTCCTCGTCAGGTCGGGTCACGTCATCGTGCGGCGAGGCGCCCCACACCATGACGTCGAACGGGATGCGACCGGATCGACAGGGGCACGCGATCTCTTTCACCGACGGCCGGACAGGGCGGCCAGAGCGCTTCGGGCCTTCGGGGCGAGGAGGGGGCTGAAGTGGGGGTTGATGGCCAGCGCCTCGGTGAAGTCGCCGCGTGCGGCGTTCTGGTCGCCGAGTGTTTGCTCGATGACTGCCCGGTGGTAGCGGAAGAGGGCGTTGCGCGTGCCCTGGGCGAGGGCCCGATCGGATTCGGTGAGGGCCTCACGGTCCTGCCCGTTGACGTGAAGTGCCCAGGCCAGGGCGTCGTGGCTGTCCATGAACGGCCGGGTTTCCAGGCCTTGCCGGGCGATGGCCAGTGCCCTTTCGGCGTCACCGTGGTCGGCTTCGAACAGGGCCGCGTCGGAGTCGGGGGCGACTCCGTTGACGGTGAAGAGTTTCTGCTCGGCACGGAATACCTGGTACTGCTGGGCGGCTTCCCGGTCGCGGCCGAGGGACTGGTGGAACTCGCCGAGTTGGAGGACGTATTCGGGCTGGGGCAGCCTCTGTACGGCCCGGGTGAGGTCGGCGAGTGCCGCATCGGTGTGTCCGAGGGCGGCTTCGGCCCGCGCCTTGGCCTGGAGCAGGGGGGTGTAGCCGCCGTCGGCGGCCAGGCCCGCCTCCGCTTCCCTCAGTTCGGTGGCCGGGTCGCCGTTGTTGAAGGCGAGTTCGCCGAGGTAGTAGTGCGCGAAGGCCGCGTCGGCGGGGCCGGCGGCGTCATTGAGGGCCCGGCGCATGTCTGTTCGGGCCGTGGCGATGTCGCCGCTCAGTTCCGCGACGTAGGAGGCCCGGGAGAGGGACGGTGACCCGGGGCGGAGGTCGACCATCCTCTGGACGGCGTCGGCTGCCTCGGAGTAGCGGCCGAGCTGGGTGTAGGCGTCGGCGAGGGTTCCGTACAGGGAGGAGTTGTACGGGTTGACGGCGACGGCTTTGCGGGACCAGTCCAGCGCCTGGGTGAAGTGGTGGCGCCCGGCCTCCAGTGCGGCCATGCCGCCCATCGCCGTGAAGTTGTCGCCGGTGCCGAGGGCCAGCGAGCGCTTGAGGACCGCTTCGGCCTTGGGGTAGTACGCCGGGTCGGCGGTGCTCTTGGCCCGCTGGACGTAGTCGAGTCCGAGGGTGGCCAGTGCGACCTCGTCCCTTGGTGTCGCCTTCAGCTTGGCCTGGAGCCGGGTGATGTCCGCGGCGAGCGGATCGCCTCCGGCGAGCGGGCTCCCCGCTTCGACGGGCGCGGCGGCGCCGGTGCCGGTGGGCGCCGCGGGCCAGGGAGGCAGGCCAAGCCCTCCGGCGAGGAACATCGCCACACCGAGGACGCCGGCCACGGCGGCGGACAGCAGAAGGCGTCGGCGCTTCGGGCGTCGGCGGAAGGCCATGGTCAATTCCCGCTCCGGGATGGGGTGTTCGGGGACGATGGGGACGGGTGCGATCGGCCGGGGTGGGCCAGTGTGGCGTAGGCGACCACGTTGTCGCGGTAGCCGCCCGCCGCCGGGTCGTAGGTGCCGCCGCAGGTGATCAATCGCAGTTCGGGGGGACCGGTCGTCGCGTAGACCTCGCTGTCGGGGAAGTCGTCCTTCGCGTACTGCCGGAGTGCCCGGACGGTGAAGTCGGCGTGGGTGTGGTCGGCCCGGTCGATGGATATGGAGTCGCCCGGGCGCAGTGCCGCTATGCCGTAGAAGGCGGCCGGACCGGTCAGGGAGTCGACGTGTCCGACCACGATCGCGGCGCCCGCGTCACCGGGGCGTGGGCCGTCGCTCCACCACCCGACCTGGCTGGGCTCTTCCGGGGCGGCGAGGTGGCCGTCCGACTGCACGTGCAGGTCGGTCAGCGGGCGGTCCACGCCGATGCCGGGTATGCGGATCCGCACGGGCGGGGCGGCCTGCGTGGCCGGCTCGGCGGTCGGCCGGATGCCGGGAGCTTCGGCCGCGGGCAGGGCCCCTATGTCTATGGGGGCCGGTGTGCGGGTGTGTTCGGTGATGAGCGCGGTGGCGCCGGCCGCGGCCAGGCCCAGGCCGACGACGACAGCGGCCGCGGTGAGCCGGCGGATGCCGCGCGGCCGCCCGCCCTCCGGTGCGGAGGGCGGGCGGCCGGGTGCGGTGGGGGCGGTCACGCGCGGTCTGCCCGCCGGCGGCGCAGGGCCAGGACTCCGGCCCCGGCCAGCAGGACGCCGCCGCCGACGGCGGTCGCCGCGACGACAGGGAGGTTGCCGCCGAACGCGGTACCGCCGAAGCCCGCTCCGACGCCACCGTCGGGACTGAGGGAGCCGGCCTGGTTGACCGCGGCGGTGCTGGGCAGTGCCACGTAGGGGAACGACGCGCCGGGCGCGCTGTACGGGGCGTTGACGCCGTCTCCGGCCGCGAGGGCCTTCACGATCTTGCCGCTCTGGGCGGCGCCTTCCAGTGCCTGGAGCTCGATGTCGAGGACGTCGTCGGTGAGCCGGCGCCCGTTGGGGAACCCGGCGAGGTCCTGGCCGAGGACACCGAGGCGGTTGGGCTTGGCCGTGGGCGCCACGGACATGTTCAGCCGCAGCTCCTCGCTCGGGGTGAAGGCCTTCTTGTCGACGTCGGCGTTCAGGAGCTGGGAGTTGAGGTCCGCCTTGATCGGGCCGCAGGCCTTGCAGATCCCGGAGAGGAAGATCTCCACCAGGTCGTTCCGTGGGGTCGCGGGGGCCGGCACGCCGTAGATGCTCTGGACGACCTTGGGCAGGATCGGGTCCTTGACCGCGTCGACGACCGGGGTGACCGTGTGGTCCTGGTCGGGGCTGATCGTGTTGAAGGCGTCCTTGTACTTCAGCGGGACGACCACCTCGTTGACCAGTGGGTTGCCGAGGCGGGAGACCTGGTGCCAGCCGGATCCGGCACCCGACCCGTCCCTGCCCGGTGCCTTCCCGTCGTTCACGGCGTCCGCGTCGCCGTTCGAGGAGGTGCCTTGCGCGCCCTTGCTCCCCGACGAGCTGACCTGCGCGCCCTGGCGGTCGGTGGTGGACCATACGCCGATCACCGGGTTGCGGGTCGGGTCGCCGCCCAGCGCGAGGTCTTTCTTGGGCACCTGGATGGTGATGGTGTTGACGTTGTAGCCCGCGAGCGTGTTGTGGCCGGTCTCCGACAGGTTCCCCCCGTAGAGGAGGTCGAAGACCCTCAGGTCCGCGAAGAACGGGTCGGACGCCTGCCCGGCGTAGGTCTGTCCGCCGCCCGGAAGCTGCAAGGTGGCCTGCTTGCGCAGCGAGGCGTAGTTCGGCGTCGAGGCCTTGCCGACGTTGGAGGGCGCGGCCGGGGCGTCCTTGAGCAGGGTCCTGGTGCCGCGGGCGTCGGTGACCGTCAAGTCGTAGGTCTGGCGGAAGTTCAGGGTCGGGTCGTCCAGTTTGTTGACGACGCCGGTGTTGTACAGGAACTGGTGGGCGGCGTCGCGGACGTGGTCGGTGAACGACCACGTGTAGGTGGTGTCGGCCTTGCCATCGCCGTCACTGTCGATCTTGATGTCGTAGTGGGCGTCGTTGGCGAACGGGTAGAAGTTCGGGCCGCCGTTGGGTTCCTCGAACGGGATCCAGTTCGCCACCATCGTCACCGTGTCGGGTTTGTCCGGGCTGGTGAAGGCGTAGACGTCGGTGTTGTCCGCCTTCGGGTCGCCGGCGATCAGCGGCGCCTCGCGGTGACTGGAGGCCGAACTGACGCCCGGCGTCAGACTCGTGAGGGCGGCGGCGGACACCAGGGCGAGAACGCCGGTCGTGGCCAGCGCACGTTCGGCCGAGCGGGCGGGGAACCTCCGGCGCGTGCGGGAGCAATCCATGGGCCATCCGTTTCGGGTGGGGGCCCGCCTCTCCGGGGACGGGAGGGCGGGTTGACGGCGGTGGACACTCGAAGTCCCGGACGGACCCGTCGCGGCCCCGCCCGTCAGGGACGCGGGACTCACTGCAATACGTCCGTGATGCGACTTAAGTTACGAACAAGTCACCACGGGCATATCGGGCCTGCAACGCCGGAACGCCGAACGGGCGTCCCCGTCCGCCGCGCCCCCGGAGGCGGGGCGTCGAACCGATCTCCGGACCCGGGAGTCTCCTGATGGGCTGTCTCGGTGGCGGTCGCGGGCCGGGCGGGTGAGAAGCCCGGTCTGCCGACCTCCGCGCGACCCGGCGGGGTATAGGTGCGGTCACCAGGGCGGGCGACGCCTTCGGATGCCGTTCGGCGTCCCTCCTACAGCACC
This sequence comes from Streptomyces sp. f51, assembly GCF_037940415.1. NCBI lineage: Bacteria > Bacillati > Actinomycetota > Actinomycetes > Kitasatosporales > Streptomycetaceae > Streptomyces > Streptomyces sp. f51. The sequence continues at coordinate 6,798,038 of NZ_CP149798.1, read as the reverse complement.
GGCGCGGAGGCGTCCCATGAGCCATGGCCACCTCGGTCGGCGTGCGGCAGCGGTGGCCGGCGTCGCGCTGTTCCTGTTCGGCGCGGCGGCACCCCTCGCGCAGGCCCATCCGCTCGGCAACTTCTCCATCAATCACTACACCGGGTTCACCGTCCGCCCCGGCCGGGTGGACGTGCTCGCCGTGACCGACAGCGCCGAGATTCCGACGCTGCAAGCGGCCACCGCCGTCGACACCGACCACGACGGCGGCCAGAGCGCGTCCGAACGCGCCGTATGGGCCGCGGCTCGCTGCGCCGACACGGCCGGCCGACTGTCCGTCACCACGCCTCGGCGCCTGGCCTGGACGGTGGATTCAGCCGCCTTCGTGTACCGGCCGGGCCAGGCGGGACTGCGCACCAGCCGTCTTGAGTGCCGCCTGCACGCAGCGCTGGACCTGGCGGGCGGGCCGGTGACACTGGAGGTGTCCACCGGCGTGGACGCGTCCCGCGTCGGCTGGAACGAGATCACCGCCAAGGGCGCCGGCACCCACCTGAGGCAGTCCACCGCGGCGGCCTCCTCGGTCACCGACGAGTTGCGCGACTATCCCCGTGACCTGCTGTCCACTCCGCGGGGGGACACCGCGGCCCGCTTCACGGCGGTCGCCGGCGAGGGCGCGTCCGGCGCCGCGGACCCGGCGGCCGGACCGGGTTCCGGCGGCCTGACCGGCCGGTTCGAGGCACTGTCCCGGCAGCTGACCTCGCTGGCCGGCGCCGAGCGCCTCACCGTCACCGTCGGCTTGCTGGCCGTGCTGCTCTCGATCGTGCTGGGCGCCGGCCACGCGCTGCTGCCGGGCCACGGCAAGACCGTCATGGCCGCCTATCTGGCCGGGCGGCGCGGCAGGGCCCGCGACGCGGTGACGGTCGGCGCCACGGTGACCGTCACGCACACGGCCGGCGTGCTCGTGATCGGGCTGTGCCTCACCACGTTCTCCTCGCTGGCAGGCGACGCCGTGCTCAACTGGCTCGGCGTCGTCAGCGGCGCGCTGGTGGCCGTGGTCGGAGGGGTCCTGCTGGCCGACGGCGTACGACGCTCACGCCGGGGGCGCCAGTCGGCCGACGGTGCCGGCGACCGCTCCTTGCCGATGGCCCCGGCCCTGGTCGGCGCCGGAGGCCCGGCTGCCGGAAACAGCGAGCTCGACGCCTCCGCGAACCCGACCGTTCCGGAGCACGGACACGCCCACGCCCCCGCCCCCGCCCACGGCGACCACCAGCCACACGATCGCCATCACGACCACAGCCACGCCCGCCATCACACCCACGACCACGCGCACGCCCACGCCCACGCCCACGCCCACGCCCACGGCAAGTCGCACCGCCACGGCCTGTTCGGGCATCACCACGCCCACCCGGCGGGCGACGGCGAAGCGCCACCCTTCTCCACCCGCGGCCTGATCGGTCTCGGCGTCGCCGGAGGCCTCGTCCCGAGCCCGTCCGCGCTCGTCGTCCTCCTCGGTGCGATCGCTCTGGGCCGGACCGTCTTCGGGATCACCCTCGTACTGGCCTACGGCCTCGGCATGGCGGCCACGCTCACCGCCGTCGGACTGCTCCTGGTCCGCCTCGGCGACCGGGCCGGGCGCCTCACCGGCCGTCCGCTGCCCGCCCGGGTACGCCGCATCGCCCCCTACACCGCGCTGTTCACCGCCGCTCTCGTCCTCGTCGTCGGCCTCGGCATGATGGCGCGCGGCCTGCAAACCGTCCTGTAGCACCCGGGAGATCCCATGGCTCGCCGACTGATCGCCCCCGTCACCGCCCTGCTCGGCGCCATCGCTCTCGGCGGATGCGGCGCCCCGGCCGTCGGCAGACTGGACGCACAGGCCAACGGCCCCACCCCCGTGTGCCGGGTCCACCAGAAACAACCGCCCGGCAGCAGATACACGGCGGGGACCAGGGCCGACACCGCGGCCGTCCTCCAGATGCTGCGCTACTACACGGCCAACGGAGCCAAGGCCTTCTGCGACGGCAAGCCGCCGACCGGCACCGACCGGCGCTGGACGGACCTCTACGCCGAACTCGGCGGCAGAACCCCCGCCGCGAAGCGGTGAGGAGGAAGAGCGGCGCGCACGGGCGGCGCTCCGGAGTCGCCCCGCACACCCTTCGCGTCGCTAGTGATCCCGCGGGGCGTCGAACAGGGCGCTGACGGACTCGCCGTTGTGGATGCGCCGTACCGCCTCGGCGAGCGCCGGGGCGATGGACAGGACGCTCAGCTTCTCGGTGTACTCCTCGACCGGGATCGGCACGGTGTTGGTGCAGACGATCTCCAGTACGTCGGGCTGTTCGCTGAGCCGCTTGAGCGCGCCCGCCGCGAACAGGCCGTGGGTGCAGGCGACCCGGATCGACCTCGGACCCAACTCCCGCAGCCGGTCCAGGAGTTCGAGGACCGTGCTGCCCTTGGCTATCTCGTCGTCGAGCACGATGACATCACGGCCGGAGATCTCGCCGATGACCGAGTTGATGCTCACCCGGTCGTCCGCGAACCGCTGCTTGGCGCCGGCGGCCACCTGGGCGCCGATCAGCCGGGCGAACGCGGCGGCCTCCTTGGCGTTGCCGAGATCGGGCGAGACCACCGTCGTACGCGAGAGGTCGTTGGTACGGAAGTGCGCGGCCAGCTCCCGCAGGGCGTGCAGATGGTCGACCGGCACCGAGAAGAACCCGTGCACCTGCGGGGAGTGCAGCGTCATCGCGAGGACGCGGCTCGCCCCGGCCGCCACGAGGAGATCCGCCACGAGCCGGCCGCCCAGGGAGATCCGGGGCATGTCCTTCTTGTCCGAACGCGCGTACGAATAATGCGGCATGACGACGGTGATCCGCCCGGCGGAGGCCCCGCGCGCCGCGTCGCACATCATCAGCAGCTCGACCAGGTGCTCCTGCACCGGGGCGACGAGCGGCTGCACCAGGAAGACATCACGTTCGCGGCAGTTGGCCTGGAGCTGGACCTCCAGGCAGTCGTTGGCGAACCGGCTGACCCGGGTCGGGCTGAGGGGCACACCGAGGTGCGCGCAGAGCTCGGCCGCGAGTTCTGGATGGGCACTACCGCTGAACACGGCGATGTCACGCACGTCCGCTCCTCGCATGGTCGAACCGGATCGCGTCGCCGGGCCCAAGATCGGCCCGGAGCCCGCACCTCATGCTACTGGCCGTCTTTCGGGCCTTCGACCGGGGACTTTCCGGTTGCGGTCCGGCCCGGGAAGTGCCGCACGCGCCGGGCGGCCTGCCAAGGGACTTGGAGGGTAGACGGACGTTCGAAAGGAGGAACGCCGACATGACGACGTCCATCAAGCGCATGCCCGGCTGGGCGAAGGTCCTCTCCGCCTTCGTGCTGGTGCTCGTGGTGCTGTTCGCCGGGCTGCGGCTCGCCGTTCTGCCGGGGCTGCGCGATGTGTTCGGCACGGAGACCCAGGACAATTCGGGCCCGACCCTGCTCAAGTCCATCCAGGACATGAGCCGTTACGAAGCGGCCTCGGGCAACTTCCAGGTGGTCGTGGACCTGGAGAAGGACGCGAAGTACCTGCCCGACGCGATCCGCGGCACCCGCACCCTGTACGTGGGAGCCGGCACCGTCGACGCCTATGTCGATCTCGGGCGCATCGGCGAGAAGGACGTGACGGTCAACAGCGACCGTACGTCGGCCACGCTCCGGCTGCCGCACGCGGCCCTGGGCAAACCCGCCCTCGACCCGGACCACTCCTACGCCGTCTCGAAACAGCGGGGTCTTCTCGACCGGATCGGGGACCTGTTCTCGGACAACCCAAACGACGAGCGGGCGGTGCAACGGCTCGCGGCCAAGCACATCGGCAAGGCCGCACAGGACAGCCGCCTCACCGCGCGGGCCGAGACGAACACCACCAGCATGCTCCAGGGCCTGCTGCGTTCCCTCGGCTTCACCGACGTGACGGTCACCTACGGCACCTGAACCCCGAGCAGGGTGCCCGTCGGCGCCGGACCGGCCCCACGGCCGCGCCCGGCGCCGACGGCCGTCCCGGGGGTGCCGGATCCTCGCCCCGCCGGGCACCGGTTCGGCGGGCGTTGTCGCAAAGCGCTCCCCTCCTCCGGGCCACGGGCATTCTCGGCCCGGTCGGGGGTATGCGGGCTGCACCAGAGAGCAGTTGAAAAGGGGAGGGTCTCATGGTCCGCACCGCGTTGCGCGCTCGTGCAGCGAAGGCCGGCCGGGGCAAACCGGCACCGAAGGCGGGATCGGACCGAGGCAAGGGCGCGGCGAACGCCGGACAGGGGAAGCCGGAGAAGTCCCGGTCGTTCTTCGGCCGCGGGAAGCCGGCGCCGAAGGCCGAGCGGGACAAGGAAACCGCGAAGACCGGGTCGCGGTCGTTCCTCCGCCGTGAGGCGCCGAAGCGGACCCCCGCACCGGCACCCGCCAAGGAGAGCCTGCCCCTGCCCGTGCGGCTCCTGGCCATGCTGGTCGCGTTCGCCGCCATGGTGGCGTTCGCCGTCGTCCTGGCCCGGCTGACCCTTGAGCCCTCACCCGCGTCGGCGGCCCTGATCCACAACAATCTCCACCCCGGGGCCTCGCTGCGCGCCTATCTCGACCAGCCGGAACTGCGCGACGCCGTCAAGCAGATCGGCGGGAACCTCGTGCTCGGGGTCCCCTTCGGTGTGCTGCTGCCCGTGGTGTTCCCCAGGACCCGCGGAATCCTGCGCGTCCTCCTGCTGACCGCGGCGGTCATGTTCCTGGTCGAACTGGTCCAGGGAGCCCTCATCACCGGACGCTCCTTCGACATCGACGACGTCATCCTCAACACGTCCGGCGCGCTGGTGGGTTACCTCCTCCTGGGCCGGCGGCTCGGCCGGGCCGTGCACCCCAGGAAGCGTCTGCGCGCCTGACCGCCCTCGCGGGCGCACCCGTCGTCGAAGCCCTCCGGAATCCCCTGCCGCATCGGGGCGTCCGGAGGGCTTCCGCGCCGGGTGCGTCAGTGCGGATGCCAGGTGAGCTTGTCGCCGCCGACCCAGCGGACCAGGTCGGGGTCGTCGAGATCGTCGACCGTGATGCCGTACGCCGCCGCGTACTCCAGGACGTCCGTGATCGCCTTCGCCTCGCCCACCATCTCGCCGTCGATCTCCATGATCCGGAACGGGGGCGTGCCCGGCTGCACCCCGAGCACCATGATCCGTGGGTGGGAGATGTGAGGGCTCGCGCTTTCGGTCATGACAAAAGCGTAAGGCGATTCCCGTCGTTCCCGCTGGTCAGCGGTGACACGCCGGACGCCCGCCGCCCGTGCCGCCGGGCAGGGGCGCAGCGGTGGGGCTCCGGACGTTCGCCCGGCCGGGTGACCCGGCTCCCCGCGGACCCCGCCCCGGCCCGCCGCCCGCCCGAGGTGGCACCCGCCGTGCGGGCGGGCGGCGGCTGGGCAACTCTGGGAGAGCGTGCGACGGCCGGCGCGAGCGCGGAAAGGAGTGCCGATGGACCCCGTCGAGGCCCTGGACCGGATCGCGTTCCTGCTGGAGCGGAGCCTGGCGCCCACCTATCGCGTACGGGCCTTCAGGACCGCGCGGACCCTGCTCGCCGGGCTGTCCGCCGACGAGGTCCGTGAACGCGCCGAGAACGGCACGCTGGAGTCGCTCAAGGGCATCGGCCCGAAGACCGCGCAGGTGGTACGGGAGGCGCTGGCCGGCGAGGTGCCCGGCTACCTGGAGAAGGTGGAGCGCGAGTCCGCGGGGCCGCTCGCCGAGGGCGGTGAGGGACTGCGGGCGCTGCTGCGGGGGGACTGTCATCTGCACTCGGACTGGTCGGACGGCGGCAGCCCGATCGAGGAGATGGGGCGTACGGCGGCACGGCTGGGCCACGAGTGGGCGGTGCTCACCGACCACTCGCCCCGGCTGACCGTGGCGAACGGCCTGTCACCGGAACGGCTGCGCGAGCAGCTGGCGGTCGTCGCCGAGCTGAACGAACGCTGGGCCCCCTTCCGCCTGCTCACCGGCATCGAATGCGACATCCTCGACGACGGATCGCTCGACCAGGAGCCGGAGCTGCTGGAGCAGCTGGACGTGGTGGTCGTGTCGGTGCACTCCAAGCTCCGGATGGAGTCGCGGCCGATGACCCGGCGCATGATCGCCGCCGTCCGCGATCCGCACGCGGACATCCTCGGCCACTGCACCGGCCGGCTGATCGAAGGGCGCGGCCGGCCCGAGTCCGAGTTCGACGCGGACGCCGTCTTCGCGGCCTGCGCGGAGTCGGGTACGGCGGTCGAGATCAACAGCCGCCCGGAGCGCCTCGACCCGCCGCGCCGGCTGCTGCGCCAGGCGGTCGACGCGGGTGTTCTGTTCTCCCTCGACACCGACGCGCACGCGCCGGGACAGCTCGACTGGCAGATCCACGGGTGCGCGCGGGCCGAGGAGTGCGGGGTGCCGCCGGAGCGTGTGGTCACCACGTGGACCCTGGAGCAGGTGCTGACCTGGGCCCGGACCCGCGAGAGACCGTGACACAGGTCACCGGCGACGGGCCCGTTCCCGGGAACACCCACAGGTAGTTACCCGTTGAACAAACCGTGGGTGTGGATGGGACAGTGTCCCCGGGCCTCACCCAAGCCCGCAGGGACGATCGTCCGGCTGAAGCCCTGTGGAGCGTTTCGCCGCGAGGCGACCGCCATCGGCGCCCACACAGACGACCCCGACCGTGATTCCCCCATCCGGTCGGGGTCTTTCTCGTGCCGGGCCGGCCGTTCGCCGCCGCGGCCGTGTCCGCTTGACTTCGAGTCCGCTCCAATTCGTAGCGTGCGGGCATGAGCACTGCACAGCACAGGATCGGTTCGGGATTCGGCGCCCGGAGCACCGCGGACGACGTCCTGGAGGGCGTCGACCTCTCCGGGAAGCTCGCGATCGTCACGGGCGGCTACTCGGGGCTCGGCCTGGAGACGACCCGGGCCCTGGCCAAGGCGGGTGCCCGGGTCGTGGTCCCCGCGCGGCGCCCGGCGACCGCGCGCGAGGCGCTGGCCGGCATCGACGGCGCCGAGACCGACGAACTCGATCTCGCCGACCTGGACAGCGTGCGCGCCTTCGCCGAGCGGTTCCTCGCCTCGGGCCGTGTCGTCGACATCGTCATCGACAGCGCGGGCGTCATGGCCTGCCCGGAGACGCGGGTCGGCCCGGGCTGGGAGGCGCAGTTCGCGACCAATCACCTCGGCCACTTCGCGCTGGTCAACCGGCTCTGGCCGGCGATCGCCCCGGGCGGCGCGCGGGTCGTGTCCGTGTCATCCGCCGGCCACCACAACTCCGGCATCCGCTGGGACGACGTGCACTGGCGGACCGGTTACGACAAGTGGGAGGCCTACGGGCAGGCGAAGACGGCGAACGTGCTCTTCGCCGTGGAACTCGACCGGCGGGGACGGGACTTCGGCGTACGGGCCTTCTCGCTGCACCCCGGCGGCATCCTCACCCCGCTCCAGCGGCACCTGCCCAGGGCGGAGATGGTCGAGCGCGGCTGGATCGACGAGGACGGCACCCCGCTGAACCCGGAGGGCTTCAAGACGCCCGAGCAGGGTGCGGCCACCCAGGTGTGGGCCGCGACCTCGCCCCGGCTCGCCGGCCTGGGCGGGGTGTACTGCGAGGACTGCGACATCGCCGAACCGGCTCCGGCGGACGGCACCCGGACCGGCGTGAGCGCCTATGCGACCGATCCCGAACAGGCCGCGCGGCTGTGGGAGTTGTCGGCCGAGCTGACCGGCGTGAACGCCTTCGGCTGAGCCGCGTCCGGGCCCGAGCGCCGGGAACGACCGTCGTTCGCCATGAAATCCCGCAGATCCGCGGTGAGTTGTTCGCGGTGGGTGGCGAACAGGCCGTGCCCGGCGTTCTCGTAGACCTTGAGCGTGCTGTCGGGCAGCAGGTCCGCGGCCCGGCGGCCGGTCAGGTCCAGGGGCGCCGAGGCGTCGTGGGTGCCGTGGACGACCAGGGCGGGCAGGTCGATCAGGGCCAGTTCGGGGGCGACGTCCAGGGTGACGACGAGGTCGCCGAGGGCGGCTCCGGCCCGCGCGGTCGCGCCGTGGCAGCGGTCGACCATGGAGCGTACGTACGCCTCGGAGAGGTCGTTGCCTGGCAGGCCGCGGGCGAAGAACGCGTCGGCGCCGTCCGCGAAGAACGCGGCCCGGTCCTGGCGGAACCGCCGGTTGCCCTCCTCGACGAGCGCCGGGTCGACGCCGCCCGGATGGTTCACGGTCCGCGCGGGGCCCGGCGCCAGACCGGCGACGAGCGCGATCCTCGCCACCCGCCCGGCCCCGTGCCGGGTCAGGCAGCGGACCAGCTCGGCGGTGCCCACGGAGTGTCCGATCAGGGTGACCTCCCGCAGATCGAGGTGCCGGAGCAGTCCGTCGACGTCGTCGGCGAGGCTGTCGAGGTCGAACCCTCCCCAGACGTCGTCGGACCGGCCGTGCCCGCGCCGGTCGAACCCGACACAGCGGTGACCGGCTTCGGCGAGCGGCAGCATCTGGTACTCCCACATCTCCGTCCCGAAGTAGGCGCTGTTGACGAAGACGGCCACCGGGCCGTCGGCGGGGCCGTGGTCGACGAAGTGCAGCTGGGCGCCGTCGACGGGGCTCGCGAAGTACGGCATGGGGTCCTCCCGGGATCCGGTGGTACGCGTTCGGGCTCTGGTGCCCTTCATGGTTCCGGGAGGCGGCGAACGGGTCGATTACCCCGGAGGTCATGCGGACGCGCGGTACCGGGTCCCGGCCTCAGTGCGGCGCCCGTTCCTCCAGGGCCGTGCGCCAGGCGGGGGAAGGTCCCGTCGGCGCGGGTTCCGCCCGCCGGCCGCCGCGGGCGAAGAAGTCGGCCAGCGGCAGGATCGCGGCACCGACCGTGACGGCGTCGGGGCCGAGCCGGCCGAGGTCCACCGTGACGTGCTGGGCCGGGTAGCGCAGGGCGTACGAGGAGGCGTACCGGCGGACCGCGGGCAGGAAGCGGGAGCCGAGCTGGAGTCCGGCCCAGCCGCCGATGAGGATGCGTTCGGGCTGGAAGAGGTTGATCAGGTCGGAAAGGCCCGCGCCCAGGTACTCCGCGGTCTCCTCCAGGACGGCGAGCGCGATCGGGTCCGGCTCGGTTCCCTCGGGCGGGTAGGCGGCGGCGAGCATCGCGGTGAGCGCGGTCTCCTCGTCGGTGCCCTCCGGGGGCCGTCCGCCCTCCTCGCGCCAGCGGTCCAGCAGTGCCTCGGCCCCCGCGTACGCCTCCAGGCAGCCGAGGGCGCCGCAGCGGCAGCGGCGGCCCCTGACGCGTACGGTCAGGTGCCCCCATTCGACGGACCGGCCGTTCTCGACGTCCTCGGTGACGAGGCAGGCGCCGACGCCGGAGCCGAAGAGCACGACCACCGCGTTGCGGGCGCCGCGTCCGGCGCCGAACCACATCTCGGCCTGGCCGAGGGTGCGGGCGCCGTTGTCCGCGAAGTACGGGACGGTGTCGGGGAGTTCGCAGGCGGAGCGGAGCAGGGACTCCAGCGGGACGGCGTCCCAGCCGATGGTCTGGCCGTGCACGACCGCGCCCTGCTCGGGCGTGCGGGCGACGATGCCGGGCACTCCGATGCCGACACCGAGGAGCTGTGCGGGGGCGATGTCCGCCTCGGCGAGGACCTCGGCGATGCCGTCGCGGATATGGCCGACGATGACGTCGACGTCGTACTCCTGACGCCGCAGCGGCCGGTCGGTCTCGTACCCCGGGTGCTCCAACGGCCGCTCGACACGGGCGAGTTCGGTGAGGGTCAGGTCGAACAGCTCGACACGGACGCGGGTTTCGCCGACATCGACGCCGATCATGTGGCCGCTGCCGGGCACGACACGCAGCAGGGTGCGGGGGCGGCCGCCGTCGGAGTCGACGCTTCCGGCCTCCTCGACCAGACCGTCGGCGACGAGTTCGGCGACCACGTTGCTGATGGATCCGGAACTCAGCCCGGTCGCGGGACCGAGTTCGTAGCGGCTCATCGGCCCGTCGAAATACAACCGTTGTAGTACGGCGGTCCGGTTGCCCCGCCGCAGGTCACGCACTGTCCGACCGTTCCGCCCCGCCATGTGATGTCCCTTCCGGCCTGCCCGACCTGCAAGATACCCCTGCGCGATCCCTTGACGCGACTTTCTTCCGGGTCTTAACTCACGTCCTAAATTAAGCCATGAGGGTCGTTCGGGAAGTGAACGCGGACGCCGTCATCGCTCCCTCCGGGAAAGGGACATAAGCAGCCATGCGCAGAATCCGAGCCGCGGCCGCAGGTGCGGTCACCATCTCTCTGCTGACCGCCGCGACCGCCTGTGGCGGCGGCTCGTCGAGCGGCGGGTCCAACGCCTCGCCGAAGACACTCACGTACTGGGCGTCCAACCAGGGCGCCAGCATCGAGATCGACAAGAAGACGCTCGCCCCCGAACTGGCCAAGTTCGAGAAGCAGACCGGCATCAAGGTGAAGCTGGAGGTCGTGCCCTGGTCCGACCTGCTGAACCGGATCCTCACCGCCACCACCTCGGGCCAGGGCCCGGACGTGCTCAACATAGGCAACACCTGGAGCGCCTCGCTCCAGGCCACCGGCGCGCTGCTGCCCTGGGACGCGAAGAACTTCGCCAAGATCGGCGGCAAGGACCGCTTCGTCGACTCCGCGCTCGGCTCGACCGGCGCCGAGGGCAAGGACCCCGCCGCGGTCCCGCTGTACTCGATGGCGTACGCGCTCTACTACAACAAGAAGATGTTCGCCGAAGCCGGCATCGCCAACCCGCCGGCCACCTGGGCCGAGCTGATCGCCGACGGCAAGAAGCTCTCCAAGGGCGGCCACTGGGGCCTCGGCGCGGAGGGGTCGAACGCCTCGGAGAACATCCACCACGCCTTCGTCTTCGCCAAGCAGCACGGCGCCGACTTCTTCACCTCCGACGGCCAGGCCGACTTCACCAACGACGGGGTCGTCGCCGCGGTCAAGCAGTACGTCGACCTGATGGCGAAGGACAAGATCATCGCCCCGGGCAACGCCGAGTACGCCCAGAACCAGTCGGTGAGCGACTTCGCCAAGGGCAAGAACGCCATGCTGCTGTGGCAGTCCGCGGCCGCCAACCTCAAGTCGCAGGGCATGGCCGACGACGCGTACGGCATCGCCCCGGTGCCCGTGCAGTCCGGCACCCCGGGAACGGGCACGAACGTCAACTCGATGGTCGCGGGCATCAACCTCGCGGTGTTCAGGAACACCAAGAACCTCGACGGCGCCACGAAGTTCGTGAAGTTCCTGACCAGTGACGCCGAGCAGAAGATCCTCAACGGCGCCTACACCTCGATCCCGCCGGTCAAGACCGCCCAGACGGACACCGCGTTCAACTCCCCCTCGAACGCGGTTCTGAAGGACACCCTGGCCAAGAGCGCGGCGGCGCTGCCGCAGGTCGCCGACGAGTCGCAGTTCGAGACCGCGGTGGGTACGGCCATCAAGGGCCTGTTCGCCGACGCGGCCGGCGGCCGCGCGGTGACCACCGCGTCGGTGAAGGCGGCGCTCGAGAAGGCCCAGCAGCAGATGCCGAAGAAGTGAGTGCGGACACCCTCATGACCACCACGACCGCCGCTTCCGCCGAACCCGGCGAGCGGACGGTGCGCAAGAGCTCCCCCGGTGCGGCGCGCGGCCCGCGCCGCACCGGGCGGATCAAGCGCATCGGCCTCCCCTACCTGCTGCTTCTGCCCGCGCTGGTGCTCGAACTCCTGGTGCACCTGGTGCCGATGGTGATCGGCATCGTGATGAGCTTCAAGGAGCTCACGCAGTTCTACATCCGTGACTGGGGCACGGCGCCCTGGGCCGGCTTCGACAACTACTCGGTCTCGGTGCACTTCGACGAGCCCGTCGGCAAGGCGCTGCTGCACTCCTTCTTCGTCACCATCGCCTTCACCCTGCTCTCGGTCGGCCTGTGCTGGCTGATCGGCACGGCGGCAGCCGTCTACATGCAGGACAACTTCGTCGGACGCGGTGTGCTGCGGGCCCTGTTCCTGGTGCCGTACGCACTGCCCGTCTACGCGGCCGTGATCACCTGGGTGTTCATGTTCCAGCACGACAACGGCCTGGTGAACCACGTCCTGCACGACCAGCTGCACCTCACCGACAAGCCGTCGTTCTGGCTGATCGGCGACAACAGCTTCTACGCCCTGCTCACCGTGTCCGTATGGAAGGGCTGGCCGTTCGCCTTCCTGATCGTCATGGCGGGCCTCCAGAACATCCCGGGCGAGCTGTACGAGGCCGCGGCCCTGGACGGTGCCGGACTGTGGCAGCAGCTGCGCCGCATCACCCTGCCGTCGCTGCGTCCGGTCAACCAGGTGCTGGTGCTGGTGCTGTTCCTGTGGACGTTCAACGACTTCAACACGCCGTTCGTCCTGTTCGGCAGGACCGCCCCGGACTCCGCGGACCTCATCTCGGTCCACATCTACCAGGCGTCCTTCGTCACCTGGAACTTCGGCACCGGCTCGGCGATGTCCGTCCTGCTGCTGCTCTTCCTGCTCGTGGTGACCGGCGCCTACCTGCTGCTGACCTCCCGGGGAAGGAAGACGGCCGATGTCTAGCGCCTCCACCACGCACCGCTCCCCGATGGCCCCGCCGCGGTCCTTCCTGTGGTCCCGGCGGATCTTCCTCACCCTGCTCACGAGCTTCGTCCTCGTGCCCGTCTACGTCATGGTCTCCAGCTCGCTGAAGCCGCTCGCGGACGTGTCGGGGAAGTTCCGCTGGATCCCGAGCGGTCTGACCCTGCGGCCGTACGTCGACATCTGGTCGACCGTGCCGCTGGCGAAGTACTTCGTGAACTCGCTGATCGTGGCGGGGGCGGCCACGATCTGCTCGGTCGTGATCGCCGTCTTCTCGGCCTACGCCGTCAGCCGCTACGACTTCCGCGGCAAGCGCGTCTTCACGGTCACCGTGCTGTCCACGCAGATGTTCCCCGGCATCCTCTTCCTGCTGCCGCTGTTCCTCATCTACGTCAACATCGGCAATGCCACCGGGATCGCGCTGTTCGGCTCGCGCGGCGGTCTGATCCTCACGTATCTGACCTTCTCGCTGCCGTTCTCGATCTGGATGCTGATCGGGTACTTCGACTCGGTGCCCCGCGATCTCGACGAGGCTGCTCTCGTGGACGGCTGCGGACCGCTCGGGGCGCTGTTCCGTGTCGTCGTCCCGGCGGCCATCCCCGGCATCGTCGCGGTCGCCGTCTACGCCTTCATGACCGCCTGGGGCGAAGTGCTGTTCGCGTCGGTCATGACCAACGACGCCACCCGCACCCTCGCCGTCGGCCTCCAGGGCTACTCCACGCTCAACGACGTGTACTGGAACCAGATCATGGCCGCCTCGCTGGTCGTCAGCGTCCCCGTGGTGGCCGGCTTCCTGCTGCTCCAGCGCTATCTCGTCGCCGGTCTCACGGCGGGAGCCGTCAAGTGACCGGCCCCGCCGAGGACATCGGCCCCATTGATGACGAAGGGACTTCAGTGACCATCGACCTTGCCGCCCTCCCCGAGGACTTCCTGTGGGGCACGGCCACGTCGGCCTACCAGATCGAGGGCGCCGTCAGCGAGGACGGCCGCTCCCCGTCCATCTGGGACACCTTCTCGCACACGCCCGGCAAGATCGACAACGGCGACGACGGGGACATCGCCTGCGATCACTACCACCGCTGGCGCGAGGACATCGGTCTCATGCGCCGGCTCGGCACCAACGCCTACCGGCTGTCCGTCGCCTGGCCCCGGGTGATGCCCGGCGGCGACGGCCCGGTCAACGCCAAGGGGCTCGACTACTACGACGCGCTGATCGACGGTCTGCTGGAGGCGGGCATCACGCCCTCGGTCACCCTCTACCACTGGGACCTGCCCCAGGTGCTCCAGGACCGGGGCGGCTGGCCGGCCCGTGACACCGCGCACCACCTCGCCGCCTACGCGTCGGCGGTCGCGGAGCGGCTCGGCGACCGCGTCCAGCACTGGACCACCCTCAACGAGCCGCTGTGCTCGGCCTGGATCGGCCACCTGGAGGGCCGGATGGCCCCCGGTCTGACCGACGTCACGGCCGCGGTCCGGGCCTCCTACCACCTGCTGCTCGGCCACGGACTCGCCACGCAGGCGATCCGCGCGGCCGTGCCGGGCGCGCAGGTCGGCATCGTCAACAACCTGGGCAGCATCGAGGCCGCCACCGACCGCCCGGAGGACATCGCGGCGGCGAGGCGGCAGGACGGGCACACCAACCGCTGGTGGCTCGACCCGGTGCACGGCCGCGGCTTCCCCGCCGACATGGTCGAGGTCTACGGCGTCGAGCTCCCCGAGGTCGCGGGCGACCTGGAGACGATGGCCCAGCCGCTCGACTGGCTGGGTCTGAACTACTACTTCCCGTCCAGCGTGGTCGACGACCCGACCGGCCCGGCCCCCCACGCCCGGCAGGTCAGCCGGCCAGGCGTGCCCGTCACGGCCATGGACTGGGAGGTCGAGGCCGCCGGGATCGAGCGTCTGCTGCTGCGCCTGACGAACGAGTACGGCGCCCGCAAGCTGTACGTCACGGAGAACGGCTCCGCCTACCCCGACGTCGTACGCCCCGACGGCACCGTCCACGACCCCGAGCGGGTCGCCTATCTCGAACAGCACCTGGCGGCCTGCGCCTCGGCGGTCCGCAAGGGTGTTCCGCTGGCCGGCTACTTCGCCTGGTCGCTGCTCGACAACTTCGAGTGGGCGTACGGCTACGACAAGCGGTTCGGTCTCGTGCACGTCGACTACAAGACGCAGGTCCGGACGATCAAGGGCAGCGGTCACCGCTACGCGGAGATCGTCCGCGAGCACCTCGGGCGCGCGAGCAGGGCGGCCTAGAACCTCGCCGGAACCCTAGGAACCTGTGTCGGCCGGGGCGTTCGCGCCCCGGCCGATCTCGTCGAGGGCGGCCGTCAGCTTCGGGGCCACCACCTCGCGCACCCAGGCGGCCCGTTCGTCGCCGGAGGCGCGGGGGACGGTCTCGATCAGCATGATCAGGTAGAGGTAACTGCGGTACAGGGCGAGGCGTTGCCCGGGTGCGCCACCGAACTCGACCGTTCCGCCGCCTTCTTGGTAGCCCGTCAGGAAGTCGGCGTCCCGGCGGATGTCCCCGAGCAGGGCCAGGGAGACGAAGTCGGCGAGCGGGTCCCCCCAGAACATGCGCTCGCCGTCGATCAGACCGCCGATGCGCGGTCCCGCCTCCGTGCGCTCGACCAGGATGTTCCCCCTCCACAGGTCGAAGTGGACGAGCCGGGGGACGGTGACCTCCTCCAGGGCCGCGAAGGCGCCCCGCGCGATCCGGGCCACCTCCTCCACGGGACGGGGCAGCCAGGCGCCGTAGCCGCGGGCGTCGTCCAGGAGCGCCTCGTACATCCCGGTGAAGGCGGTGCGCCAGTCGGGCGCGAGCGGACCGAGTGCGCCGGAGGGGTAGCCGAAGCCCGGTCCCGTCACCCTGTGCAGCCGGGCCACGAGGTGACCCAACTCCCTGCGGAGCGGGCCGCGTTCGCCCTCGGGCAGGTCCGCCCAGGGCTCGCCCGGGCAGTGCGTCATCAGCAGGTGGCCGTCGCGGTGGTCGCCCACCGGCGAGGGCGCCGGTACGCCGACGGCGCCGGCCTGGCGGTAGAACTCCGCCTCGGAGAGCAGGAGTTGCCGCTCGTAGGCGAGGGCGGGAACGGTGCGCGGGGGCGGAACCTTCAGCACGTAGCGGCTGCCGTCGGCCAGCGTCAGTTCCTCGACGGCGTTGTACGTGCCCCCGGACAGGACACGGCGGCCGACCAGGCTCCCGGACGGCAGTCCGGCCTCCCGAAGGGCCCGCCCGGCCCGCTCCCACTCGTCCGCTCCGGCTCCCGCGTCCCCCTCGCCCATGAGGTCACTGTGCCAGGTGACCCCGCGCGTCCGCAGCCCCCGTGTGACGGCGTCCACGGATCCCCGGAAATCCGCTGGCTCCCGATCCCGCGACTAGGTACCTTCGTTCAAAACCTAGGACCCCTAGGTTTGGTCACCGGCACCGGGAGGCTCCATGAGACCGCTCACCGAGCAGGACATCCGCACCTCGTTCGTCAACTGCTCCAGGGGCGAGGCGAAGCGGCTCGCGACACCGCGTGATCTCGACGAGCGGCCCTGGGACGACCTGGACTTCCTGGGCTGGCGGGATCCGGGGTCTCCCGACCGGAGCTATCTGGTGTCCGAACAGGACGGCGGGCTCATGGGGGTCACCCTGCGCCTCCCGTCCTCCCGGCGCGGGTCTCAGCACCGCAGCATGTGCTCGCTGTGCCTGACCACGCACCCGGGGGACGGGGTCTCGCTGATGACGGCCCGCAAGGCGGGCGCGGCGGGCCGCGAGGGCAACTCGGTCGGCCTCCACATCTGCGCCGACCTCGACTGCTCCCTCTACGTCCGGGGCAGGAAGCCCCTCCGGGCGGGAAGCCGCTTCGAGGAGACCCTGACGACACAGGAGCAGATCACCCGGACGGTCGACCGACTGTCCTCCTTCCTGGCGAAGCTGCGCGACTGAACCACGACCGCCGCACCATGACCGGGGCATGCCGGCCGCGGCTCTGCGCGCGGGACGCCGGGCGTGGCTCCCGTGTGCCGGGGCCCGTCGGCCGCGGCTCCCGTGCCAGGCGCTCCACGGCCGAGGCTCCCCTGCCAGGCGCTCCTCGGCCGCGACTCCCGCGCCGGGCGCTCGTCAGGATCCGGCGGGCGTCCAGTGCGGGTCGCGGCCCAGGAAGGCGAGCAGCGCCTCGGCCCGGCCGGCACCCTGGGGCACCTCGCGCGCGGGGGCGAACACGCCGAACGCCTCGCGCAGGTGGTCGGCCAGCCGGTCCGCCGCGAGCCGGATGCCGCCGGCCAGCTCGTCGTCGAGGGGGGACGCCTGGCCGGTCGCCACGGCGATGTCCCAGGCGTGCACGCCCGCGTCCATGGCGGCCGCGGCGGCGGCCACACCGAAGGGCAGCGGCCCGAGCGGTGTGGCCACCTCCTCCGCGTCCGCGCGCAGCCCCGCGTAGGCGTCGGCGACCTGGGCGAGGACCTTGTCGAGCTCCGCCGTCACGCCGGCCTCCAGGGTCCCGTCCGGGTGGAAGGCGTCCGACTCGGGCCACCCGGTGCCGGTCACCGCCGCGCCGTACGCCTGCTGGTCGAGCCGGGCGTGGTTGAGCACCTGGGCCACCGTCCACTCGCCGCACGGCGTCGGCGCGCTCCAGGAGTTCTCCGGCACCCCGGCGACCACGGCGCGCAGCCGGTCGTGCGACAGCGTCAGCAGTTCGATGCCCTGGACGTTGCTCGTTGCGCTCATTCCGGTGCCTCTCGATGCGGTACGACCCAGTCGATGCCTTCAATCTAGGACCCCTTGCGGACAGACAGGGTCCGCGATCAGCACGTTCGGTACCCGTGTTAAACGGGAAGGCCCCAAGGATGTACGAGGCACGAGGTGAGTGGACGGCATCCGTCGCGAAGATCGTGGAGCGACGCCGGGAGCCGGTGGTCGTCCAGACACTTCGTTCGACGGCCGCCGCGACGATCGCGTACGTGGTGGCCATCCATCTCAGCCCCGAGCCCGCCCCGCTGACCGCTCCCCTGACCGCGCTGCTGGTCGTCCAGGTCACCCTGTACTCGACGATCACCACCGCGATCCGGCGGGTGAACTCCGTGGTGGTGGGTGTCGTCATCGCCATCGGATTCAGCAGTCTGGTGGGTCTGACCTGGTGGAGTCTCGGGCTGATCATCCTCGCCTCGCTGGCGGTGGGGCATCTGGTCCGGGTCAGCGAGTTCGTGCCCGAGGTGGCGATCAGCGCCATGCTGGTCCTCGGTGTCACCCGGGTGGGCAGTACGGCCTGGGCCCGGGTCCTGGAGACACTGATCGGCGCGGTCGTGGGCCTCGCCTGCAACCTCGTGCTCGCACCACCCGTGTGGGTCGACATGGCCGGGGAGCAGATCGAGGACCTGGCGCGCCGGATGCGGCAGCTGATGCTGCGGGTCGGCGAGGGGGCCGCAGCGCACACCCCCTTCCACGTGGCGGCCGAGCGGCTGCACGAGGCCCGCCGGCTCGACAACGACATCGCCGGGGTGGACGCGGCCCTGCGGCAGGCCGAGGACAGTCTGAAGCTCAACCCGCGGGTGCGCGAAGGACTGATGCACCGCGTCGTGCTGCGCACCGGCCTGGACACCCTGGAGATCTGCACGGTGGTCCTGCGGGTCCTCGCGCGCAGCCTCACCGACCTGGCCAAGGAGCGGGAACCCAGCCCCCTGTTCGAACCACAGGCCGGGGCCGTCCTCCAGGAGCTGCTGTCCGAGATCGCCGACGCGATCGTCAGCTTCGCGGTGCTGGTGACCACCGACGTCACCCGCAACGCCGTGTCCGCCGAGGAGCGGCTCAGCGCGGAACTCGCCACGGCGGCCGCCACCCGCGACAAACTGGCCCAGCTGTTCCTGGAGGAGATCCAGCGCGACCCGAGCCAGTGGCAGCTGCACGGATCCGTCCTGGCCGAGACCAACCGCATCATCGACGAGCTCGACACCGAGCACCGCACCCGCAGGCTGTTCGAGGAGCTGGACCGCTGCACCCGTGAGCAGCGGGAGCGCCGGCCGCGCCTGACCCGGCTGCGGAACCGGCTGCGCCGGCCCCGCCGGAACCGGAACCGCTGAGCCGCCTCCCGTCGCTCCCCGTGACGGGCCGGCGGTTCCCGGCGTTGCGTGAGGCGCAGCGCGCAGTGCCGTTCTTGCCCTTCCGGGGTGCCGCACGCCAAGGTGGCCGTCACACCCGAGGCAACCGACACTCCGAGGTGCAGGCATGAGCAGTGGTGCACGGCCGACGCGCGGCACGGGCGGCGGCCTGAGCAGACGCCGCTTCGTCGGCGCGCTGGCGGGGGCCGCCGCGATCGCGACGGTCCCGGCACCGGCCGCGCCCCGGCCCGGCGGACCCGCCGTCGCGGCCCCGCTCCCGAAGGCGCCCCCGGCCGGCCCCACGGCGTCCGCGTCGGCGCCTTCGTCCCCGGCTCCGCGCTCCGGTCCGCGTCCGCTGTTCCTGGGCACGTACACCTCGGGCGACGGCTCCGGCGGAGGGATCGGTGTCGCCACGTACGACACGGCGACCGGCGCGATCACCGGCGGTGGCGTGGTGACGGGCGTGGCCAATCCGTCGTTCCTCGCGGTGCACCCGGACGGCCGGACGCTGTACGCGGTCGACGAGCAGGCCCCGGGCGCCGTGACCGCCGTCCGGCTCCCGGGGAACGAGGTGCTCGGCAGCCGGTCCACCGGGGGGTCGGGTCCCTGCCATCTGTCCGTGCATCCGGGCGGCCGCTGGCTGCTGAGCGCGAACTACGGCTCGGGGAGCGTCGCGGTGCACCCCCTCGACGCGTCCGGCGCGCCCGGCGAGCGCACCGATCTGGTGACGCACACCTCCCCCGCTCCGGGTCCGGGCCAACAGGGCCCGCACGCCCACCAGTTCGTCACGGCTCCGGACGGCGGGCATCTGCTCGCCGTCGACCTGGGCACCGACACGGTGTACACCTACCGCCTGGACGAGACCCGGGGGACGCTCACCGAGGTCTCCCGTGCGCGGACGAGGCCGGGCGCGGGCCCGCGTCACCTCACGTTCCACCCCGGCGGCCGGTACGCGTACCTGGCCAACGAGGTGGACGACTCGGTGACGGTCTGCGGCTACGACCCGGCGACCGGGCGCCTCACCGTGGGCGAGCCGCAGTCCACGGGCACGGGAGGCGGTACGAACTATCCGGCCGAGATCCTGGTGACGTCGAACGGCTCGTTCGCGTTTCTCGCCAACCGGGGCCACAACAGCCTGACGCGGTACGCGATCGAGGCGGACGGCGCCCGGCTGCGGCTCCTGGACACGGTCCCGGCCGGCGGCGACTTCCCCCGCCACATCGCGTTCTCGCCCGACGAACGGCTGCTGTTCGCGGCGAACCAGCGGTCGAGCACGGTCACGGTCTTCGAGGTCGACCGGGACAGCGGTGAACTCCGCCGCACGGGCGACCCGTTCGCCTCACCCCTCGCGGTCTGTGCGCTGCCGCTGTAGCGGGCGGTGGCAGGAGGCGGCGAGGCCCGCCTGGGTGAGTAGGACGTGCATGCGCTCCGTGAGCTGGGAGACGTCGTCGGCGGGCGCGTGGAAGGGCAGGCGTACGTCGCCGTTGCCGCGGGCCCGTTCGATGCGCAGGGTGAGTCCGTGGCGGTCGACGGCGAGGGGCTGGACGCGCACCGCGCCGTGCAGGCTGTCCGGTTCGACGAGCCGGGTGAGCCGCTCGACGGCGTCCGGGTGGGCGTCGGCGAGATGGGTCAGGAGGTGGGCCTCGGCGAGGGCGAGCGGATCGGGGCGGGCCTCGGCCAGTTCGTCCAGGTCGACCACCACGGTTCCGCCGGGCCGGCGCAGCACCGCGCGGGTGGTGCGGAACGCCAGCCGCCGGTCCTCGGGGACGAACCGGCCGGCGAGCCAGAGCCGGGCCCGGATCCGGTTCCGTACGGGGACGGGCGCGACGTCGGCGAACTCCAGGACGGCGGACGGCTCTCCGCGCGGCGAGCAGAGGGCGGCGGCCGACAGCGCGCTGTCCTCGGGCACGTCCAGGAGCACCCGACCGTCCTCGGTGACGGAGTGCGAGCCGACGAACTCCTCCCGGCCGCCCTCGGCGCTCACGGCGCAGGACCAGGCCGCGGCGAGCACCGAGCGGGCGTGCTCCGCGGCGCCGGGCGCGGCGGTCCAGGTGTGACGGTCACCCATCGACTTCCTCCTTAGGTAAGGCTTGCCTAACCTATCGGAGATCGAGCCGTACGCCAACCACGCCTCGCCCGGAGGGGATGTCAGCCGGTGATCGCGCCGAGCAGTGCCCGCGCGCACAGGTCCCGCACCTGGTCACGGGTCAGGTCGGCGCCCCGGAGCCACTCCAGGCACACGGCCGTGGTGAAGGCGAGCCAGCCGCGTACGGCGACGCGGAGTTCGGGCCGGTCCTCGGCGGACCGGCCGAGCTCGGGGTCCGCGGCCAGGGCCTGGAGGATCTGCCGCTCCTGCGCGGCCAGCGCCTGCTGATAGACCCGGCGCACGGCCTGGTCGCCGGCCGCGTCGGCGCGGTGGAAGGCGCGGAATCCGTGCGCGTGCTCCTGCACGTACCCGAGGAAGACGTCCAGGCCCGCGCCCAGTTGCTCGCGCACCGGGACACCGGGCACCGCCGCGGTCATCCGCAGCATCCGCCCGCTCTCCCGCTCGACCACGGCGGCGAAGAAGTCCCGCTTCGTCGGGAAGTAGTGGTACAGCAGACCGCGCGAGACCCCCGCGATCTCGGCGACCTGCTCGATCCAGACGTCGTCGTACGGGCTCTCCGAGAACAGGCGGGCGCCGACCGACAGCAACTGCTCCCGGCGCTCCGCGGTACTGAGCCGGCGGCGTGCGCGTTCCCCCTGCCTCCCCGTCATGCCCGCACCTTACTTGACGCGGGTTCAGCGACGGGATCAGACTGGGAACCGCTATTGAACTCGCGTACAACAGGCTCAACCGGCCCGGATCACAAGGGAGATGGCGTCATGGCGGACACGAAGGAGGGGGCGCGGCCCAAGGGGTTCCGCAGCGCGGAACTGGGCTGGCCCGAGCTGCACCGCATCCCGCACCCGCCGCGCCGTGTCCCCCTGGTCGGCGATGTGCTCGGCGCCGACGTCCGTTCCCCGCTCCAGGACTCCATGAAGTTCGGGCGCAGGCTCGGACCGATCTTCCGGCGCCGGGCCTTCCGCAACGAGATCGTCTTCGTCTGGGGCGCCGGACTCGCGGCCGAACTGGCCGACGAGACACGCTTCGCCAAGCACGTGGGCCTTGGGGTCGCCAACCTCCGCCCGGTCGCCGGGGACGGACTGTTCACCGCCTACAACCACGAGCCCAACTGGCAGTTGGCGCACGACGTGCTGGCCCCCGGGTTCAGCCGCGAGGCCATGGAGGGCTACCACCCGATGATGCTGGCCGTGACCGAGCGGCTGACGGACCACTGGGACCGGGAACAGGCGGCGGGCCGCGCGGTGGACGTGCCGGGCGACATGACGAAGCTGACGCTGGAGACCATCGCCAGGACCGGCTTCGGCCATGACTTCGCCTCCTTCGAGCGCTCCCGGCCGCACCCCTTCGTGGACGCGATGGTGGGCACGCTGACCTACGCGCAGCGCCTCAACGTCGTCCCGGTCCCGCTGGCGCCGTTCCTGCTGCGGGGCGCATCCCGGCGCAACGCGGCGGACATGGCTTACCTCAACCGCACGGTCGACGCCGTGGTGGCCTCCCGCCGTGCCGGGGGCGGCGGTGGCGGCGACCTGCTCGACCGGATGCTGGAGACGGCCCACCCCGCCACCGGGGAGCGGCTGACCCCGGAGAACATCCGCCGCCAGGTCATCACCTTCCTGATCGCCGGCCACGAGACCACCTCGGGCGCCCTGTCCTTCGCCCTGCACTACCTCGCCCGGCACCCGCAGGCCGCCGCCCGCGCGCGGGCCGAGGTCGAACGGGTCTGGGGCGGCACGGAGCGGCCGGGCTACGAGCAGGTCGCCCGGCTCCGCTACGTACGGCGGGTCCTGGACGAGTCGCTGCGGCTGTGGCCGACGGCACCGGCGTTCGCGCGCGAGGCCCGGCAGGACACCGTGCTCGGCGGTGTCCATCCGATGCGCCGGGGCGCTTGGGCGCTGGTCCTGACCCCGATGCTGCACCGCGACCCGCAGGTCTGGGGCGCAGACGCGGAGGAGTTCGACCCGGACCGCTTCGACGCGAAGGCGGTACGGGCCAGGCCCGCGCACACCTTCAAGCCGTTCGGCACCGGGGCGCGCGCCTGTATCGGCCGCCAGTTCGCGCTGCACGAGGCGACCCTGGTCCTCGGCCTGCTGCTGCGCCGCTACGACCTGCGGCCCGACCCCGGCTACCGGCTGCGGGTGGCCGAGCGGCTGACGCTGATGCCGGAGGGGCTGCGCCTGCACCTCGATCGGCGCACGCCCGTGGAAGCGGGGCGGGAGGCGGACCTGGCCCGCGCGGCCGAGTGAGACAGGGCCCCCGGGCCGCCGGGCCCGAGTTCTCCAGGGGCCCGCTCAGTTCCGGTCGGTCCAGTGGCCGGGGCGGCCGACCGAGTCCGGGAGCCGGGTGCCGGCGCCGCCGCGGGCCGCGTCGAGCTGTGGCTGCGTGAGGAAGAGGGCCCCGGTGAGATCGGCGTCGGTGAGGTCGGTGTCCCGGAGGTCGGCGCCGAGCAGATCGGCACAGCGCAGGTCGGCCCCGGTGAGGTCGGCCGCGATGAGCAGGGCTCCGCGCAGACTCGCGCCGCGCAGGTCGGCGCCCTTGAGCCGGGCACCCATCAGATCGGCGCCGCGCCGGTCCTTCCTCCTGCCGGCTCCGGTCCCCGCCCGGACGAGTTCACTGACCTTCAGCAGCAGTTCGCCGGTCTTCTGCCGGTGCGCGCCCACGTCCAGCGCGGCCAGCTCCTGCGGGGTCCCCCCGGCGAGACGCTCGGTCGCCGAGAGCAGACGCCGGACGTCCGCGTGCACCGGACGGGCGGCGGGGAGCGTGAGTGCCTCGTTCAAGTACCAGAGCATTTCGTGGAGATGGCGTACGACGGGGAACACGTCGAACATCAGCCGGGCCTGCTCCTCGGACCCCGAGCGCCAGTCCACGCCGTGGAAGGTCACCTGGGAGACGTGCTGCCCCGCGCCGAAGCAGTCGTAGACCGTGCAGCCCGTGAACCCCTTCTGCCGCAGCCGGGTGTGGATGCCGCACCGGGAGTCGCCGCGCAGGTTCGGGCAGGGTTCGCCCGCGGCCTTGTCGATCGCGAAGTCGGCCGAGCGGGAGAAGGGCAGGGCGACGCAGCACAGCCCGAAGCACTGACCGCAGTCGGCGCGCAGTTCGTCACGAGGGCCCGGGGATGTGCTGACTTCTTCTGGCATGTCCTCCAGCCTACCGACCTCGCAGGCCCGCTGAACTGGGCCGACTTGACGGCTTGCCCGCGGCGCGGCGACCGGCGGGCTCGCGCTCCGGATGTTTCACGTCACACCGGGTATCGACTCCGCCATGGACGACACCGCGTTCCCCGGTCTCCCCACTCCTCCCCCGCTGGGCGCGAGCGCCCTGCCTCCCGGGACGTACGACGGCTCGCTCGTGCTCGTCACGGGCGGCGGCACGGGACTCGGGAAGGCGATCGCGGCGGAGTTCGCCCGGCTGGGCGCCGACCTTCTGATCGTCAGCCGCCGCGAACGTCATCTCTCGCGCGCCCGGGCGGAGTTGGCGGGGCTGGGCACCCGGGTCGACTCCGCCGTCTGCGACGTCCGGGATCCGAAGCGGATCTCCGAGGTGTTCGACGGATGCGCGCTGCCCGACGTCCTGGTCAACAACGCGGCCGCCAACTTCCCCGTCCCCACGGAGGACATGTCCCCCAACGCCTGGCAGGCGGTCGTCGACATCACGCTCACGGGCACGTTTCTGATGACCCGTGAGTTCGGCCGCAGGCATCTGGCGGCGGGTACGCCGGGCTCGGTCATCGACGTCGGCGCGTCCTACGCCTGGACCGGCGGTCCCGGTTTCGCGCACAGCGCGGCGGCCAAGGCGGGCGTGGAGAGCCTGGTGCGGACCCTGGCCGTCGAGTGGGGGCCGTACGGCATCCAGGTCAACGCACTGGTGCCGGGGCTGATGCCGCACGAGGACATGACGGACGCCATCCGAGGCAATCTGACCCGGGCCTCCACCGCACCCGGTGCGACGGACAGCGGGCGTACCGGGAACGGCGGGACCGCGCGGGCCGGGGAGGGCTCGGAGGGCGGCGGCGGAGGCGAGGGCGGCTGGGGGCGCGGCGCGCTGGACCGGCGGCAGCCCGCCCTGCGCGTCGGCGCGCCCCGTGAACTCGGCTGGGCCGCCACGTTCCTGGCCTCCCCCTACGCCCGTTTCATCACCGGTCACACCCTGGTGGTGGACGGCGCCAACTGGCAGCGCAGGGATCTGGTCGCGCCGCCGGTCACGCCGGTGCGGGACCAGCTGGGGCGTGGTCCCTTCACCGGCTGACCGTCGCTCCTCAGTCCGTCACTCTCCCGGCCGCTCCCCCGCGAGATCGAGGCGGGCGAGCCGTTCGGGGTCGGCCAGGATGAACAGGGCGACGATCCTGCCGTCGGCGATCGAGACACCCATGACGGACCGCGGCCTGCCGTCCACGATCGCGACGACCCCCAGCTCCCCGTTGACCCGGACGAGCCGCGAACTCGCCGCGAACCGGCGGAAGGCGAGCGCCTGCCGGGCCACCGCCTCGGCGCCGCGCACCAGCTTGGACACGGTCACGCCGCCGACCAGGTCGCCCGCGTCGGCGCGCAGGACGACATCGGGATCGAGGACGGTGACGAGCGCCTCGAAGTCCCCGTCGCGCGAGGCCGCGAGGAAGGCGCCGAGGACCTCACGCTGCCGCACGACGTCCCGCTCGGGCTCGGGCGCGGCTCCCTTGACCCGGCGGCGGGCCCGGCTGGCGAGCTGACGGGTGGCGGCCGCGTTGCGGCCGACGACGGGCGCGATGTCGTCGAAGGGCACCGCGAACATGTCGTGCAGCACGAACGCGAGCCGCTCGGCCGGTTCCAGGGTCTCCAGGACGACGAGGAGGGCGAGCCCGACCGAGTCGGCCAGCAGGACCTCCTGTTCGGGGTCGATGCGGTCCAGGGGGCTGACCACGGGGTCGGGGACGAAGGTGCCCGAGGGTTCCAGCGGGTCCTCCCTGCGCGCGGCGCGGGAGCGCAGCATGTCCAGGCACACCCGGCCGGTCACAGTGGTCAGCCAGCCGCCCAGGTTCTTGATCTCACCGGCGTCGGTGCGGCCGAGCTTGAGCCATGTCTCCTGGACGGCGTCGTCCGCCTCGCTCAGCGATCCGAGCATCCGGTACGCCACCGCTCGCAGCCGGCCCCGGTGCTCCTCGAACTCCTTCGCGAGCAGTTCACTGTCGGACATCGCTCCCCCTGTCTCGTCGTACGCGGCAGTGACCGATCAAAACACGTGGGTCACTTCCCCTCGAAGCGGGGCGCGCGCCGGGCGCCCCTGGCCGCGTATCCCTCCGCCGCGTCGTCGGAGGTGAGGGTGAGCGCGGCGGACAGGGCGCTCCGGTCGAGTGCCGCGGTCACGGGGGTCTCGGCGTAGGCGTCGATGCCGTGCTTGACGCCCTGGACCGCGAGCGGCGCGTTCGCCGCGATCTCGGCGGCGACGGTCCGGGCCGTGGCGTCCAGCTCGCCCTCCTCCGCGAGGAGTTGGACGAGGTGGAGGCGTTCGGCCGTCGGCGCGTCCAGCCTTCTTCCGGTCAGCGCCAGGTACTTCGCCCACCCCGCGCCTGCCTCGCGGGCGATCCGCAGATCTCCGCCCGCGTCCACGGCGAGCCCCAACTGGGCCTCGGGCAGGGCGAACAGGGCGTCGCGTGCGGCGATCCTGATGTCCGCCATCAGGGCGAGCTCGAAGCCGAAGCCGAGGCAGTAGCCCTGGACCGCCGCGACGACGGGCTGCGGCAGCCGTGCGAAGGCGGCGAAGCGCTCATGGGCCCAGCGGATGCCCTCGTAGTAGGCGCGGGCCCGCTCGGAACCCGAGCGGCCGGTGATGGCTCCGCCCGGGGCGCTCACGTCGATCCCCGCGCAGAAGGCGCGGCCCTCGGCCCGCAGCAGCACCGCGCGGACCGCGGGGTCGAAGCGGATCCGGTCGGCGAACAGGCCGAGTTGGCGGGTGGACTCCCAGCTCCAGGCGTTGAGCTTCGCCGGCCGGCACAGGGTGAGGACGGCGACGCCGTCCTCCACGTCGAGGCGGAGCCGCTCCTCGCCCTTGGGAATGTCCGTGCGGGTGGTGTCGATCATCCGTGCCCCCTCAGGATCCTGACAGGCCGTCAGAATCCTAGAGGAGAACGGATGATGGCGAAGAGAGGCGGGAAGCGCCGGCGGCTCAGACGTCGTCGCGCGTGAGCGCCAGCAGCCGGTCCAGCACGCGCGGGCCGCCGGCCCGTACCCCGTCGTGCTCGAACTCGTCGGTCACCCAGGTGCGCAGGCCCCGGATGGCGCGGGCGGTGCGCAGCGCGTGGTCCGCGTCGACGTACATGTCGTCGTGGTAGACGGCCGCCGCGACGGGCACCTCGTTCGCGGCGAGGCGGGCCGGGTCGTACAGCGGCGCCCAGTCGGTGCGGGCGGCCAGTTCCTCGGCGGTGTCGCGCAGCGGGCGCAGGGCCGGGTCGGTCTCGAACATCCAGGGGTGCACGGACTCGCCGGTGAAGAGCAGGGGCCCGTCGTCCGCGAGGGTCTTGGCCGCGTCGAACTGGGGGAACTCGGCGCGTACGCGTTCGGCGGACCAGTCGGTGGGGCGGCCGCCCTGGGCGTAGATGGCCTCGTGGACCAGCGCGTACAGGGGGTGGCCCGCGTACGACAGCAGCGCCTGGACCTCCTCCTGGAACGCGTCGGAGAGGGCGGGGCCCTGCGGGGTGCGGACGAAGGCGTCCTCCAGCAGGAAGTGCAGACGGTGGCTGCCGTCGCTGCCGCCGAGCAGGATGCCGAGCGACTGGAAGGCCTCGGCGGTCAGGCGGTAGCCGCCGCTGAGCACGGGCTCGTGCTGGAGCAGGTACTCCGCGATCCGGCGGGCGCGCTCGACGTCCTGCGGGTAGCGGGCGTAGTGCGCGGCGACCTTGCGCTCGATGCGCGGGTAGGCGGCGCGGTAGACGTCGTCCGCGTGTCCGTCGAGGGAGGGCAGACCGCCGGTGACGACGGCGGCGCTCAGTCCCTCGGGGGCGCTGGAGAGGTAGCGCACGGTGCAGAAGCCGCCGAAGCTCTGGCCGAGCACCGTCCAGGGCGCGCCGCCGGTCAGCCCGGGCCTGATGGCCTCGCAGTCCCGGACGATGGAGTCGGCGCGGAAGTGCGCGAGGTACTCGGCCTGCTCGCGGGGGCCGCCGCGCAGCGGCAGCGTCTGCCGGTTGGCGGGGGTGGAATGGCCGGTGCCGCGCTGGTCGAGCAGCAGCACACGGAAGTCCTCCAGGGCTCGGTCGAGCCAGGCCTGACGGCCGACGAAACGATTCGCCCCGAAGCCGGGGCCGCCCTGGAGATAGACCATCCAGGGCAGGTTCCGGTGCGCCTTGTCGCTCGCGACGACCTCGCGGGCGAACAGTTCGATGCTCTCGCCCGCGGGCCGGTCGTGGTCCAGAGGCACGGTGAAGCGGTGGTCGGTGAGGACGACACCGGGCTGGCGGTAGCTGACGGTCAACAGGTCTCCCGAGACGTACGGATTCCAGGCTGTCCCAGTTGAGCACATGTCGGCCGGGCTCCGCGGCCCGGGGACCGGGAAAATGAACTGAACAGTGACTCAGCAGTCCGGTGACGGGGAACTGAACCGCTGGTCAGCGCGCCGCCAGGCTCGAGTGGCGCACCACCAGCTCCGGCTGGAGCACGACCCGCCGGTGCTCGTGCGGCACGGGCGCGGTCTCCGCGTCGATCTCCTCAAGCAGCAGCTCGGCCGCGAGGGCGCCCATGGTCACCGCCGGCTGGCGCACGGAGGTGAGCGGGACGACCGCCGCCGCGGCGAACTCGATGTCGTCGTAGCCGACGATCGCGAGGTCGTCGGGCACGCCGACCCCGGCCGCGTACATGGCCTGGAGGACGCCGAGGGCGAGCAGGTCGTTGGCGCAGAAGACGGCGGTGGGCCGTTCGGCGAGGCCCAGGAGCCGGGCTCCGGCGTCGCGTCCGGCGGCCACGTCCAGCCGCTCGGTGGGCAGCTCGCGCAGCCGCTCCGGGCCCAGGCCCGCCTCGCGCAGGGCGTTCAGCGCGCCCGTACGGCGGTCCCTCACCTGGCTGAGCCCGGGCGGTCCGCTGACGTACGCGATGGAACGGTGTCCGGCGTCCACGAGGTGCCGCACGGCGAGCGCGCCGCCTGCCACGTCGTCGACCGAGACCGAGCACTCGGTGGTGCCCTCGGCGACCCGGTCGACCAGGACGAAGGGGATGCCGTTGCGGCGGAACGCCTCGATGTTGCGCCCGCTCGCGTCCGACGGGGTCAGCAGCACCCCGCGCACCCGCTGCTCGGCGAAGAGCGACAGATAGTCGGCCTCCTCGCTCGGGGACTGCGCGCTGTTGCAGACCATCACCCCGAGTCCGGTCTCCCGCGCGGCGCGCTCGGCGCCGCGCGCGACGTCCACGAAGAACGGGTTGCCCATGTCGAGCACGAGAAGACCCATGATCCGGCTGCGCCCGGCCCGCAGCTGGCGGGCCGACTCGCTGCGCACGTAGCCGAGCCGGTCGATGGCGGACTGGACGCGCGCCCTGGTCTCGGAGGCCACCGAGTCCGGGCGGTTGATCACGTTCGAGACCGTGCCGACGGAGACTCCGGCGGCACGGGCGACGTCCTTGATACCCACCGACTGGGCCATCAGGCGGGAACCTCCAGGAGAACGAGAAGCGGCAGGCCGGCCCTCAGATTACCCGCGAGGGCGCCGGAACCGGTGGTCGTGCGGGCAGCCGGAGAACGATGACGTCCGGGGCCGGAGGAGTGGTCCCGGCGGACGTCTCCCCACGGCACCGGGCAGGGTCCGTCGTCATTGCGGCGCGGTCTCATGTACGGCTCCTCGAATCGTTCCGGGCGGGTGGAGCGGTCAGGCGAGGTGGAACACCTCGGTGAGGGGTGTCATCGCCTCGTCGGGCCTGGCGCCGTCCAGTGCGGTGAAGTACGGCGCCATCTCCTCCTGCCAGCGGGCGTTGACGTCGGTGGCCTCCATGGCGGCCCGAGCGGCCGTGAAGTCCTCGGTCTCCAGATAGCCGACCAGCAGTCCGTCCTCGCGCAGAAAGAGCGAGTAGTTGTGCCAGCCGGTGGCCGAGAGCGCGTCCAGCATCTCGGGCCACACGGCGGCGTGCCGCTCGCGGTACGCGTCGAGGCGGTCCGCACGGACCTTCAGCAGAAAGCACACCCGTTGCATCGATGACCCTCCGGGGCCTGGGAGCCGGGCCGGCGCGGTGGCGGGAGCACCGGCCCGGCACACCGTCAGAAGTCGAACTGGTCGATGTTCTTCGCGTTGAACACGGTCGGCTTGCCGAGGCTGATCACGCCGTCCTTGCCGATCGTGAACGAGCCCATGCCGCCGGCCTTGAAGGTCTCGCCCTCCTTGCCGGTGATCTGCCCCGAGGCGAGCGCGACGGCCGTGCGGGCGGCCAGCTCGCCCAGCTTGGCCGGGTCCCACAGCTCGAAGGCCTCGACCGTGCCGTTCTTGACGTACTTGCGCATGTCGTTGGGGGTGCCGAGGCCGGTCAGCTTGACCTTGCCCTTGTACTTGGAGCCGGACAGGTACTGGGCGGCCGCCTTGATGCCGACGGTGGTCGGGGAGATGATCCCCTTCAGGTTCGGGTGCTCCTGGAGCAGGCCCTGCGTCTGCTGGAAGGACTGCTGGGCCTCGTCGTTGCCGTAGGCGACCTTGACCAGCTTCACGTCCTTGTACTTGGGATCCTTCAGCTCGTCCTTCATGTAGTCGATCCAGGTGTTCTGGTTCGTCGCGGTCTGCGCGGCGGACAGGATCGCGATCTCGCCCTTGTAGCCGATCTGCTGGGCGAGCAGCTGCACCTCGGTGCGGCCCAGGTCCTCCGCGCTCGCCTGCGAGACGAAGGCGTCGCGGCAGTCGGTCTTGGTGTCGGAGTCGTAGGTGACGACCTTGATCTTGTTGGTCATGGCCTGCTTGAGCGCGGTGCACAGGGCACCCGGGTCCTGGGCGGAGACCGCGATCGCGTCGACCTGCTGCTGGGTGAGCGTGTTGACGTAACTCACCTGGCCGCTCGTGTCGGTGGCGCTGTTGGTGCCCACCTCCTTGTACTTCGAGCCCAGTTCCGTCAGCGCCTTCTCGCCGCCCTTGTCCGAGGAGGTGAAGTACGGGTTGTTGACCGCCTTGGGCAGGAAACCGACCGTGAGGCCCTTCTTCGTGGCCGCGTTCGGGTCCGCCGTGGCACCGGCGGCGGCTGCGCCGGAGCCGCCCGAGTCCTTGACGTCGTTCTTGGTGGTGCCGCCGCAGGCCGTGACGGCCAGGGCGAGGGAGGTGACGGCGGCGAGCGCCGCGCAGGTACGGCGGATCGATGTTGTGCGCATGGCTGAGGGTTCCTTTGCGACGGTGAGCGGACCGGGGTGACGAGTACGGGGCCGAGCCGGCCGGGACGACGGGTACGGGGCCGGGCCGGGCGGGGTTACGGAATCGGGGCCGGGGTCGGGGCGGCGGCTCTGCGGCCCGCCCGCGCCACGGAGATCTGGCGCCCGACCCGGGGGCCGAGCACGGAGACGACGAGCAGGACGCCGGTGACGACGATCTGCGACTGCGCGGAGACGTTGAGCAGGCTCATCACGTTCTGGAGCGAGCCGAGCAGGAAGACTCCCCCGATCGCGCCGCCGAGCGTGCCCCTGCCGCCGTCGAAGTCGATCCCGCCGAGCAGGACGGCGGCCACGACGGACAGTTCGAGCCCGGTGGCGTTGTCGTAGCGGGCGCTGGCGTAGTGCAGCGCCCAGAACACGCCGGTCAGGGAGGCCATGAGGCCGGTCGCGACGAACAGGATCAGCTTCTGCCGCTTGACCCGGACACCGGCGAAGCGGGCGGCCTCCTCGTTGGCGCCGATCGCGAACGCCGACCTCCCGAAGGGGGTGGCGTGCAGGACGACCACGGCGACGGCGAGCAGCACCAGGAAGACCGGGAGGGCCTGGGGCACGAACGTGTCCCCGATGCGTCCGGCCGCGAAGTCCTGGTACTGGGTGGGGAAGTCGGTGACGGCGTCGGAGCCGAGCACGATCTGCGCGATGCCCCGGTAGGCGGCGAGCGTGCCGATGGTGACGGCGAGGGAGGGCAGGCCGAGCCGGGTCACCAGCAGGCCGTTGACGAGCCCGCACACCACGCCGAGCACGAGACAGAGCGGGATGATCGTCTCGATCGCCATGCCCTGGTTCCACAGGGCGCCCATCACCGACCCGGAGAGCCCGGCCGTGGAGGCCACGGACAGGTCGATCTCGCCGGCGACCACGAGCAGGGTCATGGGCAGGGCGATCAGCGCGATCGGCAGGGTGTTGCCGATCAGGAACGACAGGTTGAGGGCGTTGCCGAAGCCGTCCACGAAGGAGAAGGAGAAAAGCAGCAGGACGATGAGGAGGGCGCCGACGACCGTGTCCCAGCGGACGGCGCGCGCGAGAGCGGAGTCAGCCATGGCGGGCGTTCCTCTTCTTCAGTGCGGAGGCCACGCGCAGCGCGACGATCCGGTCGACCGCGATGGCGAGGATGAGCAGGACGCCGTTGATGGCGAGCACCCAGACGGAGCTGACACCGAGGGCGGGCAGGACGCTGTTGACGGAGGTGAGCAGCAGGGCGCCGAGGGCGGCTCCGTAGACGCTGCCCGAGCCGCCGGTGAAGACGACGCCGCCGACCACGACCGCGCTGACGACGGTGAGTTCGTAGCCGGTGCCGGTGCCGGAGTCGACGTTGCCGAACCGGGCGAGGTAGAGGGCGCCCGCGAGTCCCGCGAGGCCGCCGCAGACGACGTACGCGGTGAGGATGCGCTTGCGGACCGGGATGCCGGCGAGCCGCGCGGCCTCCGGGTTGGAGCCGAGCGCGTACAGCTCGCGGCCGCTGCCGAAGTGCTTGAGGTAGTACGCGGCGACCACCAGGACGGCCAGGGCGATCAGCGCGAGATACGGGACGGCCGAGATGCCGCCGGAGCCGAAGTCGACGAAGCCGCCGGGGAGATCGGCCGCCGTGATCTGCCGGGAGCCGACCCAGATGGAGTCGACGCCGCGGATGATGTAGAGCGTGCCGAGGGTGACGACGAGGGCGGGCACCTGGCCGAGGCTGACGAGCATGCCGTTGACCAGTCCGCACCCGATGCCGAGCAGCACCGCGAGGAGGACCGCGACGACGGGGTTGCCGCCGCCCTGGAGGTACGTACCGGCCGCGAAGGCGCTGATGCCGAGGGTCGAGCCGACCGACAGGTCGACGTTGCGGGTGATGACGACGAGGGACTGGCCGGTGGCGACCAGCACGAGGATGGTCGCGTTCAGCAGCAGGTCCTTGACGCCCTGTTCGGACAGGAACTCGCTGTTGCCCAGCTGGGTGACGGCGATCATCACCAGGAAGACGGCCAGGATGGCGAGTTCGCGCATCTTGAAGACGCGGTCCACGAGCCGGGCGCCGCTGGACCTGGGCACCTCGGTGGCGGGGGCGGGGGTGGGCGCGGTGACCGTCATGCGGCGGCCCTCCGGGAGGTCGGGGTCATTCGGGCGGCCCTCTCGACGGCTGTCATGCGGCGGCCCTCCGGGGGATGAGCGAGGTCACGCGGGGAGCCCTCTCGGCAACTGCCGTACGGGCGGCCCTCTCTGCGGATGTCATGCGGCGGCCCTCCCGGTGGCGGCGGCCATCACGGACTCCTCGGTGGCTTCGGAGCGCGGTATCTCGGCGGTGAGCCGGCCCTCGTGCATCACGAGCACGCGGTCGGCCATGCCGAGGATCTCGGGGAGATCCGAGGAGATCATCAGGACGGCCACGCCATCGGCGGCCAACTCGCTGAGCAGCCGGTGCACTTCGGCCTTCGTACCGACGTCGATGCCCCGGGTGGGCTCGTCGACGATCAGCACCTTGGGGCCGGTGGCCAGCCATTTGGCGAGGACGACCTTCTGCTGGTTGCCGCCGGAGAGCGTGGCGACGGTGTCGGCGATCCGGGCGTACTTCACCTGGAGCCTGACCGCCCAGTCGAGGGAGCGGCTGCGTTCGGCCCCTCGGTCCATCAGGCCCGCCCTGACCGTCGAACGCAGCCCGGTCAGACCGATGTTGCGCTCGATGGACATGCCCATCACCAGGCCCTGGGCGCGCCGGTCCTCGGGGACGAGGGCGAGCCCGGCGGCCATGGCCGTGGACGGGGCCCCGTTCGTCAGCGGGCGGCCGTCGATCTCGACCTCGCCGGCATCCCAGCGGTCCACGCCGAACACCGACCGCGCGACCTCGGTGCGGCCGGCGCCGACGAGCCCGGCGAGTCCGACGATCTCGCCGCGCCGGACGTCGAAGGAGACGTCGGTGAAGACGCCCTCCCGGGTCAGCCGGCGCACGCTGAGGGCGACTTCGCCCGCCTCGACGTGCTGCTTGGGATAGAGCTCGTCGAGATCGCGGCCGACCATCCGGCGTACCAGGTCGTCCTCCGTCATGCCCTCCAGCGGCTCGCTGGAGATGAGGGCCCCGTCGCGCAGGGTCGTGACGCGCCCGCAGATCCGGAAGATCTCCTCCAGCCGGTGCGAGATGAACAGCACCGCGGAGCCCTGCTCGCGCAGGGCCCGGACCACGCCGAACAGCCGGGCCACCTCGCTTCCGGTGAGGGCGGCGGTCGGCTCGTCCATGATCAGGACGCGGGCGTCGAAGGAGAGGGCCTTGGCGATCTCCACGATCTGCTGGTCGGCGATGGACAGTCCGCGCGCCGGGCGCTCGGGGTCGAGTTCTACGCCGAGGCGCTTCATGAGGGCCGCGGTCGCGGCGTGGGTGGCCTTGTGGTCGATGCGGCGAAGGGCGCGCCGGGGCTGACGGCCCATGAAGATGTTCTCGGCGATGGACAGGTCGGGGAAGAGGGTCGGCTCCTGGTAGATCACCGCGATGCCCGCGTCGCGGGCGTCGGCGGGGCCGTGGAAGACGGTGGGTTCGCCGTCCAGCAGCACCTGGCCGGCGTCCGGTCGGTGCACGCCGGCGAGCGTCTTGATGAGGGTCGACTTGCCCGCGCCGTTCTCTCCGGCGAGCGCGTGCACCTCGCCGGGGAACAGTTCCAGGGACACGTCCCGCAGGGCGCGCACGGCGCCGAAGGACTTCGAGATGTCCTTCAGCGCCAGCACCGGGGCCGGTCCCGTGTCGGACGGGTGGGTCATGAGGGGCTCCTCGACAACGCCGGCGGGACGGCCCCACAGCGTCGTGAAAGGTTTCAATTGGATTGCCGGGACGTTAGGCATGCCACCCAGGTCGCGTCAATGGGTTCGCGTCGAAATTCTTGGACGTCCGTGCGTCACAAGAGGGTCACGGTGATCGACCCGCGCCGGAGGGGTTGACAGCCCTTCGGGGGGCTCATAACTTCGCTGCTGAATCGTTTCAGAGCGATCCGTGTCAGGAAGCTGTCGCATCCGAAGTCGTAGGAGTCCCGAAGTGACCGACCTCGCCGCGGTGAAGGCCGCGCTCAAGACCCAGGCCGTCGAGACGCCGTCGTGGGCGTACGGGAACTCGGGCACCCGGTTCAAGGTGTTCGCGCAACCGGGAGTGCCGAGGACGCCTCAGGAGAAGCTGGACGACGCGGCCAAGGTGCACGAGTTCACCGGCGCGGCCCCGACCGTCGCCCTGCACATCCCCTGGGACAGGACCGACGACTACGCGGCGCTCGCCAAGCACGCCGAGGAGCGCGGGCTGAGGCTGGGCGCGATCAACTCCAACACCTTCCAGGACGACGACTACCGGCTCGGCTCCGTCTGCCACCCGGACGCGGCCGTGCGCCGCAAGGCCGTCGGCCACCTCCTCGAATGCGTCGACATCATGGACGCGACGGGTTCGAGGGACCTGAAGCTGTGGTTCGCCGACGGGACGAACTATCCCGGCCAGGACGACCTGCGCGCCCGTCAGGACCGGCTCGCGGAGGCGCTGGCGCAGGTCTACGCGCGCCTCGGCGACGGCCAGCGGATGCTGCTCGAGTACAAGTTCTTCGAGCCCGCCTTCTACGCCACGGACGTCCCCGACTGGGGCACGGCGTACGCGCACTGCCTCAAGCTCGGCCCCAAGGCGCAGGTCGTGGTCGACACCGGCCACCACGCTCCCGGCACCAACATCGAGTTCATCGTCGCCACGCTGCTGCGCGAGAACAAGCTCGGCGCGTTCGACTTCAACTCGCGGTTCTACGCCGACGACGACCTGATGGTGGGCGCCGCCGACCCCTTCCAGCTGTTCCGGATCATGTACGAGGTGATCCGCGGCGGCGGCTTCACCCCGGACGTCGCCTTCATGCTCGACCAGTGCCACAACATCGAGGCGAAGATCCCGGCGATCATCCGGTCGGTGATGAACGTGCAGGAGGCCACCGCCAAGGCGCTCCTCGTCGACGGCGCCGCGCTCGCCGAGGCACAGCGGAGCGGGGACGTACTGGCCGCGAACGCCGTGCTGATGGACGCGTACAACACGGACGTGCGGCCGCTGCTCGCGGAGGTCCGCACCGAGCTGGGGCTCGACCCCGATCCCGTGGCCGCGTATCGCCGGTCCGGCTGGGCTGAGCGGATTGCCGCGGAGCGGGTGGGGGGTGAGCAGGCGGGGTGGGGGGCCTAGGCCCCTTGTCCGGCCGGGTTTCCCGGGCCGGCCGACCCGGCGGCGCGTCTGCCCCGATCGGTGGTTCGCCGGGCGCGCGGCTCGTCGGGGCTGGTCGCGCAGTTCCTCGCGCCCCTGACGGGCGCTGTCCGTGACCTCCCTCTTAGGCCAGGCCGCCTCGCGTCTGCCCGATCGGTGCTTCGCCGGGGGCCCGGCTCGTCGGGGCTGGTCGCGCAGTTCCCCGCGCCCCTGACGGGCGCTTCTCCTCCCCCTCTCTCAAAGGACCCGGAACATGGCACCCCATCCCGAAGCCGAGGCTCTGTTGGCGCGGTCGCGGCGGCTCGGCGGCGATCCTCGCAACACCAACTACGCGGGCGGCAACACGTCCGCGAAGGGCACCGGCACCGACCCCGTGACCGGCGGCGACGTGGAGCTGATGTGGGTGAAGGGGTCGGGTGGAGACCTCGGCACCCTCACCGAGGCCGGACTCGCGGTGCTGCGACTCGACCGGTTGCGCGCGATGACCGAGGTGTACCCGGGCGTCGAGCGCGAGGACGAGATGGTCGCCGCGTTCGACTACTGCCTGCACGGCAAGGGCGGCGCCGCGCCGTCGATCGACACGGCGATGCACGGTCTGGTCGACGCCCCGCACGTCGACCATCTGCACCCGGACTCGGGGATCGCGCTCGCCTGCGCGGCCGACGGGGAGAAGCTGACCGCCGAGTGCTTCGGCGACCGGGTCGTGTGGGTTCCCTGGCGCCGGCCCGGGTTCCAGCTGGGACTGGACATCGCGGCGGTCAAGGAGGCCAACCCGCAGGCCGTCGGCTGCGTCCTGGGCGGCCACGGCATCACCGCGTGGGGCGCCACCGCCGAGGAGTGCGAGCGCAACTCGCTGTACGTCATCCGCACCGCCGAGGCCTTCCTCGCCGAGCGCGGGAAGGCGGAACCGTTCGGGCCGGTCGTCGAGGGGTACGAGGCCCTCGCCCCGCGGGAACGCCGTGAGCGGGCCGCCGCGCTGGCCCCTCACATCCGGGCCGTCGCCTCCCAGGACCGCCCGCAGGTCGGCCACTTCACCGACTCCGACGAGGTGCTCGACTTCCTCTCCCGCGCCGAGCACGGGCGCCTCGCGGCCCTCGGCACCTCGTGCCCCGACCACTTCCTGCGCACCAAGGTCAGGCCGCTCGTCCTCGACCTTCCGCCGGCCGCCCCCCTCGACGAGGCGGTAGCCCGGCTCGCCGAGCTGCACGCCGGGTACCGCGCCGAGTACGCGGCCTACTACGAGCGGCACGCGCTGCCCGACTCCCCCGCGATGCGCGGCGCCGACCCGGCGATCGTGCTGGTCCCCGGGGTCGGCATGTTCTCCTTCGGCAAGGACAAGCAGACGGCCCGGGTGGCGGGCGAGTTCTACGTCAACGCGATCAACGTGATGCGGGGCGCCGAGGCCGTGTCGGCGTACGCGCCCATCGAGGAGTCGGAGAAGTTCCGTATCGAGTACTGGGCCCTGGAGGAGGCCAAGCTCCGGCGGATGCCCGCGCCCAAGCCGCTCGCCACCCGGGTCGCCCTGGTCACCGGCGGGGGCAGCGGCATCGGCCGGGCCGTCGCGGAACGGCTGGTGGCCGAGGGCGCGTGCGTCGTGATCGCCGACCTGAACATCGAGGGCGCCGAACGGGTCGCCGCCGAGCTCGGCGGTCCCGACCAGGCCGTCGCCGTGGGTATGGACGTCACCTCCGAGGAACAGATCGCCGAGGCCTTCACGTCCGCGGCACTGGCCTTCGGCGGTGTCGACCTGGTGGTCAACAACGCGGGCATCTCCATCTCCAAACCGCTCCTGGAGACCACCGCGAAGGACTGGGACCTCCAGCACGACATCATGGCGCGCGGTTCCTTCCTCGTCTCGCGCGAGGCGGCCCGGGTCATGATCGCGCAGGGGCTGGGCGGCGACATCGTCTACATCGCGTCCAAGAACGCGGTCTTCGCGGGTCCGAACAACATCGCCTACTCCGCGACCAAGGCCGACCAGGCGCACCAAGTACGCCTTCTGGCAGCCGAGTTGGGCGCCCACGGCATCCGGGTCAACGGCGTCAACCCGGACGGTGTCGTGCGCGGCTCGGGCATCTTCGCGGGCGGCTGGGGCGCGCAGCGGGCGGCGACGTACGGCATCGAGGAGGAGAAGCTCGGCGAGTTCTACGCCCAGCGGACCATCCTCAAGCGCGAGGTGCTGCCCGAGCATGTCGCGAGCGCCGTATTCGCCCTGACCGGCGGGGACTTGACGCACACGACGGGTCTGCACATCCCGGTGGACGCCGGCGTGGCCGCCGCGTTCCTGCGATGACGGCCCGCAAGACGTACGCCGCCGTCGACCTCGGCGCGTCCAGCGGGCGCGTCATGGTCGGCCGCGTCGGGCCGGACACCCTCGGCCTGACCGAGGCGCACCGCTTCCCGAACCGGCCGGTCCGCGTCCCCGAGGGACTGCGCTGGGACGTCCTCGGGCTGTACGCGGGGGTCCTCGACGGACTGCGCGCGGCGGGGCCGGTCGACTCCGTCGGCGTCGACAGCTGGGCGGTGGACTACGGACTGCTGGACGCCGACGGAACGCTGCTCGGCAACCCGGTGCACTACCGCGACGCCCGCACCGAGGGCGTCGCGGAGAAGGTGTGGGCGAGTGTGCCCGCGGCCGAGCTGTACGCGGCCACAGGACTCCAGTACGCGCCCTTCAACACCCTGTACCAGCTCGTCGCCGCCCGCGCATCGACCCAACTCGCTTCCGCAAAGCACTTGTTGCTCATCCCGGACCTGCTGGCGTACTGGCTCACGGGCGAGTTGGGCACCGAGCTGACCAACGCCTCCACCACGCAGCTGATCGATCCGAGGACCCGCGACTGGTCGTACGGCCTCGCGGAGCGGCTCGGGATCGACCTGGGCCTGTTCCCGCCGCTGCGCCGTCCCGGCGACCGGGCCGGAACCCTGCTGCCGCGGGTGCTGGAGGAGACCGGGTTGTCCGGCCCGGTGCGGGTGACGGCGGTCGGTTCGCACGACACGGCGTCCGCGGTGGCCGCCGTTCCCGCGACCGGGGAGCGGTTCGCCTACATCTGCACCGGCACCTGGTCCCTGGCGGGCCTGGAGCTGGAGGCTCCCGTCCTCGGCGAGGCGAGCCGGGCCGCCAACTTCACCAACGAACTGGGCCTGGACGGCACGGTCCGCTATCTCCGCAACATCATGGGCCTGTGGCTGCTCCAGGAGTGCGTACGGGAGTGGGGCGACCCCGATCTGGGTCAACTCCTCGCGGCCGCCGCCGAGGTGGCGCCGCTGCGGTCCGTCGTGGACGCGGGGGACGCGGTGTTCCTGGCGCCGGGCCGGATGCCGGCGCGGATCGCGGACGCCTGCCGCGCCACGGGGCAGCCGGTGCCGGAGTCCCGTGCGGAGATCACCCGCTGCATCCTGGACTCCCTCGCGCTCGCGCACCACCGGGCCGTCGAGCAGGCACAGGCGCTGGCCGGCCATCCGGTCGACGTCGTGCACCTCGTCGGCGGCGGCACCCGCAACGAACTGCTGTGCCGGCTGACCGCCGACGCCTGCGGACTGCCGGTCGTAGCGGGTCCGGCGGAGGCGGCCGCGCTCGGCAACGTCCTCGTCCAGGCCCGGGCGGACGGACTGGTCGGCGACCGTGCCGACATGCGCCTGCTGGTCGCGCGCACCCAGCCGCTCCGCCGCTACGAGCCGCGCGGCGACACGGCGGCGTGGCGCGCGGCGGAGGCACGGCTCGGCAGACCGTGAGGCTGCGGCGGGGCCCGACCCCCGCACCCCGGCACCGTGAAGCACGCGGCCGGGCGTGCTTCCCCGACCGCGGCGGGCCGCACGGCCTCCGGACGGCGGGCGCGCGCCTCCCGTCCGGCGGACGCCCGCCACGTACCCTGCACCCATCCATGACCGACCCAGAGGAGCCGCGATGCGTGTCGCCCTGTTCCTGACCTGTGTCAACGACACGCTGTATCCGGACACCGGCCGCGCCGTGGTGAACCTGCTGACCAGACTGGGTGTCGAGGTCGACTTCCCCATGGGGCAGACCTGTTGCGGCCAGGCGCACTACAACACCGGCTACCGCCACGAGGCCGAACCGCTCGCCCGGCGTTTCGCCGAGGTGTTCGGGGAGTACGAGGCGATCGTGACGCCGTCCGGATCGTGCGGGGCGATGGTGCGGGAGCTGTATCCGCGGATGGGTGAACGGGCCCGCGCGGAAGGCCGCGGCGACACCCTGGCCCGGACCCTTGCGCCGGTCGTGCCGAGAACGTACGAGCTCACCGAGTTCCTGGTCGACGTCCTCGGGGTGACGGACGTCGGCGCGTACTTCCCGCACACGGTGACCTATCACCCCACCTGTCACGGGCTGCGGAGTCTGGGACTCGGCGACCGGCCCCGCCGACTGCTGGAGGCCGTCAGGGGACTTGAGCTGCGGGAGCTGCCCGGCGCCGAGGAGTGCTGTGGCTTCGGTGGCACCTTCGCCCTCAAGAACCCCGACGTGTCCGCCGCGATGGGCGCCGACAAGGTGCGCAACGCCGAGTCGACGGGCGCCGAGGTGCTGTGCGCGGCGGACAACTCGTGTCTGATGCACATCGGCGGCACGATGGGCCGCCTCAGGACGAGGATGCGGCCCGTGCACATCGCGGAGATCCTGGCGAGCACGGAAGCGGGTCCGGCGAGCACGGAAGCGGGTCCGGCGAGCACGGAAGCGGGTCCGGCGAGCACGGAGGCGGGTCCGGCGAGCACGGAGGCGAGTGCGGACGCGGGTTCGCGAGCGATCGCCGAAGCGGGCACGCGGGCGAGCACGGCAGAGGAGCCGAGGGCATGAGCGGAACGTTCGTCGGCATGCCGGCCTTCCCGGAGGCGGCCCGCGAGGCCGTCGGCAACGCGACCCTGCGCGGCAATCTGCGGCACGCCACCCACACCATCCGCGCCAAGCGCGCCAAGGCCGTCGCCGAGGTGTCCGACTGGGCGGAACTGCGCGAGGCGGGCAAGCGGATCA
Organism: Streptomyces sp. f51; assembly: GCF_037940415.1. Taxonomy (NCBI): domain Bacteria; kingdom Bacillati; phylum Actinomycetota; class Actinomycetes; order Kitasatosporales; family Streptomycetaceae; genus Streptomyces; species Streptomyces sp. f51. The sequence continues at coordinate 6,756,795 of NZ_CP149798.1, read as the reverse complement.
AGGATCACACCCTCCGTCATCTCGACCGCTATCTCGTGCAGTTGGAGGAGTCGGTGACCGCGGCCGGTGGCGTCGTGCACTGGGCCGCGGACGCCGAGGAGGCCAACCGCATCGTCACCGAACTGGTCAGGGCGACCGGCGAGAGCGAGGTCGTCAAGGTCAAGTCGATGGCCACGCAGGAGATCGGGCTCAACGAGGCGCTTGAGGCTGCGGGCATCCACGCCTACGAGACCGATCTCGCCGAACTCATCGTGCAGTTGGGCAGGGACAGGCCGTCGCACATCCTCGTCCCGGCGATCCACCGCAACCGCGGCGAGATCCGGGACATCTTCGTCCGCGAGATGGGCGCCTGGGGCAGGGCGGCGCCCGACGGACTCACCGACACCCCCGCCGAACTGGCCGAGGCGGCCCGCCTGCATCTGCGCGAGAAGTTCCTGCGGGCCAAGGTCGGCGTCTCCGGCGCCAACTTCATGGTCGCCGAGACCGGCACGCTCGTGGTCGTCGAGTCCGAGGGCAACGGCCGGATGTGCCTGACGCTGCCCGAGACCCTGATCTCGGTCGTCGGCATCGAGAAGATCGTCCCGACCTGGCGGGACCTGGAGGTGTTCCTCCAGACGCTGCCCCGCTCGTCGACGGCCGAGCGCATGAACCCGTACACCTCGATGTGGACGGGCACCACGGACGGGGACGGGCCCCGGACCTTCCATCTGGTCCTGCTCGACAACGGCCGCACCGACACGCTCGCCGACGAGGTCGGACGCCAGGCGCTGCGCTGCATCCGCTGCTCCGCGTGCCTGAACGTCTGCCCGGTGTACGAGCGGGCGGGCGGCCACGCCTACGGCTCGGTCTACCCGGGGCCGATCGGCGCGATCCTCAGCCCCCAACTCCGGGGCACCGAGAGCGAGATCGACGCCTCCCTGCCGTACGCCTCCTCACTGTGCGGCGCCTGCTACGAGGTCTGCCCGGTCGCCATCGACATCCCGGAGGTCCTCGTCCATCTGCGCGAGAGGATCGCGCAGGGCGGACGGGCGACCCGGGACGGGAACACGGTCGTCCTGCGGCCGGCCAAGGGACACGCGGCGGAGCGGGCGGCGATGCGCGCGGCCCGCTGGGCGTTCGGACGCCCCGGCGCGCTGCGCGCCGGGCAGCGGCTGGCGTCCGGGACCCGCCGCTTCCACCCGCGGACCCTGCCGGGGCCCGGCAGGGCGTGGAGCGCGACCCGTGAACTGCCCGCGGTCCCGGCGGAGTCGTTCCGTGAGTGGTGGCAGCGCACGCGGGGCGGAAAGGACGTGACGAAGTGAGCGGCAGGGATCAGATCCTCGGCCGGGTGCGCCGGGCCCTCGCGGACGTGCCCGAGGACGACGGCACCTCGTACGAGCGGGCGGTCGGGCGGGGTTATCTGCGCGAGCACGGTGCGCGCGGTGTCGCGGAGACGGTGGACCTCCTGGCGGAGAACCTCGCGGACTACCGGGCGATCGTGCACCGCGCCACCGAGGAGGAACTGCCGTACGTCGTCATGCGGTTGCTCGCGGAGCGCGGCTCCCGGTACGTGCTCGTGCCGCCGGGGCTGCCGCCCGCGTGGATGTCGGCGGCGGACCCCACCCGCGTCCACGACCGTGCCGTCAGCACGCCCCGGGAACTCGACGCGGTGGAGAGCGTGGTGACCGGCTGCGCCGTCGCCGTCGCCGAGACGGGCACGATCGTCCTCGACGGCGGCCCCGACCAGGGCCGCCGCCGGATCACTCTGATCCCGGACCACCACATCTGCGTCGTCCGGGTCCCCGACCAGGTGGTGGCCTCCGTGCCCCAGGCCCTGGAACGCCTGGACCCGGCCCGCCCACTGACCTGGATCTCCGGCCCGTCCGCCACCAGCGACATCGAACTGGACCGGGTGGAGGGGGTGCACGGTCCCCGCACGCTTGAGGTGGTGCTGGTGAGCCGGAAGTGAGGGGTGCGGCGCTCGGCGGGTCGCCTGGCGGCGGCTGCCGGGCGGGGCGGCCAGGACCGGCTGGCTGGCTGGCTGGCTGGGGCGGGTCGGCCGGGACCGGTTGGCCGGGACGGGTCGGCCGGAGTGGCGGGAGCGGTCGGGACGGGTCGGCCAGAGTGGCTGGAGCGGGCCGGACGGGTCGGCCGGAGTGGCTGGAGCGCGTCGGCCAGGTCGGGTCGGCCAGAGTGTATGGGGCGGGCCGGGCGGGTCGGGTGCGAGACCTCCCTTCGTATCATCGCGATCATGGCGCCGACCAGGCATTCCCCAGGACCGTTCAGGTTGTGTTCAGGCTCGGCGCGGCTCATGGCAAGTCATGCTCCAGAAGCGTCAAAGCCATGGCAAAGCCCTCTGTGACGCGAGGGGTCGGGCATGCCATCGTGCCGCGCATGAGCACCGAGCACGTCACCCGTCAATCCCCGCCCGTCACCTCCGCCGCCGTCCTGGCGAGCAAGGTCCCGGAAGTCACCCTCTACTTCTGGGTGATCAAGGTATTGACCACCGGAATGGGTGAGACGGCGTCCGACTTCCTGGCCCACGCGCTCGGGCCGATTCCCGCCGTGGGGCTCGGCGGTGTGGCCTTCGCGGCCTCCCTGGTGCTCCAGTTCGCCGTACGCCGCTACGTGGCCTGGATCTACTGGACCGCGGTCGTCATGGTCAGCGTGTTCGGCACGATGGCCGCCGACATCCTGCACGTCGGCCTCGGTGTTCCGTACCTGATCTCCACGCCGCTCTTCCTGGTCGTCCTGGGCGCCGTGTTCGCCGTCTGGTACGCCAGCGAGCGCACGCTCTCCATCCACAGCATCCGCACCCGCCGCCGCGAGGTGTTCTACTGGGCCACCGTGCTCGCCACGTTCGCGCTCGGCACCGCGGCCGGCGACCTCTCCGCCACGATCGGCCTCGGCTACCTGGGCTCGGCCGTCCTGTACGCCGTCGCCATCGCGGTCCCGGCCATCGCCCACAAGTGGGGTGCCCTGAACGCGGTCGCCGCGTTCTGGACCGCGTACGTCATCACGCGCCCGCTCGGCGCTTCCGTTGCCGACTGGATGGCGCTCAGCCACGCCCGCGGCGGTCTCGCGCTCGGCCTCGGCCCGGTCACCGCCTCCTGGACGGTCGCCATCGTCGGCTTCGTCGCCTTCCTCGCCCTGTCCCGCCGCGACGTCCAGAACGACTCGGCGGGCGAGATCCCGACCGTCTGACCCCCCACCCAGGACTGCGGCACGCCCAGGGAGGCGGCGGGTCCGGTTCCTCCCCGTCGAGCGAGCCCGGTCGCACAGGCGGCACCCGAACGGTGTCCCCCGACCGGGCTTCGCCTCATCCACCGCCACGTGGACTTCGGTCTTCCTCCCGCACCTCGGCCACAACAACCGTCGCCAGGCGTTCGTCACATGACCAGGCGGTCGGGGCCCACAGCTCCGCCCGGTCCGCAACACCCGTGAGCGCGCCTAATCCCCGGCCGCGTCCGCGCCGCTCCTCCGCACTTCCTCACCCTTCACTCAGCCAAGGGCAAAGCGGTCGCAACGGGGATGTCAGAGCCCCGACCACTGGCTCACGAGGGAAGCGACCTGCACGAAGGCCGTTGTGTTGGCGATCCTCGAGCAAGAGAAGCCGCAAGAGATCTCGCATGAGATGCGGCAAGAGTTGGTGCACGAGATGCCGTCGCGAGGTGCAGTCGCGGCGCGTTTCGAACGGGAGTTCCGTAGGGCCGTAGCATCGGTGTACCGCTCTGGTCGACGTCCGAGGCGAACTCGGTCAGGTCCGCGCGGATCCGTGGATGCTCTTCCTGCGGGTGCCGTGGTCGACCGAACCGCTGGACCAAGGGAGAGGCGCGAGAACCCTTGACGGATGCCCTTCCGCTCCGCCTCCCTCGGACTGGGATCCCGAGGATGCGGCGGATCCCGCCCGGCTGAGGGCGAGGCAGCGCGGACGCGCGGCGCCGATTGTCACCCGCGCGTACTGGAGCGGCTGCGCTCCGGGCGGTGTCTCAGTCCCGGGGGCGGACTCCAGCTCAGGAGTGCATGGCGGTCGACGCCACCGGTCGGACGCTGCCGGATTCCCGTACCCGTCGCGCGACATCAGATGCAAGACCAGATCAACCGCGAGCAAGCCGAGGTCGAGGGAACCGACTGGTGCGGCCGTGCCATCCCCCACGGACCAGGGCCCACACTCCTCGGATTGCGCGGGCGGTAGGCAGCAGGTCCCTTGCTGCGCAGTCCCACCGCAGCGCCATCGACAACGGTCTCACTCCGTGATGGGCAGGCGGACGATACGCGGGAAATGCTCTCCCCATCGTCAGCCCCTCCGCGTGTTCGTCTCTGCTTTCCACACACGAGCCCGACTACGCAACTCTGCCGAACAGCCAACCGCAGGACATCAGAAAGACGGCACAGCCTTCCCTCCTCAGTGCGCACTGCGCAGACAGGCTGCGCAACCCGTTGCACAACCAGAAGGGAGCGGCAGCTGCACAGTGCAGCGCCTGGTCGTGTTCACGGCACGACGTCACCTGCCGGCCACGGAGCACGACTTAGCCGCGCAGAGACTCCCCGACCACGACTGCCAGGTTCAAGACCACCTGGCGTCTGCGCTGGCCGTGGTGGCAGATCCACCGCAACCACGAGAGGCTCAAATACCCTCACCCGAAAACGTCCGCAGCACGATCTACACCGTAGACACCGCGACATCGACCACTGAGGAAATCACCTTCCGGCACATCACCAACGTCGGCTTCCCACCCTCGACCACAGCCCCCACCACAGCAGGTCGACGCCGTGCTGGACCCTCGGTGTCCCCGGGCACATGGACTCCGGAGCCCTGTGCGCAGGTTCGAATCCTGCCGGGGGCACCCCTTACGAGGTGCCGAAAGACCCCGTCACCAGCGGAAACGCTGAGGCCGGGGTCTTCGCGTATCTACGGTCATGCGCAGGCAGATGCCGCCGAAAGCAGCCGTTTGCCAGTGATCACGTTGTAATGACGTGTTGATCTTGAGGGGCTTCACGGCACGTCAGCACCTGTTCCGCGGTCCTCTGAGAGTCGAGGCGTGGACCGAGGGCTCACCGGTCACGCAACTCGGATCACGCATTGTCGCCGGGGTGGAGAACCGCCTCCGCAATCTCGCGCACGCGCTCGTACGTCATACCGGTCCGCTGATCGACTGCGAGGGGATGATCGGTGGGTTCCAGCTCAATGAAGGGGCGCTGACCGATGGGACGAGTGTGAGCGTTCGTCTTCAGGTTGAGCGTGCTGGGCGAATACAGACTCAGCTCAGTGGTCAGCCAGCCGAAGTACGGTTTCTCAGCTTCACGCCCAGGGGTGTTCCACATGTCCAGGGCTCGGGCGAAGCTGTCCCGGCTCAAGGAGACCCAGACGCCCCAGGAAAAGGGGTCTTCCCTGCCGACCACCGGTATCTCGATCAGGCCCTTGATGAAGTAGTGCTGGCCTTTGATGATGCACTGGTCACTAGAGAGCATGCTGTCGGGATCGTCCGCGAAGCTCTCGTGCCAGACGTCAGGGGCCGTGGTCGAGCAACCCATCGGAAGCTCCGCGTGGTACTCCCCGCAACATGAGCAGGTGAAGCCTAGATCTTTCGCCATGGCCGGGAGCTTAACCAGCCGCCCATGACATCCGATCAACCGGCCGCACATAGATAGCGCCCTCGGGTGGCGATCCACGGTTGCAGCGTCGAACGCGACACCAGCCGGTGCGTAACCCTTCGCGAGGAATCACCAATCGATCAAACACTAAGAAGAACTCAAAGCCATTTTGTCCTAAACATGACCGACTTTGCCAATGCATGATCAGCCCCCTGCTAGCGTGCGCCGGGTCCAAACAGCCACCACGGGGAGGGTCATTGATACAGGACAGAGTCCGCAAAGCAGTGCAGGCCGCAGGCGTCATCGGTGCAGCCACCGTACTAGGCCTTGCCACATCCACCTCTGCCAGCGCCCACGTTGTCTACGAGGACGAGGAGGTGTGGTCGAACTCCGATAGTTCAAAATGTGAGTACACCTATTCCGAGGTCTCTCACGGTGGCAGTGGCGGCTATACGAAGACTCAAGGCCATGCCGGACAAAACGGAAGCGGAATCGGCGGCTGCATTTTCCCCTATGAGCGCCCAGCTGGCGATCTCGAAGTGGGCTACCAGTACATGAAGTACGGCGGCGGTAAATGGTACGTCTGCCGTGAGTACATGAGCGGCATCTACAACTCTGCGAAGACCAGCATCCTCACGACCAGCTACAACTTCGGCATAGCCCCACCGTGTGGAGGCGGCGACTACGCCACCAAGGCGGGCTCTGGCCTCTACTACGGCGGCACCTGGTACGGCCGTAACGTCCCGATCTGGTCCGGGTCCCACTTCATCGAGCCGTAGAGCGAAAGGCAGTCACATGAGCAAGATTCTTACCGGAGCCGTCGCCGCAGCAGCGCTCATCATCGTCGGTGGGGCAGCAGCTTCATCTGCGATGGCAACCGATACACCGCACACGCCGCCGCCACCGCCGGCGTGGGTAAATGCCGACGGAACGACCGACGTCAGCAAGGTTCCCGACAAGCTCCCCGTCATGGGATCGGACGGGAACCCCCTTAAGGACAAGGACGGTAAGCAGGTCTACGTGCCAAGCGGCGTACAGCCGCCCGCTCCTGGATTAGGCCGTAGGGCTGCGGACGACCCCAATGCGAAGCGTTGGACTGAAACCGACAGTGAGGGGCATACCATCGAGCATGTTGACGTGGCGCCGACAGCTCCAGCAGCAGGCTGACATCGACTGGCGGGGAAGGGGAACGGAATGCGACTGGTCCTGATTCTGTGTGCAATATGGTACTTCCTCCTCGCCGTCCTATTGGTCGGAACTGGGTCCGCTTTCCTATCTGTCGCCGCTGCCGTCGCGCTCGGCGTCTGTTCGGCAACGCTGCTCAGAGCAGCCGCTGTATGGAACAGTGACCGCGAGCGTGCCGTAAACTCCGCGCGCCGTTCCTCCTGGGCGGTCCTGGCAATCTGCGGCATGTTCGTAGCGGTATGGGCCGCCTCTGTCATCTCGGCCGGCGCATACCCCATGTTCTATGCAGCACGAGCCAACGGAACGCTGCTCTCGCTCGGCGCCACCGTCTCACCTGCCCTTTTGGTACTCATTGCCTCACGGGTCTCGCGCCGACGACCGCACGATCACGCTTTCGGGTCACCAGAGTGAGCTGCACGCCGAACGGGAGCCCCGGACCAAAGGAGGTCCGGGGCTCCCGTTCGGCGGTCATGTGGTTGTGTCAGTCTGCGAGTTCGTCCTCCTCCCCCAGTCCTTGCATGATCCGGTCGTTCATCTCCCGCTCCTGGCCGTCGATGCACTTGGCGTAGATCTTCAGAAGGACGTCCACCGAGTGGCCCGCGCGGACGGCGACCTCCGGGGCCGGGACGCCGGAGTTGAGCCACTGGGAGACTCCTGCGTGACGGAGGTCGTACGGCCGGAAGGCGAGGACCGAGGCCACTTGATCGGGACGAGGGCGAGTTCCCGCGCCTGCTTCTACGCACGCGAGTACGAGGAGGCCGCGATCACGTTGCCCCGCTCGCTGGAGAACAGCCGGCCGTCCTTCGCCGTACCGAATTCCTTCAAGTGCTCTCGCAGTAGGCACACCAGCGGAGGCGGAATCGGCACGATGCGCACCTCGCCCTGGGCCCGCTGCTTCAACCCCCGCCGATCATGCGCCTCACCGGAGTCGGTCCACGCCTTCCCCGCCGAGGGACGCGTCTCCGCCAGCTCGATACGTCCCCAGCCCGACGCCGGAAGCGTGCAGTCGGACCGGCGGAGCCCGAGCGCCTCGCCCGGCCGCATGGCCGCGTAGTACAGGCATCCGAAGAACGCCCGCAGCCGCCGACCGCTTGCCGCCGGCCCCTGAGCTCTACACAGCGCTCGCCGAGCTGGGCCACGAACTCCGCTTCACGGAGTACATCCGCACCCGGATGCCGCTCCCGGACCAGGCCCAGTCCCTCCGACTCCCCGAAGGCGTCCCGCTGCTCCACATCATCCGCGTGACACTCACCGCGGCTGAGAAGCCGCTCGCACTGGAGGAGTTCCGCCTCCCAGGCAACGACCTGGGCCCTCCTTCAGGCTGTAGCAGAAGCCCAGTTGGCTCAGACTTTCTCTACCTCATCAAGCCCCGGCTGCGCTCCGCTCCGCCGGGCGCGCTCCCGGCTCCGCTGCGGGCGCCGCTCCTGCCTTCGGCCCGCTCCGCCCGCGCTGCGCCGACGCGCGCCCACATGTGGATAGGGCCGATGGCAATGAGCTGATCACTGCACGTTGCAGCAGCGGTCCAAGCATGCCTCCGGCGGGGGCGCTCAGGCTCCGAGATGGCGGGGGCACCGTTCGCGGGTGCCGGCCGAGTGTGGCGTGCGCGGGGGTGCTCCCATCCCGTCCGCCGTCGACCCAGGCAGAGCCGAGCAGTCGCGGCCCAGGGCGTCAAGGTCGTTCGTCCGGCAGGGCGCTCCACCTTGACGCCCTGAACCACGCCCGCTCCACGGTGTGTGGGTCGACGGCAGACGGGATGGGAGCCGGGGTGAGTGGTGGGTAGAGGCAGCCGTGAAGGCTGCGGTCGATGTATTGCCAGGTCAGGCCATACCCGCACACTCGATCTTGCGATACGGTGCGGATTCGCGTGGCGACCTTCGGGGGGCAGTGAAGTCTCTGAGCAACCGTGTCTCTCGTTGCGTGACGCTGGCCTTCCTGAGTCCGGCCTATCTCTGCCTTGTCGGCTGCAACCTGGATCCGACCGATCCCGAGAACGTCGCCCCGATCACCCTTGCGAACAACACACCCAACGCCGTGCGTGTCTTCTGGTGTGCCGGCGACGAGACAACGAGTGCTCGGAGCAAGTCAGCCTCAGAGCGATCGCAGCGGGCGGCACACGCCACATACGGATTTCGTCCTACGAGGTACTCCTGCGGATCACATCCACATCAGGCCCGGAGGGATACGTCTGCGGCGACAACGCACCAGGCAGTCGGATAGCACTCAGCCCGTCGTACTCCTCGGTGAAATCCGCATACGAGCACTGCGGCGGCGGATCGTCTCGGCGAGCCGGACATGTCGGCGATGAGGTCGTACAGCCGCATGATCTACAGGGCAAAGCGGCCGTAAGCATGCCCCTCGCGTACCCGATCGAGCGGGGTGCAACGGTGAACCGCGCGGATACCCATAGGGCCCGGCTGACATCAGCGACTGATACCAACAGGCACGAACACGAGCGGTCGACGCGGGACGTCAATGGACGATCGAGTGAGACGCGGGACGGGTTGAGCGACGCTGACAGGACCCTGTGGTCGACCTGATAAAGATGAGGCCAGACCTCAAAGCCCTTGTGCCTCGCGGGGCGCTGTCCTGAACCGATGGACAGCGCCCCGCGACGCCCTGCGGACCGAAGGGGCACTTGGGGTCAGACGCCCCAGGTGCCCTGGTTCACGGCGCAGGTCCAGCCGGTGCCGTGGAGGGCGAACTTCACCTTGTAGCTGTGGGTGTTGAGCAGGTGTGTCCGCACCTTCACGCCGAGGCTGCTGCTCGGCTTGAGGGTCCCCGTATACACGGAGACCGTCATCGACGTCTTGTTGGTGACCCGGCCGTTCTTGGGCGTGGCCGTGCCGAAGCGGATATTCGCGACGTCCGTGACGGTGAGCGTGACCTTCGTGAAGCTCTTGGTCGTGCTCTTGTTCTTGATCCCGAAGTACAGACCGCCGTTGGTCACCCAACCGTGCGAGTCGACGTAGAACCTCGCCGGGTAGACGAGGCTGACCGGGCAGCCGGTGCTCGTCGTAGCCGGGGTCGCGGCCGATGCCGTGCCGGCGAGACCGAGCTGGGTGGCGGCGACGAGCCCTGCGGCGGCGAGAACGGCCGCGGCGGCGCGCATGCGATGCATCGTGGAGAGACTCCCCCTCTGACTGGCCCGACCTGACGGGCCGTAGGCGGAAAGAGTGCCATCCCCGGCACCCGGGCGCGCGTGCCTGCCGGGGTTCGGCAGTGGTTGTTACGGCAGTAGTACAAACCGCCTCAGCACTCCGCGTGGCCGCTAGACGACGCATGACCAGACGGAACCTATCCCCTTGCATGGTGGTGGGTCCACGCATTTCCTCACGTGGGGCAGCAGCCTGCCCGGTAGAGCCGCCCGTCTCAGTTCCCGTCTCATTCAGCCCCATTCAGGACCGTTCACACGGGACCGTCAGCAGGTGTTGCCGCCCGCGCCAGCCGCCCATGAACGCAGGTGAACGACCCCGGATGCAGCCCACGAGGCCACCAACACAGTTGGAAAGCGTGTTGGCCAGGAGGCGGGGCGGTCGTACAGCAGCGAAGTACAGCAACCTCGGCAACCGGCAGTACCCCACACCGGTCGTCATGGGTTCCTCAGTGGCCTGTAGGACCTTCAATGACCGATCTCTCTAGAGCTACGGATCAGAAGGTGTCGCGCCCCAGTCGTGCCCGATCAAGCGGTAGTCCATCTCAGCTCTTCAGGTCCGGCCATCCATCCCCGTTGGAGTAGCTCTCGGAGCAGTACCGGGTCGAGCGGTCCCACTCCTTCCCGGTAGCGAGTTCGTACGCCTGATCCGGCACGTACAGCAGCCACTCCCCGTCAAACCGGGTGGAGGTGTACGGGACGAACTTGTCGACGTCGAAGAAGACGCCTTCCCACACGGTTTGGCCTGCGGCGACGACAGCGCAGCGGGCGTACAGGAAACCGTCGGCAGACTGCGGGAAGGGTTCGCCGTTCCGGTCCGTCATGTCGGCAACCGGAAGCGTCCCGAACTTCTCTTGGTCCAAGCGGTAGAGAGCCTCGGCATGACGTTCCGCGAAGCCGATGATGTCGGGGACGGAACGGCGGCTCAGCTCCTCGGCCAGGTGCCGGCAGCTCGCCTCCGTGGCTTCGCCGTTCAGGGTGGCTATCAGTGCCCAGAAGGCGGCCCATGTCATTTTCACTGGCGCAGGATGTCAGAGCCGTCTGACATCCACGGCTGACATCAACGAGGCCGGACGGCGGCATACGCCAGCGCCCCCGCACGACCGCCGGACCTGGCGACGACGACACCAGGGGCAGGTGCCGATCGAACTCCTAAAGCGGGTGTCGCAGGTTCGAATCCTGCTGGGGGCACAGGCAGAAGGGTCGGCTCAGGAGGGTTTCCTCTCGGGCTGGCCCTTCGTCCTACCCGGGGTCGTGCCACTACAGCTGCGTGGAGGCCGGACCCTCTAGCCGAAGGTGTGCTGTGAACCGCGGCGCGTACATCATCGCCCCCGCCCGGCGAGGTCAGGCGAGCTTCTTCAGCTGCGCGTCGACGACGTCCTGGGGGATGGTCGGGGGCTGCAAGGGGTTGAGGGACAGGAAGGTAGCGATGGTGGAGTCCTGGCGGACTACCAGGACGGTGACGGGGATGCTGGGTCCCCCGCCGACGATGACCTGGGTGGCGTCGAAAGCGAGGGCCTCGTCGCCGTAACCGGAAACGGGCCGGGACTGGGGACCGGAATACCCCAGCCCAGTATCGGGGTGGGCAGCGGACGGGCGCATCTTGGCGGTGCCGCACTTCGGAAGCGCTGCACGCAGTTCGGCCATCACCGTGCGGGCGTCGGCAAGGGCGTAAGACGTCAGGCCGACACTCGCGTGCTGCCCGAGATCGTCGGAGGCGGACACGACGTCCTGGCTGACCTGGGCCGTGAAATCGTGCAAGCTGCCCAACTGCGCGGCTGCGTAGACGGGTCGGCAAGGTGCGGGCGTGACGGCGCGGTAGGTCGTGAGTACGTCGTGGTCCACCGCGTTGCCCTTGCCCGTGACGGTGTCGACCGTATAGCCGGGGACATCGTGCACGGCCAACGCCAAGCGGTCGAGGCCCTTCTGGTCGAGGCCCTTCCCAGCCTCGGAGGCGGGCGATCCGGATGCCCGCTGCGACGCCGAGTTCGCAGGCGAGGCGGACTCGGCGGTCGCAGACTTCTCACCTCCCCCAGCATCGTCCCCGCTGTCAGCACCGCATGCGCCGGTCAGCGCCAGCACCGACACGGCACCCGCCGCTGCAACGACCCGTCTTCCGAACGCGGAAGCATTCATCATTCGCCCCTCCCCAGTGCCCTGACTCGGAGCACCCGCGCAAGAAGCCCCGGCGTGCGCCGAGGCTGAAGTTCACAGGGAGCCTAGCGGGAACCACCACCACAGTTGAAAGGCGTGCGCCTGCGGTGATCACGGCGGATAGCCCGGGCCTGGATGAGGGGTGGGACGCTTGAGCATGGTCCCTGAACCCCACATCGCTCCGTCAATGACCACTCACGTCGGTACGGTGACCGATGGAATCACCAGAGTCTTCATGTGGGAGGAAGCCGCACGCATCGAGGTACGCGCCCTGGGCGAAAAGAATCGTGATCGAGGCCAACGCCGCAGGGCTGAGAACCCTGGCCGGACACCTGCTCACACTCGCCCAGGACGGCACGCCGGATGGCACCCATCTCCACCTGGAGGAGCACAATGGACTCGAAGAGGGGTCTGCGAGCCTGGTTCTGGAGAGGTGCGACGAATGATGCGTGCCAGGTCGTGCGGGGAACCACGGGGAATAGCGAGCACTGACTCAGCGGCCACTGGGAACTCCAACGCCCCTTAGTTGCAGGTCAGTGACGCAACTGGCGCCAGATCACCTCAGCTTCCCAAGCTGATGTCCTACAGAGCGGATCCCTTTCCAAGCCCTACGTCCGTCCTTCGAAGCGTGGCGGGTCTGCCGTTCGTCCGGGCTGCGGCGCTGGGGCGCCGGTCCGGGCCGAGCGGCAGACCACAGACGACGGGACTCGCGGACAGCAGAAGGCCCCGCGCATCATCCGACGGGAACGGTGACGCACGGGGCCAGTCCGGCCGATCGCGCGAGCATGCTCGGACCGCGACCGACCGGGGTTTCTCGGGTCGAGCCGGTCAGGCAGCCGGCGAGTTGTGTCGGGCTCTCCCCGCCTCTTGCGTCAACGTCTCGGCATGCATCGGCAGCTCCGCCGCGAGGCCCGCCACAATCAACTCCGCCAAAATCAAGGCCGCATCAGGCCGTATGACACCGAGGCGTACCAGGCCGTCGCCCGAGACGTTCACGTCTGCCGTGAGGCCAGGGAAGTCCGGCTCCAGGCCCAGGACGGTCAGTTGCGCAGCGAGCTCGTCAGCGCCACGTCGAGCCTGTGACCAGCCCCGGACGTACGGCACGCCAGGCATCAGGTCCTCTGCGCGCTTGGCGACGACTCCCCGTCGGTCGGTGATTACGTCAGTCCTCTCCTGCGTGGTGCTCGGCAGCCCCGTCGCCGCTCTCTTCCAATCTCCGTAGCCCCGCGGCAAGCGCCAGTCGCAACAATCCCGCTAAACGTTCGGCGGTGGTCGGCGAGATGCGGCCCAGGTCGACCAGACCATGCCCGAACGCGTTCAAGTCGGCTCGCAAGTACGGGAAGTCCTTCTCCAGGCCGGCACGGAGCAGAGCGTCCCGAAGCGCAGTCGTGGCGTTGCGCGCGGCGTACCAGTCGTCAGTGTCCAGAGGCGACCAGGTGGCAGCGTCTTGCCGGTGGGTGGGGTCATCCCGCATCGGTCGGAGTCCCCTCGAAGATGGGGAGGGCGAGGGCAGCCGCAGACGGGTAGCGCTCGCCGTACCGGTCCACACGGGCGAGTAGTTCGGCGGAGGCAATCAGCATGGTGGCCAGAGCCACCGGACGCAGTGGGTTGGCGATGGGGCGTCGAGTCGGAGCCCGAAGCCACTGGTAGCGGTCACCGCTCATGGGCATGGGCCCCGGAACGACGACTACCGAGCCGTGCCCCAGATAGCGGTACGCGGGCGGAGCGCCGTCTTCCTGGTCGAGGTAGTGAACGAAGGTCTCCTGATTCCGCGAGCCGAGGAAGAAGCCCACGCGCCGGGCCTTGTGATCGAGTACCACGGGCCCGAACGGAAGCCCCCGGTGCAGAAGTTGGTCGAAGGTCTCCATGCCGACCCTCTGTTCGACCGTCACCACGTCGAAGAAGCGACCGGCCGCCAGCGCGTACGGTGCGCGTGGGTCGTCTGCCCAGGTCGCCCGGCAACTGGCCGGATCGTCGGCCGCCGCGGAGAGCCATTCGACGCCCCTGGTCGTCATCCTCTGCACTTCATCTCACCTCGGTCAGTCTCAGTCGCGACCCCAATGCCGCTCCGTCTCCAGACTCACGCTCGCCACCTTGGCCAGGGCAGATGACGAGGGGTGACGGGGGATGACGCCTCACTCGTTGACGCGTCATCCCCCGTCCTGGCTCAATCGCCGGCGATCTACAGCTACTTGGAGCATCCGGCCATGAACCGCGCGTACATTCGGTCGTACGGCCTCAGAGTCGTGCGTCCCAGTGGTCGCACCAGTTCACTCACCGGGAGAGGACGGTCACGTCTTCGATGGAATCGACCCGCGTTCGCTTATGGCAGGCCCGTTCGGATCGCGGGTGGAGTCAGCCGCGGTTGGTGCGCGAACTGCGCCAGGCTGCGGCCCGCCGTGGCCATCGGCTCCCGGCGGACGCCAGCGTCAAGCGACGTATTGCCAGTTGGGAAAACGGCCACAGCGTTCCGGACGACTTCTACGGGCCGCTCCTGTGCGATGCGTACGGCCTCAGCGCAGCCGAACTGGGGCTGAACCACGAGAGCGGCCGGGATACCTCGCTCATGGACGTCAGCTATCCAGCGAGCCCCGACGACGCGATCGAAGCGGTCGGCCAACTGTGGCGCGCCGATCTAAACCGGTACGAGCCCCTCTTACAGGCCGAGCCGTCCGAACCCGCGTGGAACGAAGCATCCCTCCGGTGGCTCGTGGCACCCGAGCCGACCGTCCCTCGGCAGCGCCGGGACGGAATCCGCGTCGGTCTCGGAGACGTGGCCGCCATCAAGACCACCGCGGACATGTTCGCCGAACTGGACGACCGGTTCGGCGGTGACCACGCCCGGCACGCGGCGATCCAATACCTCAGCACCCAAGTCGCCCCGCTCCTGCGCGGTCAGTACACCGAACAGGTCGGCCGCGCGCTGCTCTCCACCACGGCGGAAGCCACACTCCTCGCCGGTTGGATGTCGTACGACGCCTGCCGTCACGGTCTGGCACAGCGGTACTTCCTCCAAGCTCTCCGCTTGGCCCAGGACGCCAACGACCGCCGGCTCGCCGGAAGCATCCTGTCGGCCATGAGCCATCAGGCGACGTTCCTCGGTCGCTACACCCAGGCTGCGACGCTCGCCCGCGCTGCGCTCATGGGCATCTCTCCCGTGGCCACGCCCACGCTCCGCGCCCAGTTCCACGCCATGGAGGCCCGCGCTCTTGCCCGGACCGGGGACGTACGAGCCTGCGAAGCCGCCTTGAGCGCGGCCACGAAAGCGCTGGAGAGCAGGAACACCGACGACGAGCCCGAATGGATCAGCTACTTCGACGAGGCGGAGCTCGCAGCAGAGGCCGCCCACTGCTTCCGTGACGTCAACAGTGCCCGGCAGGCCGTCGCCCACGCCGAGAACGCGATGAGCGGCAACCATGTACGGAGCGACTTCTTCGCGACCATAGTTCTCGCCGACGCTCACCTACGGGCCGGGGACGTCGAGGAGGCTTGTCGCGTTGCGCTCGATGCGCTCGACCTGGGCGAGCAGCTCAAGTCGGCGCGGTGCGTCAGCTACCTGGCCGAGTTCCGACAGAACCTCGCAGGGGCCAGCGACAGCGCTCATGTCCAGGCGTTCGCCGAACAGGTCACAGACCACAGGCTGTGGATAGCCTCCGGTGTTCACGCCGCTGTCTGAGCCCACGTAGCCGCCCGATCAGAACGGGCCCCACTCGTCTCGGCCCTCCCCGGTACGGAGGGAGTGCACTCGCCGAGCGAATTCGGCGGCAGACCGCTCACTCGTCGCGACCTGGTGGCCGAGCCAGGCGACCATCATCAGCTCTCGCAGGTCAGCGAGCGTGTTGTAGCCCGGCCAGTTCATCAGGTCGAAGCCGTACCGGTGCACGAACTCGGCGTACTCCGCCTTGGTGTGCCAGCCGTACCTGTCGTAGAAGATCGCCGTCTGAATCAAGTCCCACTCACGCGGAGCAAGGACGAAGCCGTCCAGGTCGATGAGCACCGCGTGCCCGTCCCGGTGGCGGAGGATGTTCCCGATACTGGCGTCACCATGGATCATGCCGAAGGGAAGAACGAAGTCCAACCGGTCGTAATCCTTGGCGAGCCTCGCCGCTCGCTCCTCCAGGAACGTCCGGTCCTCCCCCGCGACGCCGTCCAGCCCTTCGAGCGACGCCGCCAGCTTGGCCAGCGGATCGAAGTACGACAGCCCCAGGAACTCAGGCTCTTCGAGCCAGTGCAAGCGGCGCACGAGGTCGGCCAGCTCACCGACCGTCGCGTACTCCTCGGTCTCCTGGACGCTCTCCCAGAAGGTGACCACCAGGCCCCCGACAACAAGCGGTTGAGCGATGGACGCCGGCACACGCGTGGCCGGGAAGTCCTGCTCCTCAAGCCACCGAGCCACGCCCACGGCCCGAGCCATCTCCGCTTCAACCGCCGGATCACGCGCGATGCGGACGATGACGCGTAACGACGTGAGGCGGTAGACCGCGTTCGATCCGAGCCGCAGCAACTCGGCGCCGCGGTAGTCGAGTCCGGCGGTCGCGCATGCCTCCCGGAGGACTGGCTCCAGGCCCTCCGCCGTGAACTCCGCGCCGCCGCTGCCCGTTCCCTCGCTGCTGCCCGAGATCATGCTTCGACGATACGGCCCGCACCGACCACCCGACAGGCCACCCGCGTAATAGGGGCGTGATGACCTTGCTCGGCACTCGCACGATCGGAGCCTTCGCCGCAGGTCAGGGCAGCAATGCCCCTGCGGTCTCACCTGGGCTCCGGAGCCGTGTGCGCAGGATCGAATCCTGCCGGGGCACCCCTCATCAGGTGCCCAAAGACCCCGTCACCAGCGGAAACGCTGGCGCCGGGGACTTCGCGTATCGACGGTCATGCGCAGGTAGATGCCGCCGAAAGCAGCCGTTTACTCTTCTCAGCACAAGGCATCGGATGGCGTCCGCCACGCTTCATGCTGCCAGCTGGGGAGAATTCGATTGAGTGAGCGCCGCCAGTTGCAACAAGCTGAGGGCCGTACGGCTCAGCGTGCACATCGACAGCAGCGACGTCTCCGGTCACGCCCTGACCACCCACCACGGCGCTGCGGTCACGGCTGTCGAAGAACGTCTGGAGCCCAACGGCACTGGGCGGCGTGTGCCCCGAGTGCGAGGCACACGCCGCCCCAACGTGGCCGTCAGGAACCAGCTTTGTCCGTTGACGCGGGTTCCTTACCCAACTCGGTCGGCTGGTGAGTGAAGACCACCAGGTGCCACGTGCCCTTCTGCCGCATCACGGTGAAGGTGTCCCGCATGGGTTTGCCCGACCGGTCCTCAGCAACGAGGCGGGCCGAGCCGGTGTCCGAACCCATGTCGCGCTCGATCTGGACCTCCTTGACCTTGCATCCGCGCCCGCCCCGGGCGGCGAGGATCTGCGCGGCCTCCTGCCTCGACCACTTCTCGTCCTTGACACCGCCGATGGCGATCAGGTCGGTGGCGCTGCGGGAGTGCAGGGCGTCCACGTAGGCTTCGACGGCCTCACGGGCCCCGTCGGAATATGCCGAACTCGAGGGTGACGATGTCGAATGTGAGGGTGTGGCCTCGTCGTCCCGGGACGAGCAGCCGGAGGCGACGACCAGAGCAGCCGCCACGGCCAAGGGGCGTCGACTGCAAAACCACCACAACACAGCTGAGGCTCCGTTAGGAAAACGCAGCTTTGCCCGTCGACGCGTTCCCGAGGTGCGATCGCGCCTCGGGAGCACCGGGTGCCGAGCAGGGACCACCGTGTCCCACGGGAGGCGTGCGCCAGAGCTGGAACCCCGGGTCAGCGCACCCTTCCGCGCGGCTTCAGCGGCAGTGGGGGCAGTTCCGGGGCGGACAGCGGTGCCCCGTCGTACCCCTTCACCTCACCGAAGCGCCCGCCCTTGGCCCAGTCCTCCCGGGCCTGTTCGATGTCCTCCTGGGTGCGGCCGATGAAGTTCCACCACATGATCAGCTCTTCCTCGAACGGCTCACCGCCCAGCAGCATCAGGCCCGCGTCGGTCGCGGCGCGCAGCGGGAGTTCGGTGCGGCCGCAGCCGAGGTAGAGCATCGAGCCGGGGAGCATCGGTACGCCGTCGACCCTGGCCTCGCCGGACATGGCGAGGACGGCGTACTCGAAGTCGGGCTCCAGCGGCAGGCGTACGTCCGCACCGGCCGTCAGGGCCAGGTCGGCGCCGACGATCGGCGTGTACGTCGTGCCGGGCGAGGCCGTGCCGTCGAGCGTGCCCAGCAGGAGCGTGGCCCGCAGGCCGGGGGCGGTGACGACGGGCAGCTCGGCGTGGTGCTCGAAGTGCGGGTCGGTGTGCCGGTGGCTGTCCGGCAGCGCGACCCAGAGCTGGGCGCCGTGCAGCAGGCGGGAGTGAGCACGGGGGCTCTCCTCGGAGTGGCTGATGGCGCGGCCCGAGGTCATGAGGCCGAGCTCGCGCGGGCGGATCGTCTGGAGACTGCCCGTGGAGTCACGATGCAACACCTCGCCCTCGTGCAGCCAGCTGACGGTCTGGAGGCCCATGTGCGGGTGCGGCGGGACCTGCATGCCGGGTTCGTCGGCGATGTCGTCGGGTCCGTAGTGATCGACGAAGCACCAGGCGCCGACCATGCGCCGGCCCAGGTTGGGCAGCAGACGACGGACCTCGGTGGCCTCGCCGAGCTTGACCCGGCGGGGGCTGAGGAGTTCGCGCACCGGCTCGGCCACCACGAACCCGCGGCCGCCGCAGGGGGCGGGAACCGGCTCCCGATCAAGATTGCTCATGACCCACAACCTAGACCCGCCGGGGGCCTCCCGTCAGTCCATCGATCGGCGCATTGAGGGGCACTTGACCCAGAACCGGCATGGTGGCCCGGGTCGTCCGGCCACCGGACCCGCACGCCACGGCCGGGGCCGTTCGAGGTCGAACCGGGCTCGTCGGCTGGTCGGCTCGTGGCTCGTGGCTCGTGGCTCGTGGCTCGTGGCTCGTGGCTCGTGGCTCGTGGCTCGTGGCTCGTGGCTCGTGGCAGCAAAATAGTAGCCATGGACATAGTATCCATGTACCGTTTCCTTCATGAGTTCAGCGAAGTCGGTTTCCGAGAACGCGACGCCCGGTTTCCTCGTCTGGCGGCTGTCGATGAAGTGGCGCGTCGCGGTGGACCGCGCCGTGGGTCCGCTGGGCCTGACACACGCGCAGTACTCACTGGTGGCGTCGCTGTACGGCATGCACCGGGCCGGAGAGCACCCCAGCCAGCGCCGGCTCGCCGACCACACCGGACTCGAACCGCTCTACGTCTCAAAACTCGCCCGCTCCCTGGAGGCGGCCGGCCTTCTCGACCGCGACCGGGATCCGGCGGACCCCCGAGCGGTGCGGTTGACCCTCACCGACAAGGGGCGCGAGGTCACCCTGCGCGCCATCACCGTCGTCCAGGGCCTCCTGGAGCAGTTGCTCGAACCCCTGGGCGGCCTCGGCGGGGAACGCACCCGGGCGTTCAGCCGCGAGCTGGCCGTCCTGCTCGACGTACCCCTCGACCTACCGCTCGGTCCGCCCAGCGGATCCGGGCCGCGCACCGGCCGGGCTTCACGACCCTCCGAACATTCCGGACATTCCGAAGAGGTTCCACCCGAGGAGTAGTCATGACCACCTCTGTTCCCCCTGTCAACGGCCAGGTCATCGGCCTCGCCCACTACGCGTCCCGCGCCGCCCTGGAGCGGGTGCTGGCCCGCAGCGGCACCACGTTCGAGCAGTCGGTGGCCCTGCGGGCCGTGTCGGACGACGGCGGGACCACCGAACGAGCCCGGGTCACGAACCGGCTCACCGCCAGCCTGAAGATCGACGAGCCGGCGGCCCTCAGGACCGTCGAGGAGCTGACGGCACGGGGCCTCCTGGAGGAGCCGGCACCGGGGCGGCTGTCCCTGACGGACTCCGGCCGGGAGCTGTTCGCGTCGGTCCGCACCGCGGGCGACGAGATCGCGGCCCGGGTGTACGCGGGGATCCCGGCCGAGGACCTGGCCGCCGCGGGGCGCGTCCTGGCCCTCGTGACGGAGCGGGCCAACAAGGAACTCGCCGGGGCGTGACCCCGCCGGCACGACGGCTTGCACACGTGCGGGCTCTCCGGCCCGCAGCCTCGGGGGCTTGTGGAATTTTCAACCAATCGCCTTGGTTGTGGCCCGTCGAAGGAGGTCAGTGGTGGACATGACGTACTACGACCACGGGACGGCCGCGGAGCGCTGGGAGCGCGGGCGGATGTTCTTCGAGGCCAAGGACTACGCGGCGGCCGCGCGCGTCCTGGGCGGACTGGTCGAGGAGGTGCCGGAGCAGACCGGACCCCGGCTACTGCTGGCGCGCTCCTACTACCACTCGGCCCAACTGCGCCGGGCCGAGACCGAGTTGCGCACGATCGTGGAGCGGGACCCGGTGGAGCACTACGCCCGTCTGATGCTGGGCCGCACCCTCCAACGGCTCGGCCGCCCCGAGGAAGCGGCCTCGCATCTGCGGATCGCGTCCGCGCTCGGGGGCGAGTTCGAGGAGGCCTGAGACGAGCCGCCGCCGGTGGTTACGGGGCCGGACCCGGCCATGTCGGGTCCGGCCCCGGCTGCCGTCGGGGCCGGATCCCGACCGTCGCGGCCCCGCGTTGTGACCGGTGCCATACGAGGAAAGTCGTCCGACTCCGCCCGTGCCGCCTCGATCGCTTTGCTTCCGCTTGGCATCCTGGCGGGATGGGATCCGAACCTGACGTCAGCCCCCCGCGCATCTCCCTCAGCGACCTGGTCGAAGAACTCCTCGGTCACGAGGGGCCGTTGCCGATCGTCGCGGCCGGCGATCCCGTGCTGCGCCGGCGAACGGAGCCGTTCGACGGGCAGTTGGACCCGGGACTGCTGGACCGGTTCGTCGCCGCCCTGCGCGCCACGATGCACGCGGCGCCCGGTGTCGGTCTCGCCGCGCCCCAGGTCGGCGTGCCGCTGCGGATCGCCGTCATAGAGGACCCGGCGCCGGTCTCGGACGAGGTCCGCCTCGTCCGCGGGCGGGTGCCACTGCCGTACCGCGTGCTGGTCAATCCGTCGTACGACGGGATCGGTCCGGGTCGGGCCGCGTTCTTCGAGGGCTGCCTGAGCGTTCCTGGCTGGCAGGCCGTCGTGGCCCGGCACGACCAGGTGCGGCTGACGGCGCTCGACGAGCACGGGCGAGCCGTCGACGAGGTGTTCAGCGGCTGGCCCGCGCGCATCGTCCAGCACGAGACGGACCACCTGGACGGCGTCCTCTACCTCGACCATGCCGAGCTGCGCTCACTGTCCTCGAACCAGGCGACGGCGGACCTGTGGTCCCAGCCGACACCGGAACTGGCGGCCGAGGCCCTGGGCTTCGACCTGCCGAACTGAGCCCCGGTCGCGACCCGCCCGCCCGGTCACAGCCTCGCCGCGCCATAGCCCCGGTCACGGCCCCGCCCCGTCACAACCCCGCCGCGCCGTGCCGTAGCCCCGTAGCCCCGTAGCCCCGTAGCCCCGTAGCCCCGTAGCGCCGTAGCGCCGTAGCGCCGTAGCGCCGTAGCGCCGTAGCGCCAGCCTCGCCCCGCACGGCCCGGCACGGCCACGGGCATCGCACCGCCGCGCCTCCCCCGTACATAAATCGCGAGCGCCCCGCCCCCGCCTCCGTTAGCCTGCCCGCATGTCAACGCCCCGCGTCTCTTAGCTCCAGGACCCGCTTCCACGCCACACGTGTGTCCTTGAGCCGATTGACCTCTGGAGCGTTCTCCCATGATCACCGTTCGCGGTGCCGACGTGCGCGTCGGTGCCCGTCTGCTGCTGTCCGGCATCTCCTTCACCGTCTCCCCCGGCGACCGCGTCGGCCTGGTCGGCCGCAACGGCGCCGGCAAGACCACGCTGCTCAGCACCCTCGCCGGGCTCCGGCGCCCCTCCGCCGGTTCCGTCTCCCTTACCGGCACGGTCGGCCACCTCGCCCAGGACCCGGCCGCGGCGGACCCCGCCGTCACCGTCACCGCCCGGATCCTCTCGGCCCGCGGTCTCGACCGCGCCGTACGGGCGCTGCGCGCGGCCGAGGCCGCGATGGCCGACGGATCCGAACGCTCGATGAACGCCTACGTGCGCGCCGAGGCCGAGTTCCAGGCGCGCGGCGGGTACGCGGCCGAGGCCGAGGCGGCCCGGGTCGCCGCGGGCCTCGGGCTGCCGGCCCGGGTGCTGGACCAGCGGGTCGGCACCCTGTCCGGCGGACAGCGGCGAAGGGTCGAGCTGGCGCGCATCCTGTTCGCGGACGACGGCGTCCTGCTCCTCGACGAGCCGACGAACCACCTCGACGCCGACTCCGTCGCCTGGCTGCGCGGGTTCCTCGCGAGCCGCCGGGCGGGGCTCGTCCTCATCAGTCACGACACCTCCCTGCTGGCCGACGTGGTCAACCGCGTCTTCCATCTGGACCCGCACCGCGCCACCCTCGACGTCCACAACACCGGCTGGTCGGCCTACCTCGCCCAGCGCGACGCCGACGAGCGGCGCCGCGCCCGGGAGCGGGCGAACGCCGAGCGGAAGGCGGCGGCGCTGCACGCCCAGGCCGACAAGATGCGCTCGCACGTGGCGACGGCCGTGGCCGCGAGGAACATGGACCGCCGCGCCGACCGTCTGCTCGCCGGTCTCGAACCGGTCCGGCGGACGGAGAAGGCGGCCCGGATCCGGCTGCCCGAACCGGCCCCGTGCGGGCGCATGCCGCTCGGCGCGGTCGCGCTGGCCAAGTCGTACGGCGATCTGCGCGTCCTCGGGGGCGTCGACCTCGCCGTCGACCGGGGCAGCAGGCTGGTGGTCCTCGGCCCGAACGGCTCGGGCAAGACCACCCTGCTGCGGCTGCTCGCCGGTCACGAGGACCCGGACGGCGGGCGCGTGGTGCGCGGGCACGGGCTGCGCCTCGGCTACTTCGCGCAGGAGCACGACACGCTGGACCCGGCCGGAACGGTCCGCGGCCACCTCGCCGCCGCCGCGCCGCAGCTCGGCGACGGGGAGGTACGCGGGGTGCTCGGCTCGTTCCTGTTCACCGGTGACGACGCCGACAAGCGGATCGGGGCCCTCTCCGGGGGTGAGAAGACCAGGCTCGCGCTTGCCGGGCTCGTCCACTCGGGCGCGAACGTGCTCCTCCTGGACGAGCCCACCAACAACCTGGACCCGGCCTCCCGCGCCGAGGTCCTGGCCGCCGTGGCCACGTATCCCGGCGCGCTCGTCATGGTCACCCACAACCAGGGAGCCGTCGACGCGCTGCGCCCGGACCGGGTGCTGCTGCTCCCGGACGCCGACGAGGACCTGTGGAGCGAGGAGTACCGGGAGCTGGTGTCCCTGTCCTGACCGTGTCCTGACGAGCGGGGCCCCGGGCGGTCCTGACCGCCCGGGGCCCCGGTCCGGCCGGTCCGGGGAGGCGCCGGGACCCGGTCGTGCGGGGCGGTGAGGCGCCGGCACCCGGTCGTGCGGGGCGGCGGCACGACGGCTCGCCGCCCCCGCCCCGGGGGCTCACGCGTCCCGGTACGCCTCCAGCAGCCGCAGCCAGACCTCACTGACCGTCGGATAGGACGGGACCGCGTGCCACAGGCGGTCCACCGGCACCTGGCCGACGACGGCGACGGTCGCGGAGTGGATCAGTTCGCCGACGCCGGGGCCGACCAGCGTGAGACCGAGGACGATCCGGCGGTCGAGGTCGACGATCATGCGGGCCTTGCCGCGGTAGCCGTCCGCGTACAGTCCCGCGCCCGCGACCGAGGACATGTCGACGTCCACGGCCCGGACCCGGTGACCCGCCTGCTCGGCCTCCGCGAGGGAGAGGCCCACGGCCGCCGCCTCCGGGTCGGTGAAGACGCACTGGGGTACGGCCGCGTGGTCGGCGGTCGCCGAGTGCGCGCCCCAGGGGTCCGTCTCCAGGAGCGGTACTCCCGCGGCGCGGGCCGCGATGGCGGCCCCCGCGATCCGGGCCTGGTACTTGCCCTGATGGGTGAGCAGCGCACGGTGGTTGACGTCGCCGACGGCGTAGAGCCATTCGCTGCCGATGACCCGGAGGCTGTCGTCGACCTCGATCCACCCGCCCGGCTCCAGGCCGACGGTCTCCAGGCCGATGTCGTCCGTGTGCGGCACCCGGCCGGTCGCGAACAGGATCTCGTCGGCCTCGATGCGGTCGCCGGCGTCCGTGAGGGCGACCACGGTGGAGCCCTCGCGCGAGACGGCGGTCACCGAGGTGCCGGTGCGCACGTCCGCGCCCGCCTCGGTCAGCGCCTCGGCGACGAGTTCCCCGGCGAAGGGCTCCATGCGGGGCAGCAGGCCCTTGCCGCGGACCAGGAGGGTGACCCGGGAGCCGAGCGCCAGCCAGGCCGTGGCCATCTCGGCGGCCACGACACCGCCGCCCACCACGATCAGCCGTCCGGGCACGGCGTGGGCGCTGGTCGCCTCGCGGCTCGTCCACGGCTTGACCTGGGCGAGGCCCGGCAGGTCGGGGAGCTGGGCGCGGGTGCCGGTGCAGACCGCGACCGCGTGCCGGGCGGTCAGCACGGTGCGTTGTCCGTCGGGGCCTTCCACCGTCACGGTGCGCGGTCCGGTGAGCCGGCCGTGTCCGCGGTGGAAGTCGGCACCGATGCCGTCGAGCCAGGCGAGCTGGCCGTCGTCCTTCCAGTCCGAGGTGAACCAGTCGCGGTGGGCGAGCACCGCGGAGGCGTCGAGGGGGCCTTGCACGGCGGCGGCGAGGCCGGGTACGCGGCGGGCGTCGGCGCGGGCGATCGCCGGGCGGAGGAGGGCCTTGCTGGGCATGCACGCCCAGTACGAGCACTCGCCGCCGACCAGTTCGCTCTCCACGACCGCGGTGGAGAGGCCGGCGGCGCGTGCGCGGTCGGCGACGTTCTCCCCCACGGGTCCGGCACCGAGCACCACGACGTCGTAGGCGATGGATTCCGTTTCCGTCATGGGGCCAGTCTGGTTGCTGGCGTGCGCCGTGGCCACACGGGTAGGGGCCCGGAATAGGCCCCCGGTGGGTGGCGTTGTGCTGACCGGCATGACCCGGACGTGAGGAAGAGGGAAATGGAATGAGCAGCACCGTTGAGCTCACCAAGGAGAACTTCGACCAGACGGTCACGGACAACGAGTTCGTCCTGATCGACTTCTGGGCGTCCTGGTGCGGGCCGTGCCGTCAGTTCGCCCCGGTCTACGAGAAGGCCGCCGAGGCCAACCCCGACCTGGTCTTCGCCAAGGTCGACACGGAGGCTCAGCCCGAGCTCGCGGCGGCCTTCGAGATCCAGTCGATCCCGACCCTGATGATCGTGCGCGACCAGGTCGCGATCTTCGCCCAGCCCGGTGCGCTGCCCGCCGCCGCCCTGGACGACGTGATCGGGCAGGCCCGGAAGCTGGACATGGACGAGGTCCGCAAGTCGGTCGCGGCCCAGCAGGCCAAGAACGCCGAATAGGGGCCGGTGAACCCCGGTCGCCGGGCCGGGAGCTCCTAGAACGGGTAGCCCGCCACGTCCCCCCGCACCGTCGTCCACCGCAGGTCGGTGAAGGCGTCCAGATTCGCCTCGCCGCCGAAGCGGGCGCCGGTGCCGGAGGCGGCCGTACCGCCGAAGGGCGCGACGGCCTCGTCGTTGACGGTCTGATCATTGATGTGCGCGATACCGGTCGGGATGCGCTCGGCGAGGTCGAGGCCGCGTGCAGTGTCCCGGGTGACGATGCCGAGGGAGAGGCCGTACGGTCCCGCGGCGGCCAGGGCCGCCGCCTCGTCCGGGGTGGCGAAGGAGCGGACCGGCGCGACCGGGCCGAAGACCTCCTGCGCGTACGCCGGGGTGGTGTCGTCGACGCCGGCGAGCACGGTCGGCCGGTAGAAGAGCCGCTCGTGCGTGCCGCCCGCCGCCAGTTTCGCGCCGTTCGCGGTGCTGGACTCCACCAGCCCCCGGATCTTGGCGAGTTGGGCCTCGTCGATGATGGGCCCGAGGTGCACCTGCTCGCGGTGCGGGTCGCCGACGGCCAGCGAGTCGGCCTTGGCGGCGAGCCGTTCCACGTACTCCTCGTACAGCGAGGCGTGGACCAGGTGGCGGCCGGTGGTCATGCAGATCTGGCCCTGGTGGAAGAACGAGCCCCAGGCCGCCGTGGAGATGACCGCGTCGAGATCGGCGTCCTCCAGGACGATCAGGGCGGAGTTCCCGCCCAACTCCAGGTGCGCGCGCTTGAGATGACGTCCGGCCGCTTCACCGACCGCACGCCCCGCGGCGGTCGAACCGGTGAAGGAGACGACCGGGACCAGGGGGTCGGCGACCAGGGCCTGGCCGGCCTCGGGGCCGCCGGGCATCACCTGGAGCAGCCCGTCCGGCAGGCCCGCCTCGGCGAACACGGCCCCGAGCGCGAGGCCGCCGCACACGGCCGTGCGGGGATCCGGCTTCAGCACGACGCCGTTGCCGAGCGCGAGCGCGGGGGCGACCGAGCGGATGGAGAGGATCAGCGGCGCGTTGAACGGCGCGATCACCCCCACGACGCCGACGGGGACCCGGCGCGTGTACGACAGGCGCGGGGCCTCCGAGGGCAGGACCTGGCCCGTCGGGCGTGAGGCGAGGGCGGCCGCCTCGTAGCACTCCTGGGCGGCCACGTGCAGTTCGAAGTCCGCCTTGCCGGGGATGGAGCCCGACTCCCGCACGATCCAGTCGCGCAGTTCGCCGGCGTGCGCGGTGAAGAGGTCGCCCGCCCTGCGCAGGACGGCGGCGCGGACGAAGTGCGGGGCCCTGGCCCATTCGCCCTGGGCGGCGCGGGCCGTCCGCGCCGCCGTCGCGATGTCCTCGGCGCCGGCGAGCGTGAGGGTGCCGAGGCCCTCGCCGGTGGCGGGCTCGGTGACGGTGTACTCGTCGCCCGTGAGCGGGTGGGACTGCCAGGTCGTGGGGTCGAGCAGCGGCATGTCGGCTCTCCGATCGTTCACTGATCAGCAGCGGGGGACTCGGCGGGCCCTGCGGCTCGGGGCAGCGGAAGTCCCGTGTAGTTCGCGGCCAGTTCGGCGGCGGCGGGGCGGGACACCGTGATCCGGCGCAGTCGCGCGAGCTGCATCCGGTGTTCGAAGGCATCCCCATCTGGTTGAGCGTGCAACATCCTAGTCATGTCGTACGAGAAGCGGGTGGCCTGCCACACCCGTTCGAGGGCCAACTCCGAATAGATGTCGAGGAGTTCGGTTGATCCGGTGCGGTGCAGATCTTCGAAGGCGCGGGCCAGGAGCCGTACGTCGGACACCGCGAGGTTGAGGCCCTTGGCGCCGGTCGGCGGCACGATGTGGGCGGCATCGCCGGCCAGGAACACCCGCCCGTGACGCATCGGCTCGTGCACCCAACTGCGCATGGGGGTGACCGACTTGGCCGTGACGGGCCCGCGTTCCAGCCGCCAGTCCCCGTCGACCGCGAAGCGCGCGGCCAGTTCGTCCCAGATGCGCCCGTCGGGCCAGTCGGCGGGGTCGGTGCCGTTCGGGACCTGGAGGTAGAGCCGGGACACCGACGGGGAACGCATGCTGTGCAGGGCGAAACCCCCGGCACCCCGGGCGTAGATCAACTCCTCGCAGGAGGGCGGCACATCGGCGAGGATGCCGAGCCAGGAGTACGGGTAGTCGTGCGCGTACGAGCGGCCCGCTCCGGCCGGGAACGCGGAGCGCGCGACGCCGTGGCCGCCGTCGCAGCCCACCACCCAGTCGCAGATCAGCGTCCGCTCGCGCCCCTCGTGCGCGAACCGCACGACGGGCGAGGCGCTCTCCGGCCCCTCCACGGCGAGCGCCTCGGCCTCGAACAACAGAGGCGGTCCGTCGGCGAGTTGGAGGGCGACGAGGTCCTTCACGATCTCCGTCTGGGCGTAGATCGTGACGGTACTGCCGCCGGTGAGCCCGGGGAAGTCGACGTGGTGGCGCTCCCCTTCGAAGCGCAGCTCGATCCCGTGGTGGACCAGGCCCTCGGCGTCCAGCCGCTCGCCCGCTCCGCAGGCGCGCAGGGCGTCGACCGTGCCCTGCTCCAGCATCCCGGCCCGCTGGCGCCGCTCGACGTACGCACGGGTCCTGCTCTCCAGGACGACGCAGTCGATCCCGGTCCGGTGCAGCAGCCGGGCCAGCAGGAGCCCCGCCGGGCCTCCGCCGATGATGCCGACCGTGGTCCGCATGGAACGCCTCCGCTGTCCGGTGCCGCCGGGTCCTGGCGCGGGGACCCGCCGGCCGCGCACGGGCCGGGCGGACGATGCCCGCCGCGGCACCAGCCTCTCTCAGCTCGACGCGCGGTGCACGACTCGTGCGCCCAGTACCTCGTGCGTCCCGGGCTCGGCACCCGGCTCGCGGACCGCCCGGTCGACGAGTTCCGCGAGGTCGCGGCCGGAGGGCAGCTCCAGGTGCACGGTGCTGAGCCGGGGCCTGAGCAGCCGGCCGAGCATGAGGTCGTCGGCGCCGACGACGGCGCTCTCCTCGGGCACGGCGACGCCCTCGTCCTGGAGCGCGCGCATCAGGAGCATCGCGTACTCGTCGTTGTACCCGAAGACGGCGTCGAGCCCGAGGGAGCGCCAGCGCGCGGCGAGCAGGGCCGCGGCCTCCTCCTCGTACGCAAGCGGCAGTTCCGTCACGGTCGCCTCCGTGCCGCTCACGGCCCGCCGGACGCCGTCGAGCCGGGGCCTGGAGAAGATCTCGAGGCCGCTCTCCTCGGGCATCACCACCCCGATGCGGCGGCGGCCCCCGGACAGCAGATGGACGCCCGCGCAGTGGCCGACCCGGTCGTGGTCCATGAGCAGCGCGTGGGCGCCCTCGACCCGTTCGGGGCCCAGGGTGAGCACGGCGCGGGCGCCGGCCCGCTTGAGGACCTCGACCCCCTGGGGGCCGAGACCGCTGCCGGGCACCAGGACGGCCACGGGGCGCAGTTCGGCCCAGGCGCGGGCGGCCTCGTCGCCGTGCAGGCCGACGCTGCCGTACTGCACGACGGTGTAGTCGAGCCGCCCGAGCTCCGACTGGAGTTCGGCGAAGAACTGGTGGTAGAGCGGGCCCACAGGGATCGCGGGGGCGGGCATCAGGACCATGCGGCTGTGTCCGGCGCGCAGACTGCGGGCGGCCGCGTGCGGAACGTATCCGAGTTCCTCGGCGGCCTCGCGGACCCGGCGCCGGGTGGGCTCGCTGATGCGGACGGCGCTGGTGTTGTTCAGGACGTACGAGACGGTCGCGCGCGAGACACCCGCGAGGCGTGCAACGTCGGCACTGGTCGGTACGGGCCGTCGGGCGGGCGCCGGCTGGGCGGACTGGTTCGGTATCTGCACCATGACGCCAGGCATCCTCGCAGAGGGCCGGGTCGCCTCCGCGCGCCGGGGCCCCCGATCGGCGCCGCCATTTCCCGGAACTCCCGCTTCCGCGAAGGGAGTTGCAGGCACCGTACCGCAGCGCCGCCGCAGAGGTTACCGTTCGGTAGACGACCGCTTCGGAGGTGGCCCGCATGACTCCCGACCGCGCCCCAGGACTGACGGAGAGCGCGCGTGCGCTGGCCGCGGGGGAGGTGAGTTCGCGCGAGCTGGTCGAGCGGGCGCTCGCCCGGATCGAGGCCACCCGGTCCACGGTGAACGCGTTCCGGCTGGTCCGGGCCGAGGCCGCCCTGGCGGAGGCGGACGCGGCGGACGCGGAACTGGCGGCGGGCGGGCGGCGGCCCCTGCTCGGGGTGCCGGTCGCGGTCAAGGACGACATGGACGTGGCGGGCGAGCCGACCGCGTTCGGCTGCCGGGGTGACTTCCCACCGGTCGCCGAGGACGGCGAGGCGATACGAAGGCTCCGCGCGGCGGGTGCCGTCGTGGTCGGCAAGACCAACGCCTGCGAGCTGGGCCAGTGGCCCTTCACCGAGGGCCCGGCCTTCGGCGCGACCCGCAACCCCTGGCATCACGGGCACACGCCGGGCGGATCGTCCGGGGGCTCGGCGGCCGCCGTGGCGGCGGGCCTGGTGCCCGCGGCGCTGGGCTCGGACGGTGCGGGCTCCGTGCGCATCCCGGCCGCCTGGACTCATCTGGTCGGCATCAAGCCGCAGCGCGGACGGATCTCGACCTGGCCCCGCCCGGAGTCCTTCCAGGGCATCACCGTCAACGGCACGCTCGCCCGCACGGTCGCGGACGCGGCCCTGCTGCTGGACGCGGCGAGCGGCAGCCACGAGGGCGATCTGCACCGGCCCGCCGCGCTGCGCGTCCATGACGCCGTGGGCCGCGACCCGGGACGGCTGCGCATCGCGCTGTCGCTGAAACCGCCCTTCACCGCGCTGCCCGCACGGCTCGACCCCGCCGTTCGGGCGAAGGTCCTCGCGCTCGCGGAGCGGCTGGCCGCGCTCGGGCACACGGTCGAGGAGGCCGAACCCCGCTATGGGCCGATCGGGCTCACGTTCGTCCCGCGCGCCACGGCGGGCGTCGCCGAACGCGTGCGCACCTCGCCGTTCCCCGAACTCCTCGACCGGCGCACCCACGACACCGCGCGCGTCGGCCGGCTGCTCGGCGGCGCCCCGCTGCGTGCGGCCCGCCGGGCCGAGGCGCGGCTTCAGCGGCGCGTCGGCGCGCTCTTCGGCGTCTACGACGTGCTGCTCGCGCCGACGACAGCCGCTCCCCCGCCGCGGATCGGCTCGATGCTCGGCCTGAGCGGCATCGGCACCGACCGGGCCATGATCGCGGCCTGCCCGTACGCCTGGCCGTGGAACATCCTCGGCTGGCCGGGCGTCAACGTCCCCGCCGGTTTCGTGGGCGAAGGGCTGCCGGTCGGCGCGCAGTTGCTCGGGCCCGCGGACAGCGAGCCGCTGCTGGTGTCGCTCGCCGCCCAGCTGGAGGCGGACCTGCGCTGGCACGAGCTGTGGCCTCCGCACGAAGCCGTCGCGGACTCCCCGGCCGCATAGGGGAGTTCGAGCCTTACGCTGAGGCCATGGACGATGCCTCGATGGTCGGTTTGATGGGACGGGTCACCGGCACGGTCGGACCCGGGCTCGTCGGCGAGGTGATCGTCCGGGTGCGCGGCGGCGCCGAGCACTTCCTCGCCTACCCGGCCGCGCCGCGGGACCGCATCGAGCGGGGCACGGTGGTGATGGTGGTGGAGTACCTGCCCCCGCGCACGGTGTACGTGTCGGCCGCCTACGACAGCTGACGGCGCCCCCGGCGGCTTCGGACGCCCACCTGGACGACGGGTCGACTCGCGCCGTACACACGACAGTTGAGCTGCACTCGTCCCAGGTGAGAGCCGTATGCGTCAAGAACGCAACAAGGATGCGCCGAGCCCTGTACCCGGGTGCCGCCGAGGAGCACACTCCCGTTCGTTCGGTGCCGAAAGGGCACCATGCAAAGGGGGCGTATGCCGATGGTCATCGGCGTCGTGGCGGGGACGGTTGTCCTCGCACTGATCTTCATCGTTGTGGTCTTCAAGCTCATGTGGCGCGTCGCGGAGCCCAACGAAGCGTTGATCATCTCCGGTTCGAAGCATCGGACCGAAGGCCTCGAAGAAGGTATGGGATTCCGCATCGTGACGGGGCGCGGCACGCTGGTCCTGCCGGGCGTGCAGGCGGTGCGGAAGATCTCGCTCGACCTCAACGAGACCGAACTGCACGTGGACTGCGTGACCACCCAGGGCATTCCGCTCAAGGTGCGGGGCGTGGTCATCTTCAAGGTGGGCGACGACTTCGTGTCGATCGCCAACGCGGGGCGTCGTTTCCTCGACCAGCAGAAGATGATGGCGGAGCGCGTGCACAACGTGTTCGCGGGCCATCTGCGGTCCATCGTCGGCGGGCTGACCGTCGAGGACATGATCCGCGACCGGGAGAAGCTCACCGGTCAGACCCGGGCCGCGTGCGGCACGGAGATGGAGAAGCTCGGTCTGATCGTCGACTCGCTCCAGATCCACGAGATCGAGGACCCGACCGGGTACATCCGGAACCTGGCGATGCCGCACGCCGCCGCCGTGCAGCGTGACGCGCGTATCGCGCAGGCCGAGGCGAACCGGCTGGCCACCGAGGCCGAGCAGAAGGCCGCGGCGCGCATGTCGGAGGCGACCCGGGACAGCGAGATCCAGCAGGCCGGTTACCAGGCCGAGCGGGACAAGGCGGCGGCGACGGCCCAGATGGCCGGCCCGCTGGCGGCGGCCGCGGCTCAGCAGGACGTCGTCGTCCAGGAGACCCGGGTCGCCGAGCTGGAGGCGCACCGCCGCGAGCAGCAGCTCCAGGCGGACGTCCGCAAGCCGGCGGACGCCCGCGCCTACGAGATCCGGGCACAGGCCGAGGCCGAGCGCGACGCGCGGATCTCGGCGGCGCAGGCCAAGGCCAAGGAGACCGAACTGGCCGCCGCGGCGGAGGCCACCCGGGTCAAGACGGCGGCCAACGCCGAGGCCGAGGCGACCAAGGCGCGCGGTTCGGCGGCCGCCCAGGCGACCCGGGCGACCGGTGAGGCCGAGGCAGCCGCCGCCCAGGCCAAGGGCCTCGCGGCGGCCGAGTCGACCCGGGCCCAGGGTCTCGCGGAGGCGGAGGCCATCCAGGCCCGCGCCGCCGCGCTGGCCGAGAACCAGGAGGCCGTCGTCGCCCAGCAACTCGCCGAGCACTGGCCGGAGATCGTCCAGGCGGGCGCGAGCGCGTTCGGCAACGTGGATCACATGGTGCTGCTCAACGGCGCCGACGGCATGTCGGACCTGTTCGCCAAGGCGCTCACCATGGGCGGCACCGGCCTCGGCCTGGCACGCCAGTTGCTCGCCTCGATGAACCAGGAGGGGAGCCAGGCCAAGAACTCCGCGGTGGAACTCAACGGGGTCGTGGCGCCGGTCAGCCAGAAGGTGCCCGTGGAGAAGGAGGGGTGAGACCGGCGCGCTGAGGCGCGCCGGCACCGAGAGATGTGAGCAGCAGGGCTCGGGCGTACGGGAGTTGGACCACAGCCCCCGTGCGCCCGGCGCCGTCTCCCCGGCGCGCGTGAGGCCGTACGGCGGGCGGCGCCGGGGAGTTGGACCGGGTCCCGGGTCCGCGCGGGGCCCTCCGGTCCCGGCCCCGCCCGCCGCGATCTCGGACGCGGCCTCTACGGTGGCCGACGTGAACGCCTTTACCGATGACACCGAAGAACAGGTCCCGGGCCGCTACGGCCCCTCCGCGACCACCGAGGCCGAGCCCCGCGAGGTCGGCCCCGTGCGGACCGAGTACTCCCCCGCGCACGACGGCGACCCCGATCCCGGTGAGATCGTCTGGACGTGGGTGCCCTTCGAGGAGAACGACGGCCGGGGCAAGGACCGCCCGGTGCTCGTCGTCGCCCGGGAGGCCGCGGGCACCCTGCTCGCCGTCCAGCTCTCCAGCAAGGCGCACAACGGCGACCGCGAGTGGGTGGCGATCGGCAGCGGCCCCTGGGACCGCACCGGCCGCGACTCCTGGGTGAACGTGGACCGCGTGATGCGGCTGCACGAGGACGGGATGCGACGGGAGGCGTGCGCGCTGGACCGGATGCGGTTCAACTCCGTGGTGCACCGGCTCAAGGAGCTGTACGGCTGGCGCTGAGCGCTCCTGCGCCGACCGCACCGGACGACACCGCGACGACCGGGGGGCTCACGCTCCCCGGAGCTCGGGCGCGAACACCTGGTCGAAGGCCTGGTGGGTGGTCCGGTGCGGGGTGCGGTCCAGGATGCCGAAGACCACGTGGTCGAAGTACCCCTCCAGGCGGCCCCCGGCCAGCACGCCGCGGAAGGCCCGCGCCACGTCTTCCGGCTCGTTCTGGAACACCCCGCAGCCCCAGGCCCCGAGGACCAGACGGCGGTAGCCGTGGTGGGCGGCCGTCTCCAGGACGCGTTCGGCGCGGATCGCCAGCGCGCCCGGCAGATCCGCCGCCCGCCGCGGGTCGGTGCGCAGGACGACCCCGGCGTTCGGGGCGGCCGCGGTCAGGAAACCGGCCGCGAACGGCTCGTCGAGGAGCCGGCCGCGGTCGTCCCGGAACACCGGTACGCCGGGCGAGTGAAGGACACGGTCCGTGTAGAACGCGTCACGGTGGGCGCGGTGATGGTCGTAGAAACCGCGGGCCCGCAGCAGACACGTGTACAGCGCGGAGGCCCGGCACAAGGCCTCTTCCTGGGCCTGCGCGCCGTTCAGATAGCCGCCGCCGGGATTGCGCGCCGAGGAGAAGTTCAGCACGGCCACCGGATCCCCGCCCCGCGAGGTCAGCCGACGGGCCGCCTCCAGGCTGCTCTCGCCCGTCACCTCGTACGAAGTGACGACCCGCGTCACCGACGGTATCCCCACCGGCTCCGGTCCGTGCAGCCGTGTCCCGGCCCGCGCGGCCTCGACGGCCGCGGCGATGGAAACGCTGCCTCCGGAGGGGGCGCGGTAGCCGCCGGCCGCCACGATCTCCTCGGTCTCCCGGGCGATCGCACGCAGGCGCGCGCTCATGGCGCCACCCCCGTACGCGCCACGGGCGCGGCCTGCGTGCGCTCCCCCGTCGTGCCCATGAACGCATCGTGAGCGATGCTGGTCCTCGGGCGCAACAGAGTTTCCCGGCGCCGCAAACAGCGCTTCCCGGTCCCCGAAGCGACGATTTGCACCCTTGTGCGAACCGGCGAGAGGGTCTTGGGTGGAACGGTCATTGTCGGTCCGGCCCACCAGACCCCGGGCCGGCGGCATGGTGGAATCTCAGGAGGATCCCGACATGTCCGATTCGGTGAGTGACTGTACGGAGCGACGACGCTCCGCTGTCACCGAGGCCGAGGTGGAAGCACTGGTCCGTGGCATCTGCTTCAAGACCGGTCCGCCCCGCCTCCTCGGTGTCGAGGTGGAATGGCTGGTCCACGAGCTGCGCGGACCGCGGCTGCCCGTATCACCCGAACGACTCGAAGCGGCCTACGCCGCACTGCGGACCCTGCCCCTGCGTTCGGCGCTCACCGTCGAACCCGGAGGACAGCTGGAGCTCAGCTCCGACCCCGCCGCCTCCCTGATGGAGTGCGTGCGGTCCGTCTCGGCCGACCTGGACGCCGTACGCGCGACCCTGCGCGAGGCGGGCCTCGGCCTCAGCGGTTTCGGCCAGGACCCCTGGAACCCCCCGAGCCGCTATCTCCATGAGCCCAGGTACGACGCCATGGAGCGGTATCTGGACCGCGCGGGGCCGGAGGGCCGCGCCATGATGTGCACGTCGGCGTCGGTCCAGGTGTGCCTGGACGCCGGGTACGAGGAGCCGGGCCCGCTCGGGCACGGGCGCCGCTGGTGGCTGGCCCATCAGCTCGGCGCGGTCCTCGTGGCCGCGTTCGCCCACTCGCCGATGGCCCGCGGACGGCGCACCGGCTGGCGCTCCACCCGTCAGTCGCTGTGGGCGTCGATGGACCCGGGGCGCACCGACGCGCCGCCGCTGGGCGGTGATCCGCGTGCGGCCTGGGCCCGGCGCGTGCTGGACGCGCCGGTGATGTGCGTACGAGGGACCGACGCGCCCTGGGAGGTCCCGGAGGGCCTGAGTTTCCGGGACTGGACGAGGTCCGACGCGCCACCGGACCGGACGGACCTCGACTACCACATGACCACGCTGTTCCCGCCGGTACGGCCGCGCGGGCATCTGGAGCTGCGCATGATCGACGCCCAGCCGGGCGAGGACGGCTGGATCGTGCCGCTCGCGGTGACGGCGGCGCTGTTCGACGACCCGGAGGCGGCCGAGATCGCCTACCGGACGGTCAAGCCGCTCGCCGAGCGGGCCGGCCGTGATCCGGCGCCGCGCAATCCGCTGTGGCAGGACGCGGCGCGGTTCGGCCTAGCCGATCCGGAGCTGCGCGAGGCCGCGGCCATCTGTTTCGCGGCCGCGTACGAGGCACTGCCCCGGCTCGGTGCCACCGCGGAGGTACTCGACGCGGTGGCCGAGTTCACCGACCGCTATGTGGCCCGGGGCCGCTGCCCCGCCGACGACCTGGTCGGCGCGGCCATGGCCCACCACGACGGCGGCCCGGCCCGCCACGACGGCCCCTCCGGGCGCGGCCCGGCCGGCGGCCCGCAGCGTCCGTCCGACGGGAAGGACATCAGCACATGACCGGCACGACCGCTTCCGATCCGCGCACGGATCCGGAGTCGCTCCGGCAGCGCGCCCTGGACGCGCTCATCACCGCCCGCGACCGCACCGCCCTGCTCACCTCGTGCGTGGAGGACCCCGAACTGACGGCACAGCACTCGCCGTTGATGTCTCCGCTGGTGTGGGACCTCGCGCACATCGGCAACCAGGAGGAGCTGTGGCTGCTGCGGGCGGTCGCGGGGCGCGAGGCGATGCGGCCCGAGATCGACGGGCTGTACGACGCCTTCGAGCACGCGCGCGCGGAGCGGCCGTCGTTGCCGCTGCTGCCGCCCGCCGAGGCCCGTACATACGCGGCCGAGGTACGCGGCCGGGCGCTGGACGTCCTGGAGAGCGCCGCGTTCGAGGGCACCCGGCTGACCGAGTCGGGATTCGCGTTCGGCATGATCGCGCAGCACGAACAGCAGCACGACGAGACCATGCTGATCACCCATCAGCTCCGGCACGGGCCCGCGGCCCTCACCGCGCCGGACCCCGCGCCCGCGGAGCCGTTCACGGGTCCCGCCGAAGTCCTGGTGCCCGGGGGCCCGTTCGTGATGGGCACCTCCACCGAACCGTGGGCGCTCGACAACGAGCGTCCCGCGCACCGGCGCACGGTCCCGTCGTTCTTCATCGACACCACCCCGGTCACCAACGCCGCCTACCAGGCCTTCATCGAGGACGGCGGCTACGGCGAGGAACGCTGGTGGACCCCCGCGGGCTTCGACCACATCCGTACGCACGGCATCGAGGCACCGCTGTTCTGGCGGCGCGAGGGCGGCCAGTGGCTGCGGCGCCGCTTCGGGGTGACGGAGGTCGTGCCGCCCGAG
This sequence comes from Streptomyces sp. f51, assembly GCF_037940415.1. Taxonomy (NCBI): domain Bacteria; kingdom Bacillati; phylum Actinomycetota; class Actinomycetes; order Kitasatosporales; family Streptomycetaceae; genus Streptomyces; species Streptomyces sp. f51. The sequence goes on along the minus strand of NZ_CP149798.1, from coordinate 6,719,922 downwards.
GAGCCGGTGCTGCACGTGTGCTGGTACGAGGCGGACGCGTACGCGCGCTGGGCGGGGCGGCGGCTGCCCACCGAGGCCGAGTGGGAGAAGGCCGCCCGCCACGACCCGGTGTCCGGCCGTTCCACGCGCTACCCGTGGGGGGACGAGGACCCCTCCCCGGCCCACGCCAACCTGGGCCAGCGCCATCTGCGTCCGGCCCCGGCGGGCAGCTATCCGGCGGGCGCGTCACCGCTCGGCGTACGGCAGTTGATCGGTGACGTGTGGGAGTGGACGTCGAGCGATCTGGAGCCCTACCCCGGGTTCGTCGCGTTCCCCTACCGCGAGTACTCGGAGGTGTTCTTCGGCCCGGAGTACAAGGTGCTGCGCGGCGGTTCGTTCGCGGTGGACCAGGTGGCCTGCCGGGGCACGTTCCGCAACTGGGACTACCCGATCCGGCGGCAGATCTTCTCCGGGTTCCGCACGGCCCGCGACGGAGCCGCCTGATGTGCCGTCATCTGGCGTATCTGGGAGACGAGGAGAGGCTCGGAGCGCTCCTCGTGGCACCGGAGCACAGCCTGTTCCGGCAGTCGTGGGCACCCCGGCGCCAGCGGCACGGGACGGTCAACGCCGACGGTTTCGGGGTGGGCTGGTACGCCGAGGGCGACCCGGTCCCGGCCCGCTACCGGCGCACGGGCCCGATCTGGGGCGACCAGTCGTTCGCGGACCTGGCCCGGGTGGTCGGGACGCGGGCGCTGCTCGCCGCGGTGCGGGACGCGACCGTGGCGGGCGCGGACGGGGAGGCGGCGGCCGCGCCGTTCGCCGCGGGTCCCTGGCTGTTCAGCCACAACGGTGCGGTCCGAGGCTGGCCCGGAACGCTCGCCCCGCTCGTGTCGGGCCTGCCCCCGGCCGAGTTGCTGTCCCTGGAGGCGCGGTGCGACTCCGCGTTCGTGTGGGCGCTGGTCCTGCGCCGGCTGCGGTCGGGCGACGAACCGGGCCAGGCGCTGGCCGACACCGTCGTGGAGGTCGCCGAGGCGGCACCGGGGTCGCGGCTCAACCTGCTGCTCACCGACGGCGAGGCGATCACCGCGACCGCCTGGGGCGACACCCTCTGGTATCTGATCGAGCCCGGCCGCCGCACCCTCGTGGCCTCCGAGCCGCACGACGACGACCCGCTCTGGCGTGAGGTCCCCGACCGCACCCTCCTCACCGCCGGACGTACCGACGTCCTGCTCACCCCGCTCAAGGACATGAGCGACGACATGGCATCCGCACAGCGCAAGGAGCCCCGTACGTGAGTCCGTTCGAGTTGAACCCCACCCTTCACGAGGACACCGCACAGGCACCCCCGTACGCCCTCTCCGGTGCACGAAGGGCACCCTCGGCCGCCGGTTCCGCCGCTTCGACGGGCGGACCGCGATCCCGGCACTCCGCCGATGTGACGTCGACGCCGACCGAAGAGAGGCACTCATGACCGGCACCTACGGCTACACCGACACGCTCGAGGCCGAGCACTACGCCAAGGCTCTGAACGCCGACATCCACGACGGGCTGACCAGCACCCCGAAGTCCACGGCGCCCACGTGGTTCTACGACGCCCGGGGCAGCGACCTGTTCGAGGAGATCACCCAGCTGCCCGAGTACCCCCTGTGGCGGGCCGAACTGGGGCTGCTGCAACGGCACGCCGACGAGATCGCGGCCCGGACGTCGGCGCGCAGCCTGGTCGAACTCGGATCCGGGAGTTCGACCAAGACCAAGCTGATCATCGAGGCGCTGGGTCCCGCCGGCCTGCGGTACGTCCCGGTCGACGTCAGCGCGGACGCGCTGCACCAGGCGAGCGCCCAACTCGTCGCGGACTACCCGGGGATCAGCCTGCACGCCCTGCGCGCCGACTTCACCGCCCCCCTCGTCCTGCCGGAACTGCCCGAGCGCGGCTCCCGTCTGATCGCCTTCCTCGGCAGCACGCTGGGCAACTTCCGCCGGTCCACCCGGGGCCCGTTCCTGCGCGGGCTGCGGGACATCATGCGCCCCGAGGACTTCCTGCTGATCGGCGCGGACCTGGTCAAGGACGTGGACGAGATGGTCACCGCCTACGACGACGCCCAGGGGGTCACGGCCGAGTTCGACAAGAACCTGCTGCACGTCCTGAACCACGAACTGGACGCCGACTTCGACCCGGACAGCTTCGACCATGTCGCGGTGTGGAACGGCGAGGAGAGCCACATCGAGATGAGGCTGCGCAGCCGGGCCGAACAGCGCGTCAAGATCCGGGGCCTGGGTCTGTCCGTGCCGTTCGAGCAGGGTGAGGAGTGGATCACCGAGCGCAGCGCGAAGTTCACGGTCGAAGGACTGCGGTCGGAGATGGCGGACGCGGGCCTGCGCACGGACGAACTCTGGGCCGACCCCGAGGCGGGGTTCACCCTGACCCTCGCCACCGCGGGCTAGCGCGGCCCGGGTTCGGGCGCACGCCCACGGCGGGCGACCGGGAGGGTTCCCGCGGGAGCCCTCCCGGTCGGCCGTCCGCCGGTGATCGATAGGCTCGCGCCGACGCCCGCGCGCCCTCGGGCGCGTCCGTGGCGTCGGCACGCGCCCGAACGGGAACCGGAACGCCGAGGGATGAGCGAGAAGACAGTGTTCGACTACGAGAAGGACGGCGCGGCCATCTACCGCGAGTCCTTTGCCACCATCCGCGCGGAAGCCGATCTCGCGGGCCTGCCCGCCGACGTCAGCCAGGTGGCGGTGCGGATGATCCACGCCTGCGGCATGGTGGACCTCGTCGGCGACCTCGCGTACACCCCGCACGTCGTGGCCCGCGCCCGCGAGGCCCTGCGCTCGGGCGCTCCGATCCTGTGCGACGTCTCCATGGTCGCGAGCGGGATCACCCGCAAGCGGCTGCCCGCGGACAACGCCGTGATCTGCACGCTCTCCGACCCGTCGGTGCCGGATCTGGCGGCCCGGCTGGGCACCACGCGCAGCGCCGCGGCCCTGGAACTGTGGCGCGAGCACCTGGACGGCGCCGTGGTGGCCGTGGGCAACGCCCCGACCGCGCTCTTCCGCCTTCTGGAACTGATCGAGGAGGGCGCCCCGCGCCCGGCCGCGGTCATCGGTGTCCCCGTGGGCTTCGTGGGCGCCGCCGAGTCGAAGGAGGCCCTGGCCCAACACCCCTCCGGCCTGGACCACTTGGTGGTACGCGGCCGTCGCGGTGGCAGTGCGATCGCGGCGGCCGCGGTCAACGCCATCGCGAGCGAGGAGGAGTGACGGCACCCGAAGCCCCCGCGGTGACGGTCGGTGACGTCGAGGAGCTCGCGGCGGACGGGCTGCGGTGGCTGGCCGGGACGGCGCGGGAGACCGCAGGGGGCGGTCTCGGCTGGGCCTCCAGGCCCTCGGACAGCGGCCTCGATCCGAGCCTCTACAGCGGTACGGCCGGGATCGTGCCCGTACTCCTGGAGGCATGGCGGCACTTCGGCGACGACTCCTACGCCGACAGCGCGCTGCGCGCCGGCCTCGGCCTCGCGGACCGCGCCGACGGCGTCGAGGACGACTCCCTCTACTTCGGCCGCACCGGCATCGCGCTCGTCCTGCGGACCCTTGAGCGGGAACTCGGTGACACGACCGCCGGGGCCGCCGCCGACCGCGCGCTGGAACGCCTGCGGTCACGCTTCGACGGCACCCGCTGGGGCGAACTGTACGAACTGATGGGCGGCAACGCGGGGATCGGCCTCGGCGCGCTCCTGGCCGGCGACACCGAACTCGCCGTCCTCGCCGTGGAGCCGTATCTGCGGACGGCGGAACCGACCCCGGCGGGCGTCCACTGGGCCCATCGCACGGGTGTCGAGGCCCGTCTGCACCACATCTCGCACGGCACGCTCGGCATCGTCGTGGGGCTCGCCCGGGTCGGCGGGGCCACCGGCCGCGCGGACCTGGTCGGCCTCGCGCTGGCCGGCGCCGCGGACGTCGTGGCGCGCGACGAGGCGGGGCCCGAGGGCTTTCTGGTGCGGCACTCGACCCCGCAGTACCGCCCCGATGTCGTCGAGCCCGTCAGCTACGGCTGGTGCCACGGCCCGGCAGGTGACGCCCAGGTGTTCCGGCTGCTGCGGGACGTCACGGGCGACCCCCTCTGGCCCGCCCTCGCGGACCGGTGCTGGCACACGGTCACCCGTTCCGGCCTGCCGCGGCGGCTGCGCCCCGGCTTCTGGGACAACAGCGGCCGCTGCTGCGGCACCGCGGGCGTCCTCGCTCTGGCCTGCGACCGCATCGCCGAGGGGCGGGACGTGGACGGCTTCGCCCGGGTCCTCGTCGCGGACCTCGCCGCCCGCGCGATCCGGGACGGCGAGGGCGCTCGCTGGTCCAACTCCGAGCACAGGGCCACCCCGAGCGACCTCGAACCGTGCGCGGGCTGGGCGATGGGCAACGCGGGCATCGTCCGTGAACTCCTGCGCTTCGTACGGCTGAGCCGGGGCGGTGATCCCCGGTACGCGTTCGCCTGGCCGGACCAGCCCCCGGTACCCGCTCGGGCCACGGCCCACGGCCCCGGCACCGGGGCGTGAGGGATCAGGGGGGTGTGCCGGGCGGCAGGAGCGGCCCGAACCGCTCGCTGAGCCAGTCGACCGCCGCCCCGGGGTCCGTCACGACGGGGACGCCCTCGGGCACCCGCGGTCTGCGGATCACGACGACCGGCAGTCCGGCCTCACGGGCCGCCGTCAGTTTCGGCGCGGTGGCGTGGCCTCCGCTGTCCTTCGTCACGACGACCTCGATGGCGTGACGCAGGAGCAGTTCCCGCTCCCCGTCGAGCGTGAACGGGCCGCGGTCGAGCAGTACCTCCATACGGGCCGGGGCCGGTGCCTCCGGCGCGTCCACGGAGCGTACGAGGAACCACAGGTCGTCCAGGGCCGCGAAGGCCGCGAGTCCCAGCCGGCCCGTGGTGAGGAACACGCGGCCGCCCAGCGCGGGCAGGAGACCGGCGGCCTCTTCCAGGGACCCGGTCTCGTGCCAGAGGTCGCCCGGGACCGGGGCCCAGCCGGGGCGCCTGAGGGCGAGGAGGGGAACACCGGTGGCGGCCGCCGCCGAGGCCGCGTTGGAGCTGATGGTCCCGGCGAAGGGGTGGGTGGCGTCGACGACCGCGTCGACGGCGTGCTCGCGCAGCCACCGCGCCAGCCCCTCGGTGCCGCCGAAGCCGCCCACGCGCACCTCGCCGGGCGGCAGCCGGGGCGCGCCCACCCGCCCGGCGAGCGAGTTCGTCACCCTGAGGTCCGGGCGGGCCGGCTCCGCCAGGCTCTCGGCGAGACGGCGGGCCTCGGTCGTACCACCCAGGATCAGTACGTGCACGACGTCCGGTTCCCTTCCGGGGAGCGAGTAGGGGGCGCGGGGGTGGCGAGGCCGGGGCGTTCGCGCCGCCGCCCACTCAAGCACACCGCCGCGCGGCCGGGACCGGAGGCGGGCGCCGGCCCGCGGGGTCCCGCTTCACCCGCGGCACCCCGCCGTCTCGCGGAGCGCCAGCCGGTGGGGCACCGTGGAATCACGCCTGGCACTCGCGCCACGGCGGAGAGGAGCAGCCGCATGTCCGAGCACACCTACCGGGTCACCGAGATCGTCGGGACCTCCCACGAAGGCGTCGACCAGGCCATTCGCAATGGGGTCACCCGGGCCTCGCAGACCCTGCGCAACCTCGACTGGTTCGAGGTCACGCAGGTCAGGGGCCAGATCGAGAACGGGCGGGTCGAGCACTACCAGGTCGGTCTGAAGCTCGGTTTCCGGCTGGAGGACGCCGACTGACCGACCCGCGCCGCCGGGTCCGCCGGCCGCCGAGAACTCCCCTCAGGTCCGCCCCTCCCGCTCCTGCGCGTCCTTCAGTGCCGCCGACGCGGCCGCCCACCGCGCTCGTACGACCGTGAAGCCGGCCCGCTCGGCCTCCTCGCAGACGCATGCGTCGTCGTCGACGAGCACGCGGATCTCCCGGTCGCGGGCCAGCCGGCGAAGGACCTCCAGCTTGGTGCGGCGGGCGGGCCTGCGGTCGTCGTCGCGCCGCATCCAGATGCGCCCCTCGGGCAGGCCGTGCGCGGCCAGCCATTCCACGGTCGCCCGCCTGCACCGCTCGGGGCGGCCGGTCAGATAGACCACCTCGCACTCCCGCGCGCTGCTCAGCGCCAGCTCGACGCCCTCGGTGAGCGGCGGATCATGGGGCGCGGCCGCGAAGAACGCGTCCCAGTCCCGGGGCGCGCGCTCCAGGAACCGCTGCCGGTGCGCGGTGTCCGCGAGCGTGCCGTCCAGATCGAAGACGGCGAGTGGTCTGCTGTTCCGTTCCTTCACACGGGCCAGCCTAGACAGCGGCGCCGACAACGGGCGGGCCGCAACACCCCGTCCCGGGACGGCGAAGAGGCGTGAACACGCTCAACTTCCGCCTCTCCAGGCCCTGTTCACATCATCGGCAAGCCCCTACCGTGGCACTCCGCACAGCATGTCGCACGACATTCGGTATACCGAACAGGGGAGGTCGGTCCCGACGTCCCCGCGTCCCCAGGAGACACCCCCATGTCCCCTCTGCGCAGGCTTCTCACCATCGCCGCGGCAGGAGCCGCCCTGCTGGGCGGACTGACCGCGACCCCCGCCACGGCCGCCGACTCCGGCACCTTCAGCGTGCTCACCTACAACGTCGCCGGGCTGCCCGACGGCATCTCCAGCGCCCCGACCCCGCGCCAGTCCGCGACCACGGCCATCGGCGGGCTCCTCGCCCCCTACGACATCGTGCACGTCGAGGAGGACTTCAACTACCACGCGGCCCTGTACGCGGCCGACACCGCGCACGCCTACCGCACCCCCACCAGCGGCGGCGCGGGCATCGGCAGCGGGCTCAACACCCTCTCGAAGGTCCCTTACGACACCGACGACTTCGAGCGGGTCGGCTGGAACTCCTGCCAGATCGACTCCGGCGACTGCCTCACCCCCAAGGGCTTCACCTTCATGCGCGAACGTCTCGCCGAGGGCGTCTACGTCGACTTCTACAACCTGCACACCAACGCGGGCACGAACGACGGCGACCTCGCCTCACGCGCCGACAACCTCAGCCAGCTCACCGCGTTCATCGCCACCCGTTCCGCGGGCAACGCGGTCGTCGTCATGGGCGACACCAACACCCGTTACACCCGCACCGGCGACACCATCGCGGAGTTCGCCCGCGCCAACGGGCTCTCCGACGCCTGGGTCCAGCTCGTCCGCGGCGGCAGCGCCCCGGCCAAGGGCAGCGACGCCCTCGTCTGCGACCAGAGCGGCACGACCGTGCCCGACACCTGCGAGGTCGTCGACAAGATCCTCTACCGCGGCAGCAGGTCGGTCACGCTGAATGCGACGAGCTACCACAACGAGCACACGCGCTTCCTGACCTCCGACGGCCTGATGCTCTCCGACCACGACCCGATCACCGCGTCGTTCACCTGGTCGCGCGATCCCGCCTTCCGGCTCAGCGACCAGTTCGGCGGCCCGCACGGCGACTACTTCGACGACATCGACCGGGTACCGGCCGGCGCCCGCGCGTCCGCCGTGTCCCTGAGCAGCGGAGCGCGGGTGGACCGGATGGGGCTGACCCTCAGCGACGGCACCTCGCTCGCGCACGGCGGCACCGGTGGCACCACGGCCTCACTCACGCTCGCGAGCGGCGAGTACGTGACCTCCGCGCAGCTCTGCGAGGGCGCGAAGGACGGCCATACCCGCATCTTCTACGCGAAGTTCACGACCAGCCTCGGCCGCAACCTGGCCGGAGGGACGACGACCTCGGACTGCGTGACCCGCGCCGCGCCGAGCGGCTGGCAGATCGCCGGCTTCCACGGCCGCGCGGGGGACGAGGTCGACAAGATCGGCTTCGTCTACACCGAGCGCTGACCGGACGGCGTTCCGCCCGGCCACCGCTCACGAGGCGTCCGACAGCCAGGGCCTGACCTTTCTGCGGGCCTCGTGCAGACGGGACTTGAGCGTGCCGAGCGGAATGCCGACCCGCTCGGCCACCTCCGCGTAATCCAGCTGGCAGATGTCGCGGTAGACCAACGGCTCCACCAGATGAGGGTGTTCCCGCTCCAGCCGCTCAAGGGCCTCCAGGAGGTCGATCCTGGAACCGGCGATGACACTCGTCGTCCGGGGATCGACCTGCTGCGCGGCCTCGATGACCTCCGGCCGTTCGGCGGAACGGCGCTTCAGCTCGCGGTACTTCTGCCGGGCGCAGTTGGCGACCACCGTGTACAGCCAGGTACTGAAGCGACTGCGCCCCTCGAACGCCGTTATCTTGCGGGCGACTTGGAGCAGCACGTCCTGCGCCGCCTCCTCCGCGTCCTCGCGGCAGGGCAGAAAACGCCCGCACCGCCGCACGACCTCGGGCCGGATCTGCCGGAGCAGGACGTCGAGCGCCGCCCCGTCACCGGCCGCCGCCCGCAGCGCGAGCTCCTCGGTCCTTCCCGCGTCCCCCACCCGGTGCTCCCCTCGATGCCGATCAGAGGCCAGGCATGATAGTCGTATGCACTCCCTGGAGCGGATCGGCCGCTACCGCCTCGAACGGCGCCTGGGCGCCGGTGGGTTCGGCGTGGTCTGGCTCGCCCACGACGACGTCCTCGACGCCCCCGTCGCGGTCAAGGTCCTCACCGAGAACTGGGTCGACCGCCTGGACATCCGGGAACGCTTCCTCTCCGAGGCCCGGCTGCTGCGCAAGGCCGACTCGAACCGGGTCGTCCAGGTCTACGACATCGGCGAACTCCCGGACGGAAGGCCCTACTTCGTCATGGAGTACGCCGACGGGGGCACCCTCGCCGACCGGATCGAGGCCGGTCCGCTGCCCGTCGCCGAGGCACTGCGGCTGACGGCGCTGGCGGCGCGGGGCGCCGAGGCACTGCACACGGCCGGGATCGTGCATCGCGACATCAAGCCGTCCAACGTGCTGCTGCGCACGACACCCGGCGGAGCGGACCGGGTGCTGCTGGCCGACCTCGGGCTCGCCAAGAGCCTGGCGCAGGCCTCCGGACTGACCATCGCGGCGGGCTCGGCCGGCTACACCCCGCCCGAACAGGGCCGCCCCGGCTCGGGGATCGACGCCCGCGCCGACGTGTACAGCCTGGGCGCCCTCGGCCACCACCTCGTCACGGGTTCCGTCCCGGGCCCGCCCGGCAAGGTCGAACGCCCCGACCGACTCCGTACGGACATCGGTCCCGAGGTCGGGCGGGCACTGCTGCGGGCCATGGAACCCGACCGGGAGCGGCGCTGGCCGAGCGCGGCCGTCTTCGCCGCGGAGCTGGAACGGCTGGCCGAGGGGATCACGGGCACGGCCGGCCCCGCTCCGCGGCCCCCGAGTCGGCGCAGGGCGTTCCTCGCGCTGACCGGCGTCGCCGTGGCCTGCGCCGCCGGCGTCACCGCCGTACTACTGACGCACGAGCCCGCCGCGAGGACACTCCAGGTCGAGGACGGCACGGGCCGGATCTCGGTACAGGTACCGGCCTCCTGGGGCGGGCAGTTGCGTGACTCGGGATGGAATCCGCGCTCGCTGGGCCTCGGCGGCGGCACGGAACCGGGGCTCGTCGTCGCGAACCGCCTGGCGGACTGGCCCGACCTCCGCGCCGGCGTCGACGGAGCCTTCGTCGGACTCGGCGAACACGGTGACGTGACCGGCGAGGTCCGCGCCATCACGCACCCGGGATGCCACTACGCGGGAAGCCGCTCCTACTCCGGCGCGCGCTGGCACGGGCTGATACGGACCTGGGACGCCTGTCCGGGCAAGGACGGCCGTGTCACCGAGGCCGCGCTGACCGCCGCGGGAGGCGGCGGGGAACCGCAGGTGTACGTACAGGTCCGCCAGGAGAGCGGCGGGGACGACACGGCCGACGGCGTGATCGGCTCCGTACGCCTCAAGGCCTGATCCTGGACGGGCGGTCCCCGGGAAACCCGTCAGACATCCCGAGAACTTTTCGGTCCCCGGGCGCATCCAAGAGTAGTGACGGGGGGCGACGCACCCCGCGCATGTGCGATGAGCTCGTACGCAGAATGGCAAGGAGTGGTGACATGTCGACCTTCCCGCGGACGGTGGCGGACACGGACCGGCACGGCACGGTGTCCACGCGCCGTCCTTCACCCGCCGCCCGGCGGGCCGCGCTGCTCGCGGGTGCCGCCCTGCTCAGCCTGCTGACCGGCTGCAACAACGGCTCCCCTCAGAGCGCTCCGAAGACCGTTCCCGGCACGGCGGGTCCGGCGTCCGGCGACACGGGCACGAAGGGGGGTTCCACCGGCGGCGCGAGCACGGCCGCGAGCACGCCGACGAAGAAGGCGGGGACGGGCACGGGGACAGGGACGGGGAAGGCGAGCGGATCCGCGTCGGCCCCGGCCGCCTCCGGGGGCACCCACGGTACCGCCCGCTGCCACACCTCGGAACTGCGCGCCTCCGTCGGCCGCAACGACCCCGGCGCTGGGCAGGAGAACTTCCCGCTCGTGCTGACCAACAGGTCGGGGCACACCTGCACCGTGCGCGGCTACCCCGGCGCGGCCTTCGTCGACGCCTCCGGCAAGCAGCTCGGACCCGACCCCCAGCGGACCCCGGGCACCCCGACGACGATCGTGCTCGCGCCCGGGCACAGCGCCTGGTCGGGCCTGACCTTCTCCAACCCGTCGATCAGCGGGGCGAACACGGCGACTCCCGCCTCCCTGATCGTCACTCCGCCCGACGAGCTGGACTCCCTCAAGGTGGCCTGGACCCAGGGCGAGGTGCCCGTGTCCGGCAACGCGTCCTCGGTCCGCCTGACCGTCCTCAGCCCCGGGACCGCCCCCTGACCGCACGCCCGTGACGGCACCCGGGCGGGCGCGAGGACGGCGACGGAGCGCCTGACCCGCCCGGTCGGCGCCCTGCCCGAGGACGTCCCCCTGCCCACCACCCGCCCCTCGGGTGGTGGGTTTGTCACAGAACGGCAACGCGTCCCGCTTCCCGCGACCCTTTCCGGAATTCCGCGCATCCCACCGTTTGACGCACCCCATGAACGGAGCGTCGTACCGACGATGGCGCCGGTCCCTCGACCCGGGCCGGCGCCGAGAAACACGGGGGATGAATCATGAGCGGTGTCTCACGCAGGCGGCTGCTGGCCGCGACGGCGTCGGCGGGCGCGCTGGGAGCCCTGTCGGCCTGCTCGTCGCGGGACTGGTCCGTGGGCGGCGGCGCCGCCGCGGCACGGCCCCCGAAGGCCAAACCGATCGGCGACGGCTCCACGGCCGACACCGGGGCCCAGCCGAAGCAGCCGAAGGCGGAGCGGCTGAAGCCGGGTGAACGGCCGCCGCAGTTCGTCGTCTTCTCCTGGGACGGCGCGGGCGAACTGAGCAACAAGCTCTTCTCCCGCTTCCGCAAGATCGCCGCCGACCACGGGGCGTCGATGACGTTCTTCCTCAGCGGCATCTACACCCTGCCGGAGTCGAAGAAGAACCTCTACCACCCGCCGCAGCACCCGGTCGGCGCCTCCGCCATCGGCTACCTCTCCGACCGGCACATCCACTCGACGCTCCAGCAGATACGGGCGGCCTGGCTGGAGGGCCACGAGATCGGCACCCATTTCAACGGTCACTTCTGCGGCCCGGACGGGGTGCGCCGCTGGTCCCCCTCCGAGTGGCGCAGCGAGATAGAGCAGGCGAAGACATTCGTCAAGGAGTGGCGGACCAACACCGGCTTCACCGACCTGGAACCGCTGCCGTTCGACTACGACAAGGAGCTGACCGGCGGCCGGACGCCCTGTCTCGAAGGGCAGTCGAACCTGCTCCCGACGGCGGCCGCCCTCGGCTGGAAGTACGACGCCAGCTCACCCGGCGGACTTCAGATGTGGCCCTCCAAGGTGCAGGGCGGCAAACTCTGGGACTTCCCGCTCCAGTCCATCCCCTTTCCCGGCCACTCCTTCCAAGTCCTGTCGATGGACTACAACCTGATGGCCAATCAGTCGCACGCCAACCCGCTCGGCGACCGCACGCAGTACGACGCCTGGCGCGCTCAGGCCCGCGACAGCTATCTCGCGGGCTTCCGGCGCGCCTACGAGAGCAACCGGGCCCCGTTCTTCATCGGCAACCACTTCGAGCGCTGGAACGGCGGCATCTACATGGACGCCGTCGAGGAGGCGCTCTCCCGGATGGCGGGCCACGACGAGGTCCGGATGGTCTCGTTCCGCCAGCTGGTGCACTGGCTGGAGGCCCAGGACCCGGCGGTCCTGCGGAAGTTGCGCACCCTCACTCCGGGACAGTCACCGCTCGGCGGCTGGGCCGAGTTCCTGGGCGCGGCAGGCTCCACGGGTTCCGCCCCGTCCTCGTCCGGCACCGCCACCTCCTGACGGCCCGGGGCAGGAGCCGAGGGGCCGCCGGAGTCCGTGACGTCAACGGCGGCCGCCCCGGCCCCCTCCGCCGGACGATCCGTAGCCGCCGGACCCGAAGCCCGTACCGTAACCGCCGTCCCGGGCCGTGCCGTTGACGCCGTCCCCCGAGCAGAAGGAGGACGCCGGGGCGCAGGGGTCTTCGGACGACTCCGCGGAGGGGGCGGTGTGGCCGGGGCTCGCGGTGGGCGTCGGGGTGGTGGTGGCCGGCGGTGGCATCGTGGACGGCGTCTTGGTCGAGCGTCCCTTCGCGTCGCCGGTGGTGGAGTCCCAGTTGACGACCTCCAGTTGGAGCGAGGGCGAGGAGGTGTCGAGCGTCCAGTGCTGGACCGGCTCGTCGTCGCGGAGTTTGAGGACGAGCGCCGACTCCCCCTCGGACGAGGCGGGGGCGAGGGCCAGATCCTGGTTCCAGCGCGGTACGAGCATGCCCTGGAGGGTGAAGTCGTAGCGGACGTTCTTCGTGGCCGGCTGCGACGGGCCCGTACAGGCGGCCAGTTGGACGGAGTAGCCGAGGTGCGAGTCGAGACACAGGCTCGGGTGGTCCGCTTCGCGCAGGAGTCCGTCGGGCGCGTACGACCACTGGGCGGCCGAGTCCGAGGAGCAGGTGACGAGCCGGGCCTCGGCCCCGCTCACGGGCGCTGTTCCGGCGAAGCCGACGCACAGCCCGGTCGCGGCGTTGCGCAGCCGGCCGCGCGCGGTGCCGTCCTTCTTCCCTCCGGTGCCGACCCACGACGGGTTCGTGCCCCGGCTCGGTGCCGCGCTGGAGTGGCCGCCGTCGGTCGTACCGTGCCGGTCCTTGGAGCCGCCGTCGGACGCCCAGAGGACCAGGGGGACCGTGATCAGCGCGCCGAGGGTCAGCACGGCGGTGGCGATGGTGCGGGGTCCCGGTGCGCGCCGGGACGCCTTGTGGCCGCCGGCCCTGCGGGAGGCCCGCGTTCCGCCGGAGCGGGGGGTGCCCCGGCGGCGGGCGGCGCGGTCCTCCTCCTCGGGGGCGGGTGCTTCCCGTTCGGACGGGAGGACCGACTGCCGCGCGGTCGCGTCGAGGCCGGCGGGCGGGGCGCCGGTGTACCCGGAGGTGTCCGCCGGGGCGTACGGGAAGGGGCCGGGCGGGCGTACGTCGCCGGTGTCGGGCAGGAACTCGACGATGGGGTCGCTCCCGGGGCCCGGACGGCCGCCGGCCCCCGCGACTGCGTCGCCGAACCCCGTGGCGCCGCCGGCACCCGTGACTCCGTCGCCGAAGCCCGCGCCCATCACTCCCCCGGCGAAACCCGGGCCACCGCCCGCACCCGTGACCCCGTCGTCGAAGGCCACGCCCTGGCCGGCCCCATCGGCGAAGGCCACGCCCTGGCCGGTCCCGCCGTCGGTCGGCTGTCCGGCCGTCTCCGCGGCGGCGGCCCGTGCCCGACGGGAGGCCGCGTAGGCGTGCGCGCCCCAGCCGAGCACCGCCTCGGCGAGCGGGAGGGCGAGGTCGCCGTTGAACCGGCTCAACTGGTCGGCCGCGTAACGACAGTGTCCGCACGCGTCCATGTGGCCGCGCAGATCGGGGTCGAGATCGAGGCCGCCGCGCCGGAAGGAGACGTCGAGCATGCGGTGGTAGCGGCGGCACTCCTGGCTGGGGGCGAGTTCGTGGTGGATCTCCAGACAGCCCTGGCGCAGCCGCTCCCTGGCCCGCTCCAGTTCGGTCACCGCGTCCTCGGGGAAGATCCCCAACAGGGCCGCCGGGACCTCGGGTCGCTCGGCCTCCACCTCACCGTGCCACAGCAGACAGCGGGCCGGTTCGGGCAGCCGCTGGAACGCGCGCGAGATCAGACGCCTGCCCTCCGGCGGCAGCAGGCGGGCGGCCGCCCGGTCCTCACCGCCCTCCCGGCCGGCCCCGGCCAGGAGCTCGGGATGGAGCAGGTCGCGCCGCTGGTCCGTGAGCCACTCGGCGGCTATGCGGCGGACGGTGACGAGCAGCTGGGGGCGCCAGGCGGCGCTCGGCCCGCCCTGGTGCAGCGAATCCCCGAACAGACGCGTGAATGATGCGGTGGTGAGCATTCCGGCGGGCCGTACACCGGCGGTGCACAGCCGCGCGTAAGAGAAGACGGCCTCCCAGTGGCGGTCCAGGAGTTCTCCGACGGGATAGTTCGCTGTCGCGCCTCCCTGCTTCTTCAGCTCGGCCGCGAGCCGTTCATCCGACACCTCGAACAAGCGGTCGGGGTCAGACGAATGAGACAGCGTTCCGTCATTCACGTCCGCTTTCCTTCCAAAGGCTGCGCGGCAAATAGTCCATACCAATCGGTATGGAGACCGCCCGCCAGATCCGGACGGTCCGCCCATGCGGGGTGACGTCGCGAACGATCACCCCTGGCAGCCCTTTCGGGCGAGGGGAAGCGGGCGCGCCGCACGCGTGCAGAACGAGACCACTATTGTCTGCACGCCGACAACGCTCACCTTTGCACAGGGCGACGAGCCGGAACAAGCGATCCCGGATTTTCTCCTAATGCGGCACCGCCGGGAATATTGACCAAATGTCAGCCGGTGCACTCCAAAAGAAATTCGGAAACCGGGCCACCCGACCTTCCGTCCCGAAGTCTCCACAATGGGAGCGCTCTCACGCGCTCATCCGAGCGCCATTCCGCACGTAATTCCCGTCGGTCCCGCGGCCCCTCGTACGCCTCAGTGACCGCTGATCGCGCGGGGCGTGTACGGCCGCTCCAGTTCCTCGGTCTCCTTGTCGGAGAGCTCCAGGCCGAGCGAGGCCACCGCGTCCTCGATGTGACCCGCCCGGGTGGCACCGACGATGGGCGCGGTCACGCCGTCGCGCCCCAGCAGCCAGGCGAGCGCCACCCTGGCACGCGGTACCCCGCGCTCGGCGGCGATGCGCCCGACGGCGTCGACGATCTCGCGGTCGCCCTCCTGGTACAGCTTGCGGCCGAACTCGTCGCCCCGGCTGCGCTCGGTGGACGTGTCCCAGTCACGGGTGAGCCGGCCGCGGGCGAGCGGGCTCCACGGCAGGACGCCGACCCCCTGGTCCGCGCAGAGCGGCAGCATCTCGCGCTCCTCCTCGCGATAGAGGAGGTTGTAGTGGTTCTGCATGGCCACGAAGCGGGTCCAGCCGTGCAGCGTGGCCGTGTACTGGGCCTTGGAGAACTCCCACGCGTACATCGAACTCGCCCCGAGGTAGCGGACCTTGCCCGCCTTGACCACGTCGTGCAGCGCCTCCATCGTCTCCTCGACGGGGGTGCGGTGGTCGAAGCGGTGGATCTGGTAGAGGTCGATGTAGTCGGTGCCGAGACGGCGCAGGCTGTTGTCGATCTCCGTCATGATCGCCTTGCGGGACAGACCGCGGCCGTTGGGGCCCTCGTGCATCGCGCCGTTGACCTTGCTGGCGATCACGATCTCGTCGCGGCGCGCGAACGCGCCGAGCGCACGTCCGACGATCTCCTCGCTGGTGCCGTCCGAGTAGACGTTGGCCGTGTCGAAGAAGGTGATCCCGGACTCCAGTGCCTGCCGGATCAGGGGGCGCGAGGCCTCCTCGTCCAGGGTCCACGTGTGGACGCCACGGTCGGGCAGACCGAAACTCATGCAGCCGAGGCAGATCCGGGAGACGTCGAGGCCCGTCGAACCGAGCTTCACATACCGCATGCTCACTCCTGCTCTCACTGCCGGTGGGGTGGGGGAGGTCCGGGGCCGGATCCCGGGGCGGGGGATCCGAGGACACATCCCTGCCCGCCTCGGACGCCCGGCAGCCCTACGACACCGGGGCTTCCACGTCGTCGTAGACCCGCGCCGACACGATCAGGCCATCACCGCCCCGGACGCACACCGCGAGGCCCGGCTGGGCCGGCAGACCGGCGTCGCCCCAGCGGTCGACCACATACTCGAACGCGCTGCGGGTGCCGTCCTCGGTCACGCCGCACAGCGTGAGCGGGATGCCGCCGCCCGCGGAGAACAGGGCGTCGTGGAACTCGGTCAGTTCCCGCGTCCCGGTGTGCCGGTCCGAGTCGGCACCCGGCCCGCGGTAGGTGCCGTCCGGCGCGAAGGCGGCGACGGCGGCCGCGGTGTCCCCCGCCCCGAGGGCGTCCAGATAGGCGCCCACGACGTCCGAGGGGCGCGCCGAAGGGTCCGGCGGCACCATGGGGCGGCGCACCACATGGCGGCCGAGGAGCGGCAGGCGGGAGTGGTGGATCCGCACCGGCAGCGTGGAGGTGAGGTCCACAGCGGCCGCCACGGGCAGCCCGATGCGTCCGCCGTCCTCGCCCTCCAGACGTACGATCCACTCCCCCACGGCCCGCCCCCCGCCGAACGTCGTGGCGACCTCCTCGATCTCCGCCTTGCGCTCCGCCCGCCAGGTGTCCTGCACGGCCAGCCAGGCCTCCAGCACACCGACACCGCTGATCCGGCCGGCCTCCGGGTCGTCGAGGGCGACGGGTACGGTGGCGGCCGCCGGGTCGCGCAGGGCGTCGGCGAGCTCGGCGGCGCCGAGCCGTTCGACGAGGCCGGAGATCTGCGGGATCCAGACCATGGGGACTCCTGGGCCGTTCGGAGTGGTCGACTTCGATCGTGTGCCCCCACCGGCCCCGGCGCGACCCCAGCGGAACGGAGAGGGCCCGTCCCGGGCGACCCCGGGGCACGCCCGGCCCAGCGCTCTGTCCGAATCCCGCCGGACGGAAGGCCGCGCAGGGCGCACTGTTGAGGATGAACACGCCGCGAGAACTCGGAAAGGACCGGACCGATGACGGTCTACACGACCATGGACAGCCCGCTCGGCCGACTGCTGCTGGTGGGTGAGAAGTCCGCCACCGCCAAGGGCGGCACCGCGCTCGCGGCGCTGTCCGTGCCGGACCAGAAGTACGGCGCGGTCGTCCAGGACGGCTGGCAGGAGGACGCGGACGCCTTCCGGGAGATCGTCGCCCAGCTGAGCTCGTACTTCGACGGCCGCCTGACCGCCTTCGACATCGAGTACGTGACGAGCGGCAGCGACTTCCAGCGCCGTGTCTGGAAGGCCCTGGAGACCATCCCGTACGGCACCACGGTCAGCTACGGAGAGGTCGCGGCGCGGATCGGCGCGTCCAGGGCCGCGGTCCGTGCCGTCGGAACGGCGATCGGCGCGAACCCCCTGTTGGTCGTCCGCCCGTGCCACCGGGTGATCGGCGCGAGCGGGGCGCTCACCGGTTACGCCGGGGGTCTGGAACGCAAGCGACAGCTCCTGGACCTGGAGAACGTGCCGTCCTGACCGGCGCTGGCCCGCCCGCGCCGGTCGTCCCTGAGCCCGGCAGGACCGGCCTCGGGGGCTCGCGCGAGGCATCCGGGTAGCGGGACCGGGCCCGGCCTAGAATCGTGGGGTTTGCCCCCGCCCCCGCCGACGGCCGGGCCGCGGCCCCATCGGCCGGCGGTACGGGCCGCCCCCAGGAGTTCCGCCGATGCCCAGCCCCGACGGCAGCCCCCACGACTCCCACGTCCGCGTGCGCGGTGCGCGGGAGCACAATCTGCGGGGTGCCGACGTCGACATCCCGCGGGACCTCCTCGTGGTGTTCACCGGTGTGTCGGGGTCCGGGAAGTCGTCGCTGGCCTTCGGCACGATCTACGCGGAGGCGCAGCGGAGGTACTTCGAGTCGGTCGCCCCGTACGCCCGGCGGCTGATCCACCAGGTGGGGGCGCCGAAGGTCGGGGAGATCACCGGGCTTCCGCCCGCGGTCTCCCTCCAGCAGCGCAGATCGGCACCCACCTCACGGTCTTCCGTCGGCACGGTCACCAACCTGTCCAACTCGCTGCGCATGCTGTTCTCGCGCGCGGGCCGCTATCCGCAGGGCGCCGAACGGCTCGACTCGGACGCGTTCTCCCCGAACACGGCGGCCGGGGCGTGCCCGGCCTGCCACGGCCTGGGTCAAGTCCACCGTACGACCGAGGAGTTGCTGGTCCCCGATCCCGCACTGTCGATCCGCGAGGGCGCGATCGCCGCCTGGCCCGGGGCCTGGCAGGGCAAGAACCTGCGGGACATCCTCGACACGCTCGGCCACGACGTGGACCGGCCCTGGCGCGACCTGCACGCCGAGGAGCGGGAGTGGATCCTGTTCACGGACGAGCAGCCGGTGGTCACCGTGCATCCGGTGCGCGAGGCCGACCGGATCCAACGCCCGTACCAGGGCACGTACATGAGCGCCCGGCGCTATGTCATGAAGACCTTCGCCGACACGAAGAGCGCCACCCTGCGGGCCAAGGCCGAGCGCTTCCTCGTCGCCGCGCCCTGTGCGGTGTGCGGCGGCAGCAGGCTGCGGCCCGAGGCTCTGGCCGTGACGTTCGCGGGGCGCGACATCGCCCGATTGGCCGCGCTGCCGCTGGTCGAGCTCGTGAAGTCCCTCACCGGTGGCGCCGGGACCTCCGAGAGCGCCCGCGTCCTGACGGAGGACCTCGCCTCCCGTATCGCGCCCGTCGTGGAGCTCGGACTCGGCTATCTCAGCCTCGACCGGCCCACCCCCACGCTGTCGGCGGGCGAGCTCCAACGGCTGCGGCTGGCAACGCAGTTGCGCTCCGGGCTGTTCGGTGTGGTGTACGTCCTGGACGAGCCGTCCGCGGGCCTGCACCCGGCGGACACGGAGGCTCTGCTCACCGTGCTGGAGCGGCTGAAGGCGGCGGGCAACTCGGTGTTCGTGGTGGAGCATCACTTCGATGTCGTGCGCGGAGCCGACTGGCTGGTGGATGTCGGCCCGGGGGCCGGGGAGCACGGCGGGCGGGTCCTGCACAGCGGGCCGGTCGCCGCGCTGGAGGGGGTGCGGGAGTCCGCGACGGCACGCTTCCTCTTCGAACGCTCCCCCGCTCCGGAACGCGCGGTGCGCCGGCCCCGGGGGCGGGTGTCGGTCGGCCCGCTGACCCGGCACAATCTGCGCGGGGTCACCGCCGAGTTCCCGCTCGGTGTGTTCACCGCGGTCACCGGCGTCTCCGGCTCCGGGAAGTCCACGCTGATCGGCGAGGTGACCGGGGAACTGCCGGGCGTCGGACGGCTGGTCGGCGTCGACCAGAAGCCCATCGGCCGCACTCCCCGCTCCAACCTCGCCACCTACACCGGGCTGTTCGACGTCGTGCGCAAGGTGTTCGCGGCGACGAAGGAGGCCGGGGCGCGCGGCTACGGAGTGGGGCGGTTCTCCTTCAACGTGCCCGGAGGCCGTTGCGAGACCTGCCAGGGCGAGGGCTTCGTCAGTGTGGAACTGCTGTTCCTGCCCAGCACGTACGCCCCGTGCCCGGACTGCGGCGGGGCGCGGTACAACCCCGAGACCCTCGAAGTGACCTACCGGGGACGGAACATCGCGCAGATCCTGGATCTCACGGTGGAGGCGGCGGCCCGGTTCTTCGCCGACGCGGACACCCCGGCCGTCACGCGCAGTCTCGGCACCCTGCTCGACGTGGGCCTCGGCTATCTGCGGCTCGGGCAGCCCGCGACCGAGCTGTCGGGCGGCGAGGCCCAGCGCATCAAGCTGGCGAGCGAGTTGCAGCGGATCCGGCGGGGGCACACCTTCTACCTCCTCGACGAACCGACGACGGGACTGCATCCGGCCGATGTCGAGGTGCTGATGCGCCAGTTGCACGGGCTCGTGGACGCCGGCCACACCGTCGTGGTCGTGGAGCACGACATGACCGTGGTGGCGGGCGCCGACTGGGTGATCGACCTCGGCCCCGGCGGGGGTGACGAGGGCGGCCGGATCGTGGCCTGCGGGCCGCCCGGAGAAGTGGCCCGGGCGGCGGGCCGGACGGCGCCCTACCTCGCCCGGGCACTCGCAGGCCGTCGCTAGCGCCTGTCGCCGGGACCGTGCCCCCTGTCCGTGTGGCAAGCGTCATATACCCCTCGACACAAGGAAGTCGGGGCGACAGCATGGTGCTGCGCCGAGGGCCGGGGCGGGGGGAGCGAGTCGGTGAGCACGGGGTTCGAGAGACTGCCACGCGAGTACCGGATGAGCCGGCCGAGGATGGTGACGGTCCTCACGGTCCTCGTCACCGGGACTCTGGGCCTGGCCAAGGGCCTGCTCGAACTCGACGGGCTGCCCACCTCGTTCACGTACCCCTTCCTCGTCGCGTGGGCGGGGCTGATGGGCTGGATCTTCTACACCACCCTGCGCTCCTCCACCACGGCGGACCTCGAAGCCATCCACGTGCACGGCGTGTTCAAGCAGCGGCGGCTCGCCTGGGCGGACATCCAGGACATCAGGGCCGAGGGGAACCCGGTCGCGGCCAGGAGGGAGCACGCGCCCAAGGTGCTGGTGTACGCCTACGGGCGGGACGGCCGCAGGATGCTGCTGCCCTTCCTCGACAACCTGCACGTGAACGTCGGGCGCGAGGTCGGGGCCCTGCTGGAGGCGTGGGAGGAGCTCCGGGGCGACGACTGGGCGCCGAGCCCCGAGGCCGCCGTCCGGATCGACCGGCGCGACACTCTGCGGCGCGCGCTGCTCAGCGGGGTCTCCACCGCCCTGCTGGCCGTCATCCCGCTGACCGTGCTGATGCTGCTGCCTCTCTTCGTGGACCTGCCCGGATGGCTGGAGCCGGTGCTGCGGCCGTTCGTGGTCGTCGTGGCCGGCCCTGCCCTGGTCTTCGCGGTGGCCGCGACCGCCTCGTACCGCAAGCGGACGCGCGACCGCTGAGGAACGCCGAGCGCGCGGCTCAGGGGTGCTCGGCGGCCGGCAGGCCGGGGGCTCCTCCGTACCCCGCACTCGTCACCAGAGGTGCCCGGCGGCCGACGGTCCCGGGTCTCCCCCGTGCCTCTGGGCCGCCTTCGCCAGCGACCGGCGGTCGGGGTGGCCGCCCGCCGCGAGCGGGGGCCGCAGACTCACCTCGGCCACCAGGCCGCGTGCCGACACCACCCGCCACAGCGAGGCGAGCAGCGAGTCCTCACCCACGAACGCGGGCGCGGTGCTCGCCGAGCCGTCCGCGGACCCGTACCGGATGCGCACCGGCTGGACCGGCGCACCGGCGTCCAGGGCGGCCTGGAAGAGGGCCCCGCGGTAGCGGCCGCCGGCACGGCCGCACCAGGTGCTGCCCTCGGGGAACGCGGCGACGGCCGAGCCACCGCGCAGGGCCTCGGCGACCTCCCGCACCGTGCCGGGCAGGGCGCGCAGCCGGTCGCGGTCGATGAACAGCGTGCCGCCGCGGGCCGCAAGCGCCCCCATCACGGGCCAGCCGCGCACCTCCGCCTTGGCGACCATCCGGGCCGGGCGGACGGCGGCGAGCAGCGGGATGTCCAGCCAGGAGACGTGGTTGGAGACGATCAGGACTCCGCCGCTGGGCCGGGCGGTTCCGGTGATCCGCGTCCGGACGCCGGCGGTGTGCACCACGGCCAGGCACCAGCGGCGGATCCATCGCTGGCGTGGCCGGGTCCGCAGCCGTGCGACGAGCGGGAGCAGGGCGACACCGAGGAGGACCACGGCCAGCAGCGCGGCCAGCCGCAGGACGGCCCGGGGCACGCCCGTCCAGGGCCGCGCGGACTCCACGCAGCCGCGCGGCGAGCAGGGTGCGGTGGGCAGCCAGGCGCTGTCCGTTCGGACCGGCCCGGCGCCGGACCGCCGGGGCGGTACGGGAGCGGCGGCGGGCCGCCGGGGCCGTACGGGGCCGCCGACGGGCCCGCGGGGCGAAGGAACGGCCTCGACCGGGCCGCCGGGCGAGAGAACGGTCTCGGTGAGCCCGCGGCGCGAAGAAGCGGGCTCGGCGGGCCCGGGGGGCGGAGAAACGGCCTCGGCGGGACCGCGGGGCGCGGGGACGGCGTCGGAGGGCACCGCCGTACCCGGTCCTCCGCCGGCCAGGGGACGTCGGAGGACCGGGAGGCGCTCCGCTCCGGTGCGGGGCGTGCTCATCAGGCGGGGACGAGCGAGAGGAAGTGCCGCAGGTAGCGCGGGTTGACCCGGCGCATCGACAGCAGCACGTACAGGTCGGCGACCCCGAAGTCGGTGTCGTGCGCGGGCTCGCCGCAGACCCAGGCGCCGAGGCGGAGGTACCCGCGCAGCAGCGGGGGCAGTTCGGTGCGCGCGGGGCGGGCGACGCCCTCGGGGCTCCACGGCAGCAGCGGGCGGACGCGGAACTCCTCGGGGGCGAGGTGTTTGTCCCGCACCCGGTCCCAGGTGCCCGCGGCGAGGGTGCCGCCGTCGGCGAGCGGTACGGAGCAGCAGCCGGCGAGCCATTCGTGGCCGCCGTCGAGCATGTAGCGGGCTATCCCGGCCCAGATCAGACCGATGACAGCGCCGTCGCGGTGGTCGGGGTGGACGCAGGAGCGGCCCACCTCGACCAGTCCGGGGCGTATTCCGGCCAGCGGCCCGAGGTCGAACTCGCTCTCCGAGTAGAGGCGTCCGGCGATCGCGGCACGGTCGGGCGGCAGCAGCCGGTAGGTGCCGACGACCTGGCCGGTCTCCGTGTCACGGACCAGCAGGTGGTCGCAGTACGCGTCGAAGGCATCGATGTCGAGGCCCGGCTGCGGGGTGTTCAGGAGGGCGCCCATCTCCCCGGCGAAGACGTCGTGGCGCAGTCGCTGCGCGGCCCGGACATCGGCCTCGTCGCGGGCCAGGGTGACGGTGTAGCGGGTGGGGGTGACGGGCTCGGTGGGGGTGTCGAGGGTGGAAACGCCGGTCATGGCACTCTCCTGGTCACGGGCCGGTTCGCCGAAAGGGGTTCCCTTGCTCCAGGGGGCCGGGAGCTCGGGGGAGGCAGGCCGGATCCGAACGGTCTGCGCGTTCCTGTTCTTCCGACGCCGGTTGGCGTGTGCGTGACCAGTGCCAGGAGGCCGGATGTGGGGATGCTGAATGACAGGGGTCCCCCGGAAAAGCGAGACGGGACCGGGGTAGAGCACCACACCCGGTCCCGCCCGTCCGCACCGTACGGCGAACGACTTCTGCCTAACGCCTTCCCGCCTTGCGGGTGGCGCGCAGCCACTCCTTGTTCATGCTCGTGATGGAGACGAGCGGGATTCCCTTGGGGCAGGCGGTCGCGCACTCCCCCGTGAGGGTGCAGCCGCCGAAGCCCTCCTCGTCCATCTGCCCGACCATGTCGAGCACCCGGGTCTCGCGTTCGGGGGCGCCCTGCGGCAGCACGTTCAGGTGGTTGATCTTGGCCGAGGTGAACAGCATGGCGGCACCGTTGGGGCAGGCCGCCACACAGGCGCCGCAGCCGATGCACTCGGCGTGCTCGAAGGCGAAGTCGGCCTCGGGCTTGGGGACGGGGGTGGCGTGCGCCTCGGGCGCGGCGCCGGTCGGGGCGGTGATGTAGCCGCCGGCCTGGATGATCCGGTCGAAGGCGGAGCGGTCGACGACCAGGTCCTTGACGACCGGGAAGGCGGCGGCCCGCCAGGGCTCGACGTCGATCGTGTCGCCGTCGCGGAAGGAGCGCATGTGCAGCTGGCAGGTGGTGGTGCGCTCGGGTCCGTGCGCGTCGCCGTTGATGACGAGGCTGCACGCGCCGCAGATGCCCTCGCGGCAGTCGTGGTCGAAGGCGACGGGGTCGTCGCCGGCGAGGATGAGCTCCTCGTTGAGGGTGTCGAGCATCTCCAGGAAGGACATGTCGGCCGAGATGCCGTCCACCTCGTACGTGGACATCGCTCCGTCGGCGTCGGCGTTCTTCTGCCGCCAGACGCGCAGGGTGAGCTTCATGCGTAGCTCCGCTGGGTGGGGTGGACGTACTCGAAAACCAGGTCTTCCTTGTGCAGGACGGGAGCGGTGCCGGTGCCGGTGAACTCCCAGGCGGCCGCGTACGAGAACTCCTCGTCCCGGCGTGCCGCCTCGCCGTCCGGGGTCTGGGACTCCTCACGGAAGTGGCCGCCGCAGGACTCGGCGCGGTGCAGCGCGTCGAGGCACATCAGCTCGGCGAGTTCGAGGTAGTCGACGATCCGGTTGGCCTTCTCCAGCGACTGGTTGAACTCCTCGCCCGTGCCGGGGACCTTGATGCGCCGCCAGAACTCGTCGCGGATCTGCGGGATGCGCTCCAGGGCCTTGCGCAGCCCGCTCTCCGTCCGGGCCATTCCGCAGAACTCCCACATGACTTCGCCGAGTTCGCGGTGGAAGGAGTCGGGGGTGCGGTCGCCGTCGACGGACAGGAGCAGGTTGACGCGGTCCTCCGTCTCGGCCAGGACCTCCTGCACGGAGGGGTGTTCGGCGGTGACGGGCTGCTGCTTCGGGTTGCGGGCGAGGTAGTCGTTGATCGTCGACGGCAGGACGAAGTAGCCGTCGGCGAGCCCCTGCATGAGGGCGGAGGCGCCGAGCCGGTTCGCGCCGTGGTCGGAGAAGTTGGCCTCGCCGATGGCGAACAGGCCGGGGACGGTGGTCTGGAGGTCGTAGTCGACCCACAGCCCGCCCATCGTGTAGTGCACGGCGGGGTAGATCCGCATGGGCACCGTGTACGGGTCCTCGGCGGTGATCCGGGCGTACATGTCGAAGAGATTGCCGTACTTCTCCTCGACCGCCGCGCGGCCCATGCGCCGGACGGCGTCGGCGAAGTCGAGGTAGACGCCCTGGCCGCCGGGGCCCACGCCCCTGCCCTCGTCGCAGACGTTCTTGGCGGCGCGGGAGGCGATGTCGCGGGGCACGAGGTTGCCGAAGGCGGGGTAGATGCGCTCCAGGTAGTAGTCTCGCTCGTCCTCGGGGATCTCGTTGGGCGGGCGGGTGTCGCCGTGCGCCTTGGGGACCCAGATCCGGCCGTCGTTGCGCAGCGACTCGCTCATCAGCGTGAGCTTGGACTGGTGGTCGCCGGTGCGCGGGATGCAGGTGGGGTGGATCTGGGTGAAGCAGGGGTTGGCGAAGAGGGCGCCGCGCCGGTGGGCCCGCCAGATCGCGGTGGCGTTGGAGTTCATGGCGTTCGTCGACAGGTAGAAGACGTTGCCGTAGCCGCCGCTGGCGAGGACGACGGCGTCCGCGAAGTAGGTGTCGACGCGCCCGGTGATCAGGTCGCGGGCGACGATGCCGCGGGCGCGTCCGTCGACCACGATCAGGTCGAGCATCTCGGTGCGCGGGTGCATCTCGACGTTCCCGGCGGCGATCTGCCGGGACAGGGCCTGGTAGGCGCCGAGCAGGAGTTGCTGGCCGGTCTGGCCGCGGGCGTAGAAGGTGCGGGAGACCTGGACGCCGCCGAAGGAGCGGGTGTCGAGCAGGCCGCCGTACTCGCGGGCGAACGGCACGCCCTGGGCGACGCACTGGTCGATGATCTCGACCGAGATCTGTGCCAGGCGGCGGACGTTGGACTCGCGGGCCCTGAAGTCGCCGCCCTTGACGGTGTCGTAGAAGAGGCGGTGCACGGAGTCGCCGTCGTTGCGGTAGTTCTTGGCCGCGTTGATGCCGCCCTGCGCCGCGATCGAGTGGGCGCGGCGCGGGGAGTCCTGATAGCAGAACTGAACGACGTGGTAGCCCTGTTCGGCGAGGGTGGCGCCCGCGGAGCCGCCCGCGAGTCCGGTGCCGACGACGATCACGGTGTGCTTGCGGCGGTTGGCGGGGTTGACCAGCTTGGCCTCGAACCGGCGCCTGTCCCAGCGCTCCTCGACCGGACCCGCGGGTGCCTTGGTGTCGGCGACCGGCTCCCCGGTCGTGAACTGCGTGTATTCGGTGGTCATTTCAGCTCACCACTCCGGTCATGACGCCCACGGGTACGGCGATGAAGCCGGCCGTGAGCAGCAGCGCGAGGACGTTGGCGACGGTCTTCAGGGCACGGTCGCGGGTGCGGCTGCCGGCCCCGAGGGTCTGGGCGGCACTCCAGAAGCCGTGCCGGATGTGCAGGCCGAGCGCGAGCATCGCGACGATGTAGATGACGTCGCCGTACCAGGTGGAGAAGGTGTCGACGACGTTCTGGTAGGGGTGGCCCTCCTGGAAGCCGCCGGAGTGCACGGTGCCGGTGGTCAGGTCGAGGAGGTGCCAGACGATGAACAGGCCGAGGATGATCCCGCCCCAGCGCATGGTGCGGGTGGCGTAGCTCGCCCCCCGCTTCTTGTGCACGTACTTGCTGGGGCGGGCCTTGATGTCCCGGCGGCTGAGCTGGTAGGCGGACACGGCGTGCGCGACCACGGCGACGACCAGCACCACGCGGATGAGCCACAGCGTCCACTCGTAGTGCATGAAGGGTTCGCCGACGGTGCGCAACCAGTGGGCGTAGTGGTTGAACTCGCCCGCGCCGAAGTAGATCTTCAGGTTCCCGATCATGTGGGCGACCAGGTAGAGCAGCATGATCAGGCCGCTGACGGCCATCACGGTCTTCTTGCCGACGGAGCTGTCCCACACGGTGCGCGCCATGGACGGCCGTCGGTCCGTCCGCGTTGCCAGAGCCATGGGAAGAGACGGTAGGCCGCGGGGAACCGATCAGTCCAAGACATGAAGCAGCTGGTTTCCATAGTCGTGAGCTATCGTCGAGGGGTGCAGTTCCAACAGCTCCAGTACTTCGTGGCCGTCGCGGAGACCCGGCACTTCACCCGGGCCGCCGACCTGGTGCATGTCGCGCAGCCCTCGCTGTCCCAGCAGATCAAGGCGCTGGAGCGGGAGTTGGGGGCCGATCTGTTCCTGCGGGCGCGCGGCAACATCACGCTCACCGACGCGGGCGAGGCACTGCTGCCGCTGGCCCGGCGCATCCTGGCCGACGCGGACACGGCCCGGCACGAGGTGCAGGAGCTGGCCCAGCTGCGCAGCGGCCGGGTACGGCTCGGCGCGACCCCGAGTCTGTGCACCGGTCTGCTGCCGGACGTGCTGCGCGCCTTCCACGACCGCTATCCGGGCATCCGGCTGCTGATCGAGGAGGGCGGCTCGCACGATCTCGTACGGGAACTCGCGCGCGGCGCCCTCGACCTCGCCCTCGTCGTCCTGCCGCTGCCCACCCCGTCCCCCGCGCTGACCACGGTGGAGCTGCTGCGCGAGGACCTGGTGGTGGTGTCGTCACCGGACGCCCCCGCACCCGGCGGCGGCCGGCGCGCGGTGCGGGTCGCCGATCTGGAGGGCGAGCGTCTGGTGATGTTCCGGCACGGCTACGACCTGCGGGAGCTGACGGTGGCCGCCTGTCGCGCCGAGGGCTTCGAACCCGACTTCGCGGTGGAGGGCGGGGAGATGGACGCGGTGCTCGGCTTCGTCCGGGCGGGCCTCGGGGTGGCCGTCGTACCGCGCATGGTGGCCGCCCGCTCCGGGCCCGGCCTGCGGGTGACGCCGCTGGCCAGGCCGGGACTCGAACGGACCATCGCGCTGGCGCACCGCAGCGATGTGGCACCGCCGCGGGCGGCCCGGGAGCTCCAGCGGATGCTGCTGGAACGCTGACGGCGGGCCGCCGGAACGCCGACGGCGGACCCCCCGCGGTTCACCAGGTCGGGATGAGGCCGCCGTCGATGACGAAGTCGCTGCCGGTGATGTTGTGGGCGCGGTCCCCGGCGAGGAAGAGGACCAGGCCGGCCACCTCGGACGGCTGGGAGAAGCGGCCGGTGACGGTCGCGCCCGCGGCCTGGGCGACCACGTCGCCGGAGCTCGTCCCGACGACGGCCGACACCGTCTCGGCCACTCCCCCGCCGCCGAGCCACAGGTCGGTCTCCACCGGACCCGGGCTCACCGTGTTGACGCGGATGCCCTTCGGGCCGACCTCCTTGGACAGTGCCTTGGAGAACGCGACGAGCGCGGCCTTGCCGGCGCTGTAGTCGATGACCAGGGGGTCCGGCAGGGTGGCGTTGACCGAGCCGATGGTCACGATCGAGCCCTCTCCGGCGGCCACCATCGTGGGCAGGGCCGCACGGGTGACCCGTACGGCCGTGAGCAGGTTCAGGTCGAGGGTGCGCCGCCATTCCTCGTCGGTGACGGACAGGAAGCCCCCGGTGCGGGCGGGGGCCACGCCCACGTTGTTGACCAGGACGTCGATCCGGCCGTCCGCCGCTTCGACGAGCCGGGCCGCGGCCTCGGGTTCGGCGAGGTCGGCCGGAACCCAGGTCACGTTCCCCTTCCCCACCAGGGCGTCGAGGCCCTGGGAGGTGCCGCGGGAGCCGGCGATCACGGTCGCCCCGGCCCCGGCGAGTGCCTCCGTGATCGCGAGTCCGATCCCCTTGCTCGCTCCGGTGACGACGGCCGTCCGGCCCTGAAGTTCGGTGCTCATCCGTCTCAGCTCCATGTGTGGGAGGTGCCTCCTGCTCCATGAGACATACGGAAGGCCCAGGGCGCGAGGCGTCCGGTGGGGCGCCGGAACGCGGCGGCACGCCCCGGTGCCGAGGGCGCGCCGCCCGGGCCGTTCAGCCGACCGCGTCGACCAGGGCCAGCTCGTGCAGCCGCTCCGGCGGGCCCGGACGGGCGTAGTACCAGCCCTGCGCGGTGTCGCAGCCCAGGATCCGCAGCTGCTCGGCCTGCGCTCCCGTCTCCACGCCCTCGACCGTGACCGCCAGGTCGAGGCTGTGGGCGAGGGAGACGATGCCCTCGACGATCTTCAGGTCGACCGGGTCGGCCGGGAACTGCTGCATGCCCTGGGTGAAGGACCGGTCCAGCTTGAGGATGCTGACCGGCAGACGGCGGAGATTGGCGAGGTTCGAGTACCCGGTGCCGAAGTCGTCGAGCGCGATGTCGACACCCATCTCGGCGAGCCTGCGCAGCGGTTTGAGCAGGTCGTCGTCCGCGCCGATCAGCGCGGACTCGGTGACCTCCAGGCACAGCGCCTGGGCGTCGAGGCCCTCACGCTCCAGGATGTCGACCGTGTCCTGGACCAGACCCGGATGGGTGAGCTGGCACGGGGAGAGGTTGACGTTGACGCGCAGCGGACCCCCGCCGGCGTTCCGCTCCTGCCAGCTGCGGGCCTGGCGCACCGACTGTTCGAGGACCCAGCGGCCGAGCGGCACGATCAGTCCGGTGTGCTCGGCGAGCGGGATGAAGCGGTCGGGTCCGAGGACGCCGTGCTGGGGGTGCAGCCAGCGCACCAGCGCCTCGGCGCCGCGCACGCTGCCGTCGCCGAGGTGCACGAGCGGCTGGTACTCGATGAAGAACTCGCCCCGGTCCAGGGCGGCGGGGAGCGCGGTGGTGAGGCCGTTGCGGGTGATGGCGCGGGCGTCGGCCTCGGGGTCGGCGAGCTCGAAGCGGTTGCCGCCGGCGGACTTGGCGCGGTACATCGTGATGTCGGCGCTGCGCAGCACCTCGGCGGCGCCGCGCTCCCCCGCCGGGCCCTCGACGATGCCCACGCTGCCGCGGACGGTCAGGTCCCGGCCGTCGATGCTGATGGGGGTGACGAGCGCGTTCATGATCCGCCCGGCCAGCTCGTCGACCTCGCGCTCGGTGTCCGGGCCGGTGGTGAGGGCCACGAACTCGTCGCCGCCGAGCCGGGCGACCATCTCGCCGGGGGCCGTGGCACAGGACTGGAGGCGGTCGGCGACCTCGACGAGCAGGCGGTCGCCCGCCGCGTGCCCGAGGCTGTCGTTGATGGTCTTGAAGCCGTCGAGGTCGAGGTAGCAGAGCCCGAAGCGCTGTCCCTCCCCCGCGGCCAGCGCCTTCTCCAGGCGCTCGAAGAACAGGGTCCGGTTGGGCAGTCCGGTGAGCGCGTCGTGGGTCGCCTCGTAGCGCAGCCGCAGATTGAGCAGCCGCCGCTCGGTGGTGTCCTCCATGAGCGCGAGCTGGTACTGGGGTTCGCCGTCCGCGTCACGCAGCAGGGAGACCGTCAGGTTGGTCCACAGGGCGGTGCCGTCGGGGCGGTAGAACGCCTTCTCCACGTGGTAGTGCTCGCGCTCTCCGCGCACCAACTCCTCGTAGAGCCGCCACACTTGAGGGGCGTCCTCGGCGTGCGTCCATTCGTGCACCGGGCGCAGGCGCATGGTCTGTTCGGAGCCGCCGAACATCCGCAGCAGGGCCCCGTTGACCTGGAGGATGTTGCCGTCCAGGTCGGCGATGCCGATGCCTATGGCCGCGCCCTCGAACACCGCGCGGAAGCGGGCCTCGCTGTCGTGCAGCGCCTCCGCGACGGTACTCCGCGCCGTCAACGCCGCCTGCGAGATGGCCTGTTGTTCGGACAGCGTCCGCTCGCGCAGCGCCTCGGCGTATCCGGCGGCCATGGCGTGCTGGAGCCGCGCCGAGCGGGTCCGCAGCGCCTCCTTGGGGCCGTCCTCGCCGCAGTAGAGCACCAGGTAGGCGTCGACGCAGTCGAGGGCTCGGCTCAGGGCCTCGGGATCGGTGCAGTGCGCGGCGACGAGTGCGGCACCCACACCCCGCCCCTCGGCCGCCTCGAAGGTCCTGGCCCGCAGGGCGTCGCTCAGCCGCCGTGCGAGCGGCAGCAGTTGTTCCTCGAACTCCGGTCGGGTCAGCGAGGTGGAGGTGACGGGAAAGACCGCGCGGCTCCAGATCGTCGCGAACCTGCGGAGTCTGTCCTCCGGCCCGTCCGGCTCGGCGCTCACGCCGTGCGTCCCACGCCGCCGAACCCGGAGAAGGAATAGGGATCCTCGTCCTCGGGTGCCGTGTCGGGCCGCCATTCCGGCATCGGCACCAGTCCGGGTTCCACCATGTCGTACCCCTCGAAGAACCGCGCGATCTCGTCGCGCGTGCGCATGATCAGCGGGTTGCGGATGTCCTTGTAGATGCCGACCGTGCCCTCGGCCTGCTCCCGCAGGAGCGGAATTCCCTCGAACGAGGCATGCGTGACGACGAGCATGCTTCCCAGCGCGAGGGCGTCGCGCAGTTCGGCCACCGCCCGGTACGGGTCGTCCGCGTCTTCCACGAAGTGAAGTATGGCAACGAGAAGCAGCGCGACCGGCCGGTTCAGGTCGATCAGCCGCTGAACCTGGGGACTTCCGAGGATGTCCTGGGGCTTGAGCAGGTCCGCGGCGACGACGTCCGCGTCCTCGTTGTCCCGCAGGACGGCGTGACTGTGTGCGACGGCAACGGGGTCGTGGTCGACGTAGACCACGCGCGCGCCGGGCCGGGCCGCCTGGGCTATCTCGTGGACGTTGCCGAACGTCGGGATGCCGGAGCCGATGTCGAGGAACTGGTCGATGCCCTCGCCGGCCGCGTGGCGCACGGCCCGTCGCATGAACGCCCGGTTCGCCTGCATGACCTTGGGAAGGCCCGGCATGGACTCCATCGCCTTGCGCGCCGCTTCCCGATCCACCTCGAAGTTGTGCGAACCGCCCAGGTAGTAGTCGTATATCCGGGACACGCTCGGCACTGAGATGTCAATGCTGCGAGGGGCCCAGGCGGGACGCTCCATCTATCTCTCCAAGGCGTAGGCGACGGCACGGACGATCCGGTGTTCGAGCAGAGGCTACTGATCGCCCGCCAAAGGGGCGAGTCAAACCGGAAATTGACCGTCCGTTCCCGGTCACTGCCTCGGGCACGTGCCGAATTGGCAACTGCGAACGTATACCGCGCACGCCACTCACCGCCTCCGCGAAATCGTTCCGAAGCATTCCAAAAAGCTCCGTGGAGTCACGAAGCGTGGCCAAGTCCGGCATCACTCAGGGACGTTCTTTCACATCCGGGCAACGGGCCGGATCTTTCACGTTCCGGCGACGGCCGGAATGCTTCGGCCACGCACCGGGCCGAGGAGGCTCCGCCGCATCCCGCCGGGGGTGCACAAGGGTCCGCCCCCTCCGGTGGAGGGGGCGGACCCTTGGTGGCGCTTCGATGCGGGCGAGCGGATCAACCGTGGGGTGTCGATGCCCTACTTGGCCGCGCCGACCGGCTTTCCGTCGGGCGAGACGGCGTACCAGGTGCCGCCCACGCCCTGACCGTTGGTGTCGCCGGGAGCACTGTCACCGGAGAAGGTGTAGATCGGCCAGCAGTTGACCGTCATCTGCTTGAGGCCGTCCGGGCGGGTGAAGCCCATCAGGCCCTTCTTCTGGACGCCCTTGGTGTCGCTCGCGGGGACCGGGGCCACCGCGGGCCACTTCTCCAGGCAGGCGCCCGTGCAGGCCGACTTCGAGACGGGCCAGGCCTGGTCCTTCATGAAGCGGTAGACGGTCATGCCGTTCTTGTCGACGACGATGTCGCCGAGCTTCGGGTCCTTGCGGACCGACAGACCGGGCAGGGCGGCCAGCGTGGCCTTCTTGCCGTTGGGCGCCGAGGCGAACCAAGTGCCGCCCACGTTCTGGCCGTTGGTGTCACCGGCCTTGGTGTCCTTGGCGAAGCGGTACATCGGCCAGCCGCCGATGGTCAGCTGCTTCGTGCCGTCGGAGCGGGTGACCTCGCCGAGCAGCGCCTTGTCGACGCCGGTGGCGGCCTCGGCGCCCGCGGCGGGCACCGGCGGCCAGGCGGTCGCGCAGGCGCCGTCACAACTGGACTTCGGCGGCTCGGCGGTGTCCTTGTCGAAGCGGTAGAGGGTGAACCCGGCGCCGTCGGTCAGCACCTTGCCGAGCTTGACGCTTTCGGTCACGGACAGCTTGCCCGCGGCCTCCGGCTTGGCGGCGGCACTCTGGGAATCGGCTCCGTAGCCGTTGCCCGCCCCCGCGCTGGGGCTGGTCCCGTAGCCGCCCGCGGCAGCGGTGGCTCCGACGTTCTGGGTACCCGTCGAAGGGGTGCCACTTTCCTGACCACACGCCGTCGTGAGCGCCAGCACGGCCGCAGCTGACGCTACGAGTGAGGCGCTCCGCCAGGAGGTCTTCATTGGTAACTCCCGCTGTTCGCATAAGTGTTGCAGCGCCCTGCGGCGCCGCGCATGGCCCTAGGTACGGGCGGGAGGGGCAGGAGTGTTCAAACGGGCTCCAAATTTCTTTCGGAAGACCGCGACGCGTTCGACGTGAATCGCCCACGCGTTCGATACGGACGGCCGCTTCCTGGCCTCGGGCGTCAGCCGCCGGGGGCCGCGGGTACCCAATTCGTGGTCAATCCAGGACAGTTCGACGTGACCCGGCCCCCCGCGCCCCATGATCTCCGTCGTGCACGCACCCCAGCGGACCCGATCCGCCCTCGTCATACGGGTACTGGCGCTGACGGCGCTCACCTGGCTCCTCGTCGGCGCACCGGGCGGAACGGCCGCGGCCGACGCCTGCGCCTACGCCTCGACGGGTCCGGGCGGCGGGATCACCGCGGTGGCCGTGGCGGGCGACGGGGCGGTCGCCGTCGCCGGACACACCATCCAGTGCCCGCCCCCGACCCCGCCCTGTCCGCCGACGCCCACCCCCACACCGACTCCGCCACCACCACCGCCTCCGCCTCCGCCCCCGAAACCGAAGCCCGAACCCAGGCCGACCCCGCCCCCTCCGCCCACCCACACGCCCGAGCCCGCGCCTCCGCCACCCCCGCCGCCTCCGCCACCGCCTCCGAAGCCGAAACCCCTGCCGCCGCGGCCGGCTCCGCTCGTGGCACCGAGGCCCGCGCCGAAGCCGCCACCGCCCCCTCCGCCGCCGAGCCCGCGTCCCGCTCCGGCGCCGGTTCCGGTCAGCTATCCGGCGTACCGCACCCCGCCGCACAAGCACGGGCCCCGCGGCGGCCCTTCGCTGGTCTCGTTCACCCTGCTCATCACCGCGCCCGCGGTGCTCGCCGTCGCGGCCCTGCGCCCGCGCTGACCCTGGAGGCACACTGTGTCGGATTGGCTTGTTCTCGCCCTCGCGATGGCGGCCGCGTGCCTCGTGGTCCTCGCCGTGACCCTCGTACGCCACCGCAGGGCCCGCGAGGACGAGGACCCCAGCGAGACGCCGGACGTCATCGAGTACATGACGATGATGATCGGGGTGGTGTACGCCATCGTCCTCGGTCTGGCCATCGCCGGGGTCTGGGAGGCCCGCGGCGGCGCCCAGGACCAGGTGCAGTCGGAGGCCCAGGCACTGCACGAGATCTACGAACGCGTACGCGTCTACCCGCCCGACGTCCGCGACCGCATTCGCGGTGACGTCGACACGTACGTCCACTACGTGGTCACCACCGAGTGGAAGACCATGGCCGAGCACGGCCGGGTGACCGACGAGGGCGGCCGGCTCCTCGACCGGGTCCGGCACGACGTCACCGATTACCAGCCGAAGTCGGACTTCGAGGCGCAGGCCTACCAGCCGCTCCTCGACCAGGTGACGGCGGCCGACACCGCGCGCAGCGCCCGCGCCGACTCCACCGGGGCCACGATGCCGGGGGTGGTCTGGTTCGGGCTGATCACCGGTGCGGTGGTCACGGTCGGGATGATCTTCGCGCTCCAGATCCGGCGCACCGCCCGGGAACTGATCCTGGCCGGGCTGTTCTCCGCCCTGATCGCCTTCCTGCTCTTCCTGATCTGGGACTTCGACTCGCCCTACAGTCGCGGGATCACGGCGTCGGCGGAACCCTTCACCTCGCTGTTCCCGCAGATTCCCGGCTGAGCCGTCCCGGGTGGGGCCGACGGGCGGGGGACGGGCGCCACGCCGTACGCGTCCCCCGTCCGCACCCCCCGCGTCCCCCGGACGGCCCACACAATTGCCCCGTTCGCGCTACTGGGATCGCGCGCCCGTCGGCCCTTTCCTAGCGTTCCGATCATCGAGGTGCATTTCTGGCGCAAGCGGAAAAGTTCCGCAGCAAGGCGCCTCGGGGACCTGGAGGCTCACCATGCGCGCGATACGCGTCGCTTCGGCCGCACTGCTGGGCGTAGCCGCCCTGACCTTCGCCGCACCCGCCGCCGTCGCAGGCGACGGGGACCACGGCCTCACCCCGATCACCCCGTTCGCCTTCAGCGTGCAGCCGTCGACGATCGCCGCGGGCGGTCAGGTGTCGCTGCTCCTGAAGCGGGACGGCGGGTGCAGGGGGACCGCGACGGTCACCTCCGGGGTCTTCGACACCGTCACCATCCCGCCGGGGCAGTCCTCGGCCACCGCCATGGTCGACTGGGACGCCAGACCCGGGGCCGTGTACGACGTGACGTTCTCGTGCGGCGGAGCGAGCGGCAGCACCGGTCTGACCATCGCCGGTGGCCGGGGGCCGGTCACCCCGACCCCGGTGCCCCTCCAGCGGGGCGTGCGGGCGGGAGTCGGCGGCAGCGTCGGCGGCTTCGACCTCAAGGAGATCGGGATGGGAACGGCGCTCATCGCCGGTTCCGTGGGCGCGGCCTGGTACCTGTCGCGCCGGCGCACCTCGTCCGACGAGACCTGACGGACCGGCAGCACGCTCCGGCCCGGACCTGACGGAGCGGCACAGCCCTTCACCCCGGACCCGGTCGGGCGGGTCCGGAGCGAAGGGCTGTCCTGTGCGCCCGCGCGGCGGACGGCCGGCCTCCGAAGGGGGCGGGACCGGCCGCTCACCGGCGGAGGCGGTCAGATGTGCCGTTCAGACCTGCGCCGCATCCAGAACACCCCGCCACCGACGGCCGCGGCGGCCACCAGACCGCCGCCGATCGCCATGTCGGTGGGCGTGGCGCCCGTGGTGCTGCTGCCGCCGAGACCACCGCGCACACCGCCGATGACGGTGAAGGCGGCCGGGCGGGTCAGCGGGCCCGTCCCGTCGCAGTTGACGGTGATGTCGTACGAGCCGGGACGGGCGTCCTGGTTGATGGTGGCCGTACCGCTGGACGCCTCGGTGCGGCTGCCCAGGAGCGGCGAGAGTCTCGCCTGACGGAACGCGGGAGAGGTCATCGTGCCTCCCCTCGGGCACCCGTCGACGGTCACGGCCAGCTGACCGCCGCGGGCGATGACGCTGGGCTGGGCGACGATGTTGCTCGGCGTGTTCCACGCCGCGGCCATCGGGGCGGCGAGCCCCACGGCGGCGACCGCGGCGGCGGACACCGCCAGGGCACGAGTAGTACGCATGTGTTCCTCCGCGGGGGCGCCCCGGGAACCGTCCCCGGTGGATCGGCGAGAAAGCGCCTCCCAGTCAGACCCTCAGATGCCGTGCACGGGGCCGCATTTCGGGAATGGTCCGTCCTGGTGAGAGGACACGCCGAGAGAATTCCACACAATCGGATATTGCCGCAGGTCACGGACTGTCAGAAAATTCCTGGTCACGGCAACTCGGATGGCTCACGGGGCTTTCCTCCCGCCACCCGTTCGCCCGCGCCCCGTCGCCGGGCGGCCTTGCTGCCATTAGCGTGCTCATATGCGCGGATGACGAGGCGACGGCCGCGTCGAGAGGGGAATGCGAATGTCTGCGTCCGAGCTGGCCGAAGAGGAGGAGCGGCAGAGGAAGCGCGCTCCTTGGGGCGTGATAGCGCTTGTCCTGCTGACCGGCCTCGCACTCATCCGGAACGGCTCCGGCGAATTCGACGTGGGTCCCCCGCAGCCGGCCTCGGCGGCCGCCGCCGACAGCCGCACGCCCGGGCAGACGTTCTCGAAGACCCCGGACGCACTGCCGTACTCCGTGGTCGACCGGGTGCGGATCCCGGCGATCCGCGTCGACGCCCCGGTGATGCCGGTGGGTCTGGACCTGGACGGATGGGTCGACGCGCCGCCGCCCGACAACCCCAATCTCGCGGGCTGGTTCACCGGCGCGGTCTCGCCGGGCGAGAAGGGCACGGCCGTGATCGTGGGCCATGTCGACAACATGCAGGGCCCCGCCGTCTTCTACGGGCTCGGGGCGCTGAAGAAGGGGAACAAGGTCGAGGTCCTGCGCAAGGACGGAAAGACCGCGGTGTTCGAGATCTACGGCATCGAGGTCTTCGCGAAGGCCGATTTCCCCGGCGACCGTGTGTACAACAGCAAGGGAACTCCCGAATTGCGTGTCATCACGTGCGGCGGCGGTTTCTCCAAGCAGCACGGCTACGACGGGAACGTGGTCGTCTTCGCACGCCTTTCCGAGGTCCGCTGAGCGTTCCCGGGCCGGACACGCGAAAAGCCGGTCGGTGAGGCGTCGTGCCTCCCGCCGGCGGCTCCGGCCGAAAGCCCCGCGACACGTCGTGCGCGGGGCCCTTCCCGGTTCTAGACGTTCTTCCGGTGCGGCACCGTGATGTGGTACCCGGCGTCCAGCAGGCGCGGGAGATAGGTGCGCAGCGCCTGGACGCTCTGCGAGCGTTCGCCGCCCGCGTCGTGCTGGAGGACGACGACGCCCGGGGCCGCCTCCTTCTGGACCGTGCCGACGATGGAGCGGGTGCCGGGCCTCGACCAGTCGAGCGTGTCGATCGTCCAGGCCATCGGTTCCATGCCGAGTTCGGCGCCGATCTGGTAGGTGGCGCGGTTCCACTCCCCGTAGGGCGCGCGGAACCAGGCGGGCGGCTCGCCGTACGCGTCCGCGATCACGTCGCTGGTGCGCTCCATCTCGGAGCGGATCGCGGAGCGCGAGAGCTTGGTGAGCAGCGGGTGGCTCCAGGTGTGGTTGCCGACGATGTGTCCGTCGTCGGCCATCACGCCCAGCAGGTCCTTGTTGTCGGCGGCCATCTCCCCGCACACGAAGAACATGGCGTGGACGTCGTACTCCCGCAGGGTGCGCAGGATCTCGGGGGTGTAGTGCGGGTCGGGGCCGTCGTCGAAGCTCAGCACCATCGTGCGGCCGCGGCCGGAGACCCGCATGAAGGGCTCGTTGCGGACGAGGGTGTGCAGCTGGGTGCCGCGGGGCGGCGGGCCGTATCCGGCGAGCGGCTGGAGACGGTAGGCGGAGGGCTTCAGCGCCCGCGAGGCCGGCGGGCCGGCGAGCGGGAGGCTCCGCGCCGGCTCCACGGCCTGACCGGCGGTCAGGAGACGGGCGGTGCCCGCGGCTCCGGCCGCCCCCAGGACAGCGGCGCCGGCGATCAACGCCCGGCGTCGGGTAATCAGCTGATCCTTTTTCATGACTAATCAGTCACCCGGCCGAGAGGCCACCACGCCGAGCACCACCGGTAGGGCGTCATGAATGCACCCGCGTGGACCATTCAGCGGCGGCGCACCAGCGGGAACGGCAGCGTCTCGCGGATCGTCAGGCCGGTGAGGAACATGACGAGCCGGTCGACGCCGATCCCCAGTCCGCCGGTGGGCGGCATGGCGTACTCCAGCGCGTCGAGGAAGTCCTCGTCCAGTTCCATCGCCTCGGGGTCTCCCCCGGCGGCCAGCAGCGACTGCTCGGTGAGCCGGCGACGCTGCTCCACCGGGTCGGTCAACTCCGAATAGGCGGTGCCCAGTTCCGTACCGAACGCGACGAGGTCCCAGCGTTCCGCGAGCCGCGGGTCCCTGCGGTGCTGCCGGGTGAGCGGGGAGACGTCGGTCGGGAAGTCCTTGTAGAACGTCGGGAGCCCGGTCTTCTCCTCGACCAGACGTTCGTACATCTCCAGGACGACGTCACCGCGTCCGTCGTCCGCCGTGTACGGCACGCCCGCGCGGTCGCACAGCCGCAGCAGCCTCTCCAGGCTCGTGTCGGCGTCGATCTCGTCGCCCAGCGCCTCGGAGAGCGCGCCGTACACCGTCTTGACGGGCCACTCCCCGGAGATGTCGTGCTCGACACCGTCCTTGCGGGCGATCGGTGAGCCGAACGCGGCGGTCGCGGCGCCCTGGATCAGCTCGCGGACGAGGTCGAGCATCACGTCGTAGTCCGCGAAGGCCTGGTAGGCCTCCAGCATCGTGAACTCGGGGTTGTGCTTGTAGGAGACCCCTTCGTTGCGGAAGGTGCGGCCCAGCTCGAACACCTTCTCCATGCCGCCGACGCACAGCCGTTTGAGGTAGAGCTCGGGGGCGATGCGCAGATAGAGGTTCAGGTCGTAGGCGTTGATGTGGGTGGTGAAGGGCCGGGCGTTGGCCCCGCCGTGGATCTGCTGGAGCATCGGGGTCTCGACCTCCAGATAGCCGCGGTCCAGCAGCCCCTGGCGCAGCGCCTGGACGGCCGTGGAGCGGGCGCGCACGACGTCGCGGGCGGCGGGGCTCGACACCAGGTCGAGATAGCGGCGGCGGACCTTCGCCTCGGGGTCGGCGAGGCCCTTGCGCTTGTCGGGCAGCGGGTGCAGGCACTTGGCGGTGAGCAGCCAGGCGGTGACGAACACCGTGGGCTCGCCGGAGTCGCTCGCGCCCGCCAGACCGTCGGCGCTGATGTGGTCGCCGATGTCGACGACCTGCCGGAAACGGTCGAGCGCGGCGCCGGACTCCTTGCGGGTGAGCGCGATCTGGAGGTCGCCCGACCAGTCGCGCAGCACGGCGAAGAGGATGCCGCCGAAGTCGCGTACGAGCATCACGCGGCCGGCGACGGTCACGTCCTCGCCGCCGCGCACCTCGGCCAGGACGTGGGTGCGCTTCGGGATGCCGACCGGATAGGGGTCGGTGCCCTCGTCGCGCAGCCGGTCGAGCTTGCGGTGGCGCACCCGGACCTGGTCGGGCAGGCCGGTGGTGGGATCGTCCGCACGGGCCGCGCCCTCGGCGTCGAGGCCGAGGGCCGCGAGCGAGGGCAGGCCCGCGGTCGTGGCGGGTGCGGGGGCGCCCTTGGTGTGTCCCTTGCCCCACAGGCTGCGCAGCGAGGGCACGGACACGAAGCCCTCGGCGATGGCGGAGGCCATGCCGATCCGGGCGAGGGCGCCGGTGTCGCCGTAGCAGATGAACCGCGGGTACCACTCCGGGTGGTACTTGGCG
This sequence comes from Streptomyces sp. f51, assembly GCF_037940415.1. Lineage (NCBI taxonomy): Bacteria > Bacillati > Actinomycetota > Actinomycetes > Kitasatosporales > Streptomycetaceae > Streptomyces > Streptomyces sp. f51. The sequence continues at coordinate 6,680,262 of NZ_CP149798.1, read as the reverse complement.
TTGGAGCGGTAGAGGGCCTCCAGCTGCCACCACCGGGAGAAGAACAGCAACAGCCGGCGCCAGAGTCTGAGCACCGGTCCCGCTCCGATGCGGGCACCCTCCTCGAAGACCGAGCGGAACACCGCGAAGTTGAGGGAGATGCGCCGGACCCCGAACTTGCCGGCGACCGCGCAGACCTCCGCGACCATGAACTCCATGACGCCGTTGGGGGCGCTGCGGTCGCGGCGCATGAGGTCGAGGGAGATGCCGTCGCGGCCCCAGGGCACGAAGGAGAGCAGCGCGAGGAGCTTGCCGTCGGACCCCATCGCCTCGACGAGCAGGCAGTCGCCGTCCTCGGGGTCGCCGAGCCGGTCCAGGGCCATCGAGAAGCCGCGCTCGGTCTCGGTGTCGCGCCAGGCGTCCGCCCGGCCGACGATCTCCTCCATCTCGCTGTCGGAGAGGGTGGAGTGCCGGCGGACCCGGCAGGTGGCGCCGGAGCGTTTGACGCGGTTGACGGCCTGCCGGGTGACGCGCATGTCGCGTCCGGACAGATCGAACCCGGCGACGTTCAGGATCGCCTCGTCGCCGAGCTGGAGGGCGCCGAGCCCGGAGCGGGCGAACGCCTTGGCACCCTCCTCGGAGGCGCCCATGGCGGCGGGTGCCCAGGCGTAGCGGCGGGCGATGTCGAGCCAGGCGGCGATCGCGTGCGGCCAGGCCTCCCGGTCGCCGACCGGGTCGCCGCTGGCGAGGCACACCCCGGCCTCGACGCGATAGGTGACGGCCGCCTTGCCGCTGGGCGAGAAGACGACGGCCTTGTCGCGGCGGGTGGCGAAGTAACCGAGGGAGTCCTCGCCGCCGTACACCTGGAGCAGGGCGCGGATCCGGGACTCCTCGTCGCCGTGCAGGGCCGCGACCAGACGCTGGGAACGGAACAGCGTGGCGGCCGCGTTGAGCAGGGCGAGAGCACCGAAGAGTCCGAGGACGAAGAACAGCCAGTGCGGCGGCCGGCCGTCGAAGGAGCGGCCGGAGACGAGTCCGCCGCAGACCCGGTTGGCGGCCCACAGCAGCCGCTGGCCCTCCACCAGGGTGCCCGGGAACAGAGCGACCAGGCCCCATCCGAGGAGGATCGCGACGACGAGCCCGGCGACCAGGACCAGCAGGGCACGTCGTACGGCGGCACGGCGCGAGTCGGCGTAGAACTCGCGGCGCGCCACGATCAGCAGCGCGAGCAGGAGCCCGCAGACGATCAGCGAGGGGATGGAGGCGGCGTACAGGCCGACGGCGACCCCGAGGGCGTCGGTCAGGACGAGCAGGCCCAGGTAGACGACCACGAGCCACCAGGCGATCTTCTTGCGGGCGGCCGTCGCGGCGGCGAGCAGGAAGAGGAACACGGCGTACGCGAGGTTGGCGCTGACCGGGATGATCAGCAGGTCGAGGAAGCGCACCACCGGACGCAGCACCGCGCGGACCGGCGGGATGAACGCGAGCAGGGTGCAGAGCAGGCCGATGGCGGCGAAGAAGGTCGCGAAGCCCTCGGGCACCTTGCTGAGGAAGCCGGTCCTTGGCGGCCCTGGCGGGCCGCTGGCGGTCTTCGGCGGGCGGGCCTCCACAGTGGCACTCATGGTTCCGACTGTAGGAAGAGCGGCGGTGGCGCGCCCGTCGAGCGGATCTCCACCGCTCCCCCGCAGCGGTGGGACCTGGGCGTTCCGATAGCCTCGCAGCCGTGACGGAAGAGCAGCACGCGCATCGGTTCGAACGCGGGACGGACGGTCCCAAGGTCATCGTCGTCGGGGTGGACGGCTCCGACTCCTCGCTGCGCGCGGCGGCGTACGCCGGTGGTCTGGCGCGGAGGCAGCGGGCGCTGCTGGCGGTGGTCTACGTCCAGCCGGTGATGGCCGCGGGAGCCGCGCTCGGGGTGCCGGTCGCGGAGACGACCGACGAGATCGCCGAGGATCTGATCCAGTACATCCGCGACGCCGCCGAGCGGGTGAAGGACATATTCGATGTGCGCTGGGAGTTCCACACCTTCCGCGGTGACCCCTACAACGGTCTGGTCACCGCCGCGGACGAACTGAAGGCCGACGCCGTGGTGGTGGGGGCCTCCGAGCAGGCCGGGCACCGGATCGTCGGTTCGGTGGCGATCCGGCTGGTGAAGGCGGGCCGCTGGCCCGTCACGGCCGTGCCGTAGGAACGCTCAGGGACCGGTTCCCTTCGCCGGTCACTCGGTCATGACGAGTCCGGCCCGGCCCGCGCCCCGGCCGAGGACGACGTCGCGGATCCGGTCGCGCACGGCGCCGACGGAGGCGCCCTGCTTCAGGGCCGCGTCGAGGTCGACGACCCGTCCCGCGTCGAGGTCGAAGGCGAGCGGGATGAACTCGGCCTTCGTCACCTCCCAGCGCCGCGAGGGCCGCGCGGGCGGGGAGAAGGTGAAGCGGCCGAGGGTGCCCTGGTCGCCGCGCGGGTCCTGGACCCCCTGGTCGTTGAACATCTCCCCCGCGATCTGGTCGCCGGTGCCGTAGACCACCCAGGTGCCGTTGACCTTCTCGTACGCCTGCGGGACATGGGAGCGGGTCCCGACGATCAGGTCGATGTCGGGGCGCCCGCCGGTGCGGGAGGCGGTCAGCCGCCTGGCCAGGCTCAGCTGGTTCTCGTCCGGCTGGTCCTGCCACTCGGTGCCCCAGTCCAGGGAGACGACGACCACGTCGGCGCCGGCCGCGCGAGCGGCCCGGGCGTCCGCGACGATCTTGTCGGGGTCGGCCAGGGCGACCGCCCAGGGCTGTCCCGGCGGGAGCGGGAGCCCGCCGGTGCCGTCGGTGTACGCGAGGTGGGCGACGCGGGCGCTGCCGGCCCGCAGCAGGGTGACCGTGCCCGATTCCTGCGCGCTGCGGGCCGATCCGGCGTGCCGCACTCCGGCGCGGTCCAAGGCGTCCAGGGTGCGACGGACCCCGTCGGCGCCGTCGTCCAGGGTGTGTCCCGAGGCGGTGGAGCAGGAGTCGTAGCCCGTGGCGGCGAGGCCGTCGGCCACCTGGGGCGGGGACTTGAAGACGTACGTTCCGGTCCGGTCCTCGCCCGGGTCGTACACGGTCCGCAGGTGACAGAGCGCCAGGCCGGCGCCGGAGACGGCGGGGCGGACACCCGCGAGCATGGGCCCGAAGTCGTATCCGGCGCCTCCCGCGTCGGAGCCGGCCCGCTCCAGGACCGAGCTGTCCGGCAGGATGTCGCCGCCCGCGACGAGGGTGAAGCCGCGGGCGGCGGCGGGTCCGGGCTGCCCTTGGCGGTGCCGCACGGTCGAGTGGTGGGTCTGGGTGACCAACGCGGCCCCGATGACGGCGGCCGCGAGGGCCAGTTGGATCTGTCGCGCGCGTCTGATCATGCCAGGCCCCATGCGGTCGCATTTAATTACCAATGAATACGAATCCACAGGTACGGACCGGCGGCAGTCAAGGAGACACCCTCGCGGCTCACCCGTTCGGCGCGCACGGACGGGAAAACGGGGCGACGGGAAAACGGGGCGACGGGGCGACGGGGCGACGGGGCGACGGGGCGACGGGGCGACGGGGCGACGGGGCGACGGGGCGACGGGGCGAACGGCCGTACGAGCGCCGGGTTCCGGAACGCGGGGCTCCCCCTCGGCCGACCGTTCGGCGCACCGTTCGCCGAGCGCTTCGACCGCCCGGCGCACGACCCTGTTCCCGGCCTGTCCGCGCGGGGTGAGGGGCGCTGACATACACGCCATGACGGCCGGAACCACCACCATCACCCCCAGGACGACCGCCGAGCACGAGCTGGCCGCGCTGCAACGCGAGCACGGCCGCCCTCTCTTCGCCCTGCTGCTGCGCCTGTCCGACGGCGACCGCCAGCGCGCCGAGGACCTGGTGCAGGAGACGTTCGTACGGGCCTGGCAGCATCCCGAGGCCCTGCGCGCCGACGCCTTCGACTCCGTACGGCCCTGGCTGCTGACCGTGGGACGGCGGCTGGCCATCGACGCGCGCAGGGCACGGCAGGCGCGGCCCCCCGAGGTCCCCGACGCGGTCCTCGACAACGCGCGGGTCTGCGCCGATCACGCCGAACGGTCGGCGGCGACGCTGGACGTGCGGGAGGCTGTGAAGACACTCACCCCCGAACACCGTGAAGTCCTGGTGCTGGTGTACTTCCAGGGGGCGAGTGTGGCGGAGGCCGCGGCGGCACTGGGGATTCCACCCGGTACGGTGAAGTCGCGCGCGTACTACGCGCTGCGCGCCCTGCGCCGGGTCCTTCCCGGATACGCGGCCGACCTGGGTTGAAACCGACGACTTGGTCAAGCCTCCGTAAAGCGCCTTGCTGAGGACCATGGTTGAGCAATCAGCTTGCCTCATCCGTTTTCCGGACTGGGGCCCGGGGTCGGGCGACGCGCACGCACCGGAGGAAGGCAGGAAGGGATGCTGCACAGAGGGCAAGAGAGCACGGACGGCACCGGTGGGGGCGAACTCACCGTCCCCATGGCCTGGTTGTACGCCGAGTACATCGCCGACGAACTGCTGCGGACGGGCGACCTGATGCCGCCCACGTCCTTCGAGTTCCGCGCCGGGCGCGACGCCCTCGCGCTGACGATCTTCCTGTCCGACAGCGGCGGCGAACTCTCCGGCATCCGGGTCATCACCCAGCTGGAGACCTGGCTCTCGCTGACGGCCTACGACCAGCCCTGGCACACCTGGGTGCGCGAACACCTGGAGCTGCGCGCGGCCGAGGCCACCGGACGCGCCGCGCCCGATCCCGATCTGGAACTGGCGTCCGCGGCCTGGCGGTGGCTGGAGGAGACGGAACTGCTCGCCCCGGACCTGGACGCGGTCCCCGGCGGCGGATCCGTGCCCGGCGAGGACGACGGCCCCAAGGTGTGGACGGCGGCCTGGAGACTGGGCCTGCCCCTCGGGCATCTGGCCATCCATCTCTTCTGACGGGCCGTGACCCGGCCGGAACCGACGCCGGCGGCGGCCACGACCATGCCGGGAACAGATTTTCCGGGCTCGCACCAATCCGCGAGCGCCCCCGCTCCGAATGTCCTCTCCCCGATTCCTGACGAGTCTTGAGTGATTCGACGGTCTGATGCGTACCCGTGGGCAACAGCAACACCACTCACAGTCCGCACCAACGCCACGAGGATTCGGTATTCGGTATGAGGTCCCTTGAACGGCATGGCGACGTCGGCGCCTATGCGCTCGGCGTGCTCGGCGAGGCGGAAGCCTTCCGCTTCGAGGACCACCTCGTGGAATGCGCTCAGTGCACGGCGTTCGTCAGCGAGTACCGGCCCGCCACACGGCAGTTGATGCTGTACCGGCAGTCGACACCGCGCAGCGTCCACCCCTTCGCCGCCCCCGGGCCGCGCCTGCTCGACCGGTTGCTCGGCGAGGTCACCACCCGCAACCGGGCCGGGCGCAGGCGCCTCCTGTTCGCCCTGGCCGCCTCCGTGGTGCTGGCCGCGGGCGGGTCCGCGACGGCGCTCGTCGTCGGCCACGACTCCCCCGCGGGCACGGTCGTCGCGGCGGACCCCCCGTCGAGCCAGATGGCCAGGACCGACGCGCAGACCGGGGTCTGGGCCCAGGTGACGACCCGGGAACGGCTGTGGGGCAGCGAGATCGAGGTCGCGGTCAAGGACGCCAAGGGTCCCCGCTCCTGCGAACTCGTCGCCATCGGCAAGGACGGCTCGGAGCAGTCGGTGACCAGCTGGATGGAGCCCGCGCACAACGAGGACGCCATCACCATGCAGGGCGGCTCGTCGATGCGGACCGACGAGATCCGGCGGTTCGAGGTGCGCACGGCGGACGGCGAACACCTCGTGACGCTCAACTCGCCCTGACCGGAACGCGCTTCACCACGCGGGTCACCGAACCGGCCTGCCCCGCAAGCCACTTCGGTCCGCCACCCGGGTGGCAGCGACACGGCCCGCCTACTTGAGCAGCCGGGACATCCGCCGGTCCGCCAGCGGCTTGCCGCCCGTCTGGCAGGTCGGGCAGTACTGCAACGAGGAATCGCTGAAGGAGACTTCACGGATGACGTCGCCGCACACCGGGCACGCCTCCCCCGTTCTCCCGTGGACCCGCAGACCGCTCTTCTTCTCCGCCTTGAGCCGTCCGGCGGCCAGCCCGTGGGAGCGCTCCACCGCCTCGGCGAGCGTGCCGCGCAGCGCCTCGTACAGCCGCCGGGTCTCCTCGGGGGTCAGCGAGGAGGCGATCTTGAAGGGGGACATCCGGGCGGCGTGCAGGATCTCGTCGCTGTAGGCGTTGCCCACGCCCGCGATCAGGCTCTGGTCGCGGAGCGCGCCCTTGAGCCGGCGCCGCTCGCCCTGGAGCAGCCCGGCGAACCGCTCCTCGTCGAAGTCGTCGGCGAGCGGGTCGGGGCCGAGCCGGGCCACGCCGGGCACGAGCTCCGGGTCCTCGACGACGTACACGGCGAGCCGCTTCTGGGTGCCGGCCTCGGTGAGGTCGAAGCCCTCCCCCGTCTCCAGCGCGACCCGCAGCGCGAGCGGTCCCTTGCCGGGCCGGGGCGGGCCGTCGGGGAGCGTGTCCCTCCAGTGCAGCCAGCCCGCCCGGGCCAGATGCGTGACGAGGTGGGGGCCGTCCGTCCCGAGGTCGAGGAACTTGCCGAACCGGCGCACGACCGTGATCTCGCGTCCCTCCAGGGCGGAGACGGGAGGGTCGTACGTCTTCAGGACGCTGACGGCGACGGGCAGCACGCGCACGATCCGGCGGCCGACGAGACGGCCGGCCAGGAATTCCTTGAGCGCTTCGACCTCGGGCAGTTCCGGCATACGTCCAGGGTGCCATCCGGCACGGGCAGCGCCCGGGATCAGCTCGTCTCGCCGACCATGAACTCGCACCACACGACCTTGCCGCCGCCGCGTGCCTCGACGCCCCACACGTCGGTGAGCCGGTCGACCAGCAGCAGGCCGCGGCCCGAGACCCCGGACTCGCCGGCCTCGCGGCGGCGCGGCAGCGCGCTTGAGGAGTCCTCGACCTCGACGCGCAGCCGGCGGTCCGATCCGGCCAGGACCCGCAGGGTGACGATCGCCGATCCCTCGGTGTGCATGAGGGCGTTGGTGATCAGCTCGTCGGCGACCAGCTCGATCTCGTCGGCCCGGTCACGGGCTCCCCAGGCGCGGACGGCGGCCCGGATCATGTGACGGGCCTCGCTGAGCCCCTCGGGGTCACCGGGGGCCACGTGCTGCTGGAGGCGCCCGCCCGAGCGCTGGTCGATGAGGCCGTGGCGGCGCAGGAGCAGCAGGGCCACGTCGTCGTCGCCGCCGCGGGCCTCGGCCATGTCGATGAGGACGTCGGCGAGATCGCTCACGTCGTCCGGGCCGACGCGGATGCGTTCGCGGAGCGTGTGCATGCCCTCGTCGAGGTCGACTCCCGGCTCCTCGACGAGTCCGTCGGTGCACAGAAGCAGGGTCTCGCCGGGGTCGAGTTCGACGGTGGCGACCGGGTATTCGAGGCGCCCGAACTCGGCGGACAGCCCGAGCGGCAGGCCGCCTTCGAGGGGCAGCCGCCGGCAGGTCCGGTCGGCGTACCGCACGAGCGGGTCGATGTGGCCGGCCCTGACCATCTGGGTGACCCCGGTGGACAGGTCGATCTCCGCGTACAGGCAGGTCGCGAAGCGGTCGGTGTCGAGTTCGTGCAGGAAGACCGAGGCGCGGGCCATCACGGTGGCCGGGGTGTGCCCCTCGGCCGCGTAGGCGCGCAGCACGATGCGCAGCTGGCCCATGACGGCCGCCGCGTGGGTGTCGTGGCCCTGGACGTCGCCGATGACGGCGCCGACGCGTCCGCCGGGCAGCGGGATCAGGTCGTACCAGTCGCCGCCGATGTCGCGGCCGAGCGAGGCGGAGCGGTAGCGGACGGCGATGTCGGCGCCGCTCACGCTGGGGATGGAGCGCGGCAGCATGGCCTGCTGGAGGCCCTGGGCGAGGTCCTTCTCCTGTTCGAAGAACATGGCCCGCTGAAGGCTCTGGGCGATGCTGCTGCCGAGCGCGACGAGGACGTTGCGCTCGTCCTCCGAGAAGCCGTGCCGGTCGTTGTAGAGCAGGCCGATCGCGCCGATGGGGCGGGCCTGCACGATGAGCGGCAGATACGCGGCCGAGGTGATCTTCAGACCGGTGATGTTCGGCCACAGCAGCGGGTACGACTCGGCGAACTCCTCGGGCGACTCGATGAAGTGCGGTACGAGGGTCCGTACGACCTCGTTCATCGGGTACTGGGCGTCCAGGCGGGTGACCCGGGTGCCGGGGACGTAGCTGGCCTCGGGGCCCGTGGCGACCATGCGGATGCGGCCGGCCTCCACCAGGCCCATGACGAGGCTGGCCGCCCCGAGGTGGGTGAGGCCGTGGGTGTCCTGGAGCACGTCGATGACGTCCTGCACGGTGACGGCGTGGGCCAGCGCGGCCGTGGTCAGCTGGACGACGCTGGTCTGCTGGCGCCGTACCTCGTGCTGGGCGGCCTGTTCGCGGCGCGCCGTGCTCTCGTCGAGCTCCGCCGTGGCGTCGCGGACGATGCCGATGATGCGGCGGGGTCTGCCGTTCTCGTCGCGGCGGATGTAGCCCTGGGTGTGGGTCCAGCGCAGGGCGCCGTCGCGGCGGCGGATGCGGAAGTAGGCGCCGTAGTTCTCGCTGCCGTCCTTGAGGGCGTGGGAGACCATCGTGTCGAGCCGGCGCGACTCGGCCGGCGGGACCCGCATGGACAGGGTCGCCGGGTGCCCGTCGTATTCGTCCGGGCGCACGTCGAAGACCTCGTGGGCCTGGGCGTCCATCTGCATCAGACCGGTGTCCAGGTCCCAGTCGAAGCTGCCCATGCGGTTGAGCGCCAGGATCGGATCCGGGTGGGCGGGCCAGTCGTCCGGGAGTGACAGGGCGCTCGCTCCCCGATCAACCATGGGGCCACCATGCCAGCATTTGCCCGATTGTTCGACTTCTGGGAAGCCCGCTCGGGGCCCCGGACGAGCGGGCGTTCACGTGCCCGGAGGGTCGGCCGAGACGTCGAAGACGCTGTCCGGACCGCTCGGGTCGTCCGGGATCAGTCCGCCGTCGGGAGCGTCCGGGCTGTCCGGGGCGGGGTCTTCGGTCGGCGTGCCCGGCTCGTCCGAGGGGACCTGCCGGTCCGGGGAGCCGGAGCGGTCGGGGGAGGCCGGGCCGGTGGGCGGGGCCGTGGTGCCGCCCGAGGGGGCCGGGCCGGTCCCGGGTCCGGTCTTCGGCGACGCCGTGACGGTGGCCCCGGGGCAGTGCGAGGGCTCGGCGCTCGGCCGCGCCGGCGCGGCCACGTCCATGGCGGCCCCGTCCGTCGGACCGGCCGTGGGTTCCGTGCCGGGCCCCGCGCTCTCGCCCGGGGTGGCGTTCCCGTCGCCCGGCGTCGGCGTCACCGTCGCGGTCGGCGTGAGGCAGTCGGAGGCGGACGGGGACGGGCTCCGGCCGCCCGGCGAGGTGCCGGCGGAGGGCCGCTCGGACGGAGCCGGGTCCTGCGGCCCCTGGCTCGCGCCCTCGGGCGGCGGTACGGCGTGGTCGTGGCGGTGGCCCTCGTAGCCGACCGGCCGCTCGATCCAGGTGCTGTCGTGGACGTCGACGATCGTGATGTCGGTGATGACGTCGGGCGCCGGTGTCACGATGACGACCCGGGCGGCCCGGTATCCGCTCCACGGCCTGCCCCGGGTGTCCGGGTTGCCGTCGATGACGGTGGGCCTGCCCAGCGGGTTGCCGCAGGCGCAGCGCACCCGGGGGACGCCGCGGTCGTCCACGAGGACGGCCGTCCCGGCCTGGAGCACGGCCTGGAAGCCGGTCGCCTGTCCGGCGGCGAACCCGTGGTCCGTGACCCCGGTGTCGGCGCGCAGGACGACCGGGGTCAGCTGCCGCAGATAGTCCGGGACGGACGCCGGGGAGATACCGGTGAGTTCGGCGAAGACGCGGGTCTTCCCCCGGTCTGCGGCGAGGTAGCGGATCTGCTTCCCGACGTCGCAGCTGCCGGTGTTCCGGGTGCCGCCGTACAGGCCCGGTGTACCGCCCGGGACGGAGCGCACGCCCTGGGTGCCGGTGGCCGAGGGTTGCGGCGTTCGGGTGACGGGCGGCCGGGTCGCGGGGGTGGTGTCGGTGGGCCCCGTGAAGGGATCGGGCCCCTGCTCCTCGAGGGGCTGGAGGAGCACCTCGCCGCCGCTGGATCCGTTGGGCGCCGTGTCCCCGCCGCGGCTGTCACAGCCCGCGACGACGAGGAGCGCGGCCGCGAGCGCGCAGGCCGCGGAAAGGGTCCTGGTGGGTATGTGCACCACGTCTCTCCCGTCGTGCCGGGGGGTTGGTGCCTCATTCTCTGCGTCACCCTCTTGGCGCACGCAAACCGAAATCGGTCACCCAGCGTCACAATGGAAGGGAGAGGAGCCCGTTCCATGGAGTGGTTCGTCGCACCCGGCTACTGGCTGAGCCGACTGGTGTTCCAGCGGGGGCTCGCCGTGCTCTATCTGGTCGCGTTCCTGGGCGCGGCCCTCCAGTTCCGCGCCCTGACCGGGGAACGCGGGATGCTGCCCGTGTCCCGCTTCGTTCGCCGGGTCACGTTCCGGGAGGCGCCGAGCGTGTTCCACTGGCACTACTCGGACCGCTTCTTCGCCGCCTGGTGCTGGACGGGCTGCGCGGTGTCGGCGGCACTGGCCGGCGGGCTCGACGGGCTGCTGCCGCTGTGGGGCGCGATGCTGCTCTGGCTCCTGCCGTGGGCCCTGTATCTGTCGGTCGTCAACGTCGGCCAGACCTGGTACGCGTTCGGCTGGGAGTCGCTGCTGCTCGAAGTGGGCTTCCTCGCGGTGTTCCTCGGCAACGACGAGGTGGCGCCACCGGTCGTCGTCCTGTTCCTCCTGCGCTGGGTGCTGTTCCGCGTGGAGTTCGGGGCGGGGATGATCAAGATGCGGGGCGACGCCTGCTGGCGGAAGCTGACGTGTCTCTACTACCACCACGAGACCCAGCCGATGCCGGGCCCGCTGAGCTGGTTCTTCCACCATCTGCCGGGGCCCTTGCACCGCGTCGAGGCGGCCGCGAACCACTTCACCCAACTCGTGCTTCCCGTGCTGCTGTTCACCCCGCAGCCGATCGCGACGGCCGCGGCCTGTCTGATGATCCTGACCCAGCTGTGGCTGGTGCTCTCGGGCAACTTCGCCTGGCTGAACTGGACGACGATCGTGCTCGCCCTGAGCGTGACCGAACTCCCCGGCACCGCCCCGCGGACCTCGCCCGCGCCACTCTGGTACGAGGTGGTCGTGCTGGTGGTGGCCGCGGGGCTGCTGGCGCTCGGCTACCGTCCGGCGCGCAATCTGGTCTCCCGGCGGCAGATCATGAACCGCTCCTTCGACCCGCTCCATCTGGTCAACACCTACGGGGCGTTCGGCAGCGTCAGCAGGGTGCGGCACGAGGTGGTCGTCGAGGGCACGGCGGACGAGGTGCCGCGCGAGGACGCCGACTGGCGGGAGTACGAGTTCCGGGGCAAGCCGGGCGATCCACGGCGCTGGCCGCGCCAGTTCGCGCCGTACCATCTGCGGCTCGACTGGCTGATGTGGTTCGTGGCGCTGTCTCCCGGATACGCCGGCACCTGGTTCTCCGGGTTCGTGGAGCGGCTCCTGGAGAACGACCGTGACACGCTGCGGCTGCTGCGCCGCTGTCCGTTCCCCGCCGACTCACCGCCCCGCTACATCCGCGTCCGTCTCTTCCGCTACCGGTACACGACCTGGCGTGAGCTGCGCGAGACGGGCGCGTGCTGGCACCGGACCCCTGTGCGCGACTTCCTTCCGCCGACCCGTCTGGAGGGCCCGGCCGGGCAGCGGGTTCAGCACCGGTAGCGGCACGCGCCACGGGGACGGAGAGAGGTGCCGGGCCCGGGCGGGCGGCTCTCACCGCCGCTGCGGGACGGGCGCGGTGGCGGGGAGCAGGCCCTCGGCTCGCAGTTCCCGCCAGAGGTCCGGGGGGACCGGCTCCGCGAACCGCTCGGCGCAGTCGCGGACTTCGGCCGCCGAGCGGGCCCCGGCCAGCACGCTGACGACGGCCGGATGGGCGGCGGGGAAGGCCAGGGCGGCGGCGCGCAGGGTGGTGCCGTGGCGTCCCGCGATCTCCTTGAGCCGCAGGGCACGCTCCAGCAGCCCGTCCGGCGCGACGGCGTAGTCGTACGTCGCCCCGGGCCTCGGGTCGGCCAGCAGGCCGGAGTTGAAGGCGCCGCCGATGACGACCGGGACACCCCGCTCCCGGGCGGCGGGCAGCAGTTCGGTCAGAGCGCCGTGGTCCAGGAGGGTGTAGCGGCCCGCGCACAGCACCACGTCGACATCGGTCTCGCGGACGAACCTGGTCAGCATCGGTGCCTGGTTCATGCCCACGCCGATCGCGCCGACCACTCCCTGCGAGCGCAGCTCCGCCAGTGCCGGAAAGCCCTCGCGGAACGCCTGTTCGGCGTGGTCGTCGGGGTCGTGGAGGTAGACGACGTCCACCCGGTCGAGGCCGAGCCGCTCCAGGCTGGCGTCCAGGCTGCGCCGTACGCCGTCGGCGCTGAAGTCCCAGACGCGGCGGTGTGTTGCGGGCACGGCGAAGCCGTCGGCCAGGTCGTCCCCGCCCGTGTCCACGGGTTCCAGGAGGCGGCCCACCTTGGTCGACACGGTGTACCGCTCGCGGGGCAGGTCGCGCAGGGCCGCGCCCAGGCGCCGTTCGGACAGGCCGAGGCCGTAGTGCGGGGCGGTGTCGAAGTAGCGGACGCCGCTCGCCCAGGCGGCGGTGACCGCCTCGTACGCCTGCTCGTCGGTGACCTCGGCGTACAGGTTCCCGATCCCGGCGGCGCCGAAGGACAGCGCGCTGACGGGGATGCCCCGGGCTCCGAGGCGGTTCACCGGACCGCCGGTCCCGGAAGCGTCCCCGGTCGCCGGCACCTCACGTCCCTCGCGTTCCCGCTCGTCGGTCATACGGAGTCTCCTTCGGATCATGGCGTCGGCGTCGGTCCCGAGGATCTCTCTCCCCCGCGGCCCGCGTACAGCGTCGGACACGGGCCGGTCCAGGTCCGCGCGCCCCGGACACGTGCCGGCCGAAGGTCCCGGGTCGTGGACCCTCGACGTGGTGCCCCGGCTGCGGGCAGAGTGCTCCCCGTAACTACTCGCCAGTACGACACGAGTGAGGAGCGCCCGTGACCACCTGGGCCGGCCGGACCGCCACCGAGATCGCCGCAGCCGTACGCGAGAAGAAGGTCACCCCCCGCGAGGTGGTGGCCGAACACCTCGCGCGGATCGAACACCTCGACGGCCGCGTCGGAGCGTTCCGCACGGTCCGCGCCCGGGCCGCCCTCGCGGAGGCCGACGAACTGGCCGGCCGGGACCTCGACCACCTTCCCCTCGCGGGTGTGCCGGTGGCGGTGAAGGACAACCTCGCCGTACGCGGCGAGTCGACCCGCAACGGGTCCGCCGCGACCGCCGACACCCCCGCCGCCGAGGACCACGTCACCGTGGCGCGGCTGCGCGCGGCGGGCGCCGTCGTGGTCGGCCTGACGAACGTGCCCGAGCTCTGTGTCTTCGGCACCACGGAGGGCGTGTACGGCAGCGCCCGCAACCCCTGGGACCTGTCCCGCACCGCGGGCGGCTCCTCGGGCGGCAGCGCGGCGGCGGTCGCCGCCGCGATGGTGCCGGTGGCGCTCGGCAACGACGGCATGGGCTCGCTGCGCATCCCGGCCGCCAACTGCGGTCTGGTCACGCTGAAGCCCGGCCACGGGGTGATCCCCGCCGGGATCGGTCACGGCGACTGGTTCGGCATGTCGGAGAACGGCCCGCTGGCCACGACGGTCGAGGACGCCCGGCTGCTGTACGCCCTGCTCGCGGACATCGAGCCGGCCCCTCCCGCGGAGCCCGCCACCCTCAGGATCGCCGTCTCGGTACGCAGTCCGCTGGCCGGAATCCGCGTCACGCGACCGTATACGGACGCGGCCCGGCAGGCCGCCGCCCTGCTGGCCGAGGCGGGCCACCGGGTGCGGACCGCGAACCCGCCGTACCCGCTCTGGCTGAGCACGACCTCGCTCGCTCACTGGACGGCGGGCACGGCGGTCGACGCCGAGGATCTCGACCCGCGACGGCTGGCCCGGCGCACCCGTGTGCACGCGGCGATCGGGCGCCGCTTCGTCCCCGGCGTGCGCAAGGGGGAGCGCCGCGAGCAGCTGCGCGGACGGCTGGCGGCCTTCTTCGCCGAGCACGACGTGCTGCTCACACCGGCGCTGGCCCGGCGCAGTCCCGCCTCCGTCGACTGGCACAGGCGCGGCTGGCTGCGCAATGTGCTGGCCAACACCAACTACTCCCCGATGACCCCGCCGTGGAACCTCACCGGCTGGCCCGCGATGTCTGTTCCGTTCGGGCGGCTGCCGGGCGGCGCACCCTGCGCCGTGCAGCTCGTCGGCCTGCCCGGCTCCGAGGCGGCCCTCCTCGACGTGGCGGGGCAGCTGGAAGTGCTCCACCCGTGGCGGCGCACGGCTCCGCTCGACTGACCGGGACCGCGTCCTCCGGGCGATAGGGCGCCCGCACACGCCGAAGCCGCGGCCGGTCGTCGGCCGCGGCTTCTCCGCTCGGCTTGAGCACGTGGTCCGGCGGAATCCGGGTCCGGCACGCGCGTGCCGTCCTCGGTTCCGCCGGCTCCCGGCGTCGGTCAGTCGACGCTGGGCAGGATGTGGGGCTCGGCGAGGTCGTCCTCGTAGCCCGCGAGGCGGATGGGGGCGGACCTGGCCCACACGTCCAGGCTTCCGAGTTTGGTGTCGGACCCACCCCGGCGCTCCAAGCGTTCCTTGGGGCCGTGATCGCGATTCGTCTTCTCTGGTGTCACCGCGCACTCCTTATGTGTCGGGTCACCCTCGGGACGTTAGGGCCCGGTGCTCTCGGGCCGCCTGACGCCCGCTCGGGTCTGAGTCGAAGCAGTTAAGGACGCGGTGGCGCCGGTAACTCGGGTGAGAGCAGGCCGTGGTGATGGGCTTGTCCCGGGACGGACCGTGGGTGTGGGTGGACCCCAGTAAGTCTGTCCGTCGGGCTACAGCCTAACCAAATGAGCGGCCCCCTGCTCTATGGGGCTGAAAACGTGAGGTTACTGTCACACGTCATCCAGGACCCATCAGGCCACGATCTGCGGCGATTTGAAACATGATGCCCCCTTCACGACCACCCATTCGGCTCAATATCGCCCCTGGGCGGGGGCGTCGTGACCGGTCACGGGCAGGACTGGGTCACCATCGGCCGACGGCCGTCGGTGCGTCCGGCTCCGAAGCCGCCACGCAGTTCAGGTCCCGTTGGCCGGTTCGCAAGGAGTCCATGCTCTGCTGTCGCACGGCAACGGCTTTTCTCGCGGGAGGACTGGCGCATGGAGCTGCGCAGCGTCGGGGAGCTGATGGATCTGCTGCACGCCTGCCGGGGCGTCCGGGACACCCCGGAGCTCACCCGCTCCCGGATTCGCCCGATCGGGGGAAAACCCGCGGGCGGCCCGGTCGATCTGCACGACCACGCCCTCCAGACCGCCGCGCTGCTGCGCCGGGGCCATCCCAGCGACAAGGAGCTCCAGGTCGCGGGCCTGGTGCACGACCTCGGGCATCTGCTCAGGCCGGGTGACGACGCCGGGCACGCCGGGCACGCCGCCGACGCGGTGCGGCCGCTCCTCGGCGAGCGGGTCTCCGGTCTCGTACGCCTGCACGTCACGGCGGAGCGCTATCTGGCGGCCACCTCGCCGGGCCACGGGCCGTCCCCTCTGGACCCGTCCGCGGCGGGCGGTCCGATGACCCCGCACGAGGCGGCGGCGTTCGAGAACGACCCGCTGGCGGAGGACGCGGTGATCCTGCGGCAGGCGGACGACGCCGGGAGGGTCCCCGGACTGTACGCCGGGGACATCGAGGACTGGCGCACCCTGCTGGAACTGGTGGCGCGACGTTCCGCGCGCCTCGGGGCCTCGGACTGACGGCTCCGCCTCAGTGCCTCGGACTGACGGCTCCGCCTCGGGGCCCGGGCGGGAGCGGTGGGCGCCGAGGCCTGTCGGCTGACGGTCCGTCATGAGACGGTACGCGGATGACACCGCCGTACGGTCTCCAGGGCCGGGCCGCCCTCGTCACCGGCGCCTCGCGCGGAATCGGTCTCGCCGTCGCCGAGGCGCTCGCCGGAGCGGGGGCAGGGGTGTGCGTGAGCGCGCGGGACCCGGACGCGGTGCGGCGCGCCGCCGAACAGGTCGGCGGCGTCGGTCTCGCGGGCTCCGTCGCCGACGCGACGCACCTGTCGGAGCTGACCGGGCTGGCGCTGAGCACGTTCGGGCGGCTGGACATCGTGGTCAACAACGCGGCGACCAACCAGCCCTACGGCCCGCTCATGGACGCCGACCCGGAGCGCTGGCGCGAGGCGTTCGCGGTGAACGTCGAGGCGCCGCTGCGCCTGGTGCAGTGCGCCTGGCGGGCCTGGATGGGCGAGCACGGCGGGGCCGTGGTCAACGTGTGCACGGAGGGCGCCGAGCACGTCGGGCCCCATGTCGGCGCGTACGGCACCAGCAAGGCCGCCCTGCTCCATCTGACCCGGCAGCTGGCCGGTGAGCTGGCCCCGAGGGTGCGGGTCAACTCGGTCTCCCCCGGCCTCGTCCGCACCGAGATGGCCCGCTTCGTGTGGGAGGACTCCGAGGAGGAACTGGGCGCCTCGCTCCCGCTCGGCCGGATCGGACGGCCCGAGGACGTCGCCCGCGCCGTGGCCTGGCTGGTCTCCGACGCGGCCTGCTGGATCACCGGCGCCGACCTGCTGGTCGACGGCGGGACGCGGGTGAGGGCGGCCCTGCCGGGCGCCCCCGACCACGCCGTCCAGCAACGGCTGCGGCGAGCGGCCCCCGACGCGCGGGGGCCCGCCTGACAGCCGGCGCGCCTACCACTTGCCGGGCGCGTAGTCCTTCATGAAGACGCCGTACAGGTCCTCGCCGAGCTCGCCGCGGACGATCGGGTCGTACACACGGGCCGCGCCGTCGACGAGGTCGAGCGGGGCGTGGAAGCCCTCGTCGGCCAGGCGCAGCTTGTCGTAGTGCGGGCGCTCGTCGGTGATCCAGCCGGTGTCGACCGAGGTCATCAGGATGCCGTCGGTCTGGAACATCTCCTGGGCGCTGGTGCGGGTCACCATGTTCATGGCGGCCTTCGCGGCGTTGGTGTTCGGGTGGCCCGCGCCCTTGTAGCCGCGGCCGAACACGCCCTCCATCGCGGAGACGTTGACGACGTACGCGCGTCCCGTGGACGCCGTGCGGGCGGCCTCGGCCATCTGCGGCCGCAGCTTGCTGATCAGGATGAAGGGTGCCGTGTAGTTGCACAGCTGGGTCTCGAGGAGCTCGACCGGGGAGATCTGCTCGATCGTCTGCACCCAGGTGTTGCTCTCGACGACGTCGGGGAGCAGGCCGCCCGCGTCGATGGCGGTGCCCTCGCGGTGGCGGACCACGCTGGCGTTGCCGGCGACCAGGGCGAGATCGGCCACCTTCTGCGCCTCCAGACCGGAGACACCCACGGGCAGCGCCGTCAGTCCGTCGACCGCGCCGGAGTTGAAGGCGCCGATGACGTGCTGGGCGGGCAGTTCACCGGCCGGCAGCGGGGCGCTCTCGCTCTCGACGAGCGCGGCGTACGCGGAGGGCAGCCGGCGCACGGTCTGCGTGGCGTTGTTGATCAGGATGTCGAGCGGGCCCTGCTCCGCGACGCGGTCGGCCAGCGCCACGGCCTGGGCCGGGTCGCGCAGGTCGATGCCGACGACCTCCAGGCGGTGGATCCAGTCCGCCGAGTCGTCCATCGCCTTGAAGCGGCGGATCGCGTCGTTCGGGAAGCGCGTGGTGATCGTGGTGTGCGCGCCGTCACGCAGCAGGCGCAGCGCGATGTACATGCCGATCTTGGCGCGGCCGCCGGTGAGCAGCGCCCGCTTGCCGGTGAGGTCGGTGCGGGCGTCGCGGCGGGAGCGGTTCAGGGCCGCGCAGTCCTGGCAGAGCTGGTGGTAGAAGTAGTCGACCTCGACGTACCGCGTCTTGCAGGTGTAGCAGGAGCGCGGGCGCTGGAGTATCCCCGCGATCTTGCCCTCCTCCGTCACCGACGACGGCAGGATGCCCTCGGTCTCGTCGTCGATGCGCTGGGCGGAGCCGGTCGCGGTGGACTCGGTGACCAGCTTGTCGTGGGCGGTCTTGGCGGCGCGGCGCTCCTGGCGGCGGCGCTGCTTCACGGTCCGGTAGACACCGGCGGTGGCGCGGCGCACGGCGATGGCGTCGGGGTGGTCGACCTCGATCTTCTCGAGTTCGTCGAGCACGCCGAGGCAGACCGCCAGCCGCTCCGGATCGATGCCGGGACCGAACGCGACGTCCGCCACATCTGTCGTGTCCACGGCGGGGGTCGCCCGGCCGTCCTCTGTCACCGTCATCGCTGCCGTTCCTCGGGTTGTGCGCCGCGTTCGAAACCGCGCTCGCTTTCGAAGGCGGAATTTTACGGACCAATCGCGCGCGGCACCAAACCCGTTGTGATCATGGCGTGCAGGCGGTGATCAGTACGCGCACCTCCTCGGCCAGCGAACGGGCCAGCAGATCGAGGTCGGGAACGGCCTCGGCGTCGGCCACGAGCCCGTAGTGGACCCGCCCCCGGTAGGTGGAGACGGCCACCGCGAGGGCCTGGCCGCGGGCCAGCGGGGCGAACGGGTAGACCTCGGTGAGCGGGCAGCCGCCGAGCTTCAGGCCGAGGCTGGGCAGCGGCACGCTGGTGACGAGGATGTCGAACAGCAGCCGGGCGGCCTGGCCCACGACGGGCCCGCCGAGCCGGTGTCCGAGCGGCGGTACGTGGTCGGCGAGCAGCGCGACGGCGCCGGCGCCCCGGTTGGGTCCGGCGTCCTTGTTCCGGTCCATCGCCGTGCGTACGGCACGCAGCCGCCCGAGCGGGTCCGGGTCGTCGACGGGAAGCCGTATCAGATAGCCGGAGAGCCGGTTGCCCTGTGGCTGCGCGGTGCGCGGCCGGCGCCGGGAGACGGGGATCAGGGCACGCGGGGAGACTCCCTCGCTGCCGTCGCCCCGTTCGTCGAGCCAGCGGCGCAGGGCGCCCGCGACGACGGCGATCAGGACGTCGTTGACGGTGCCGCCGACGGTCTTGCGGACGGTGTGCACCTCGTCCAGGTCGATGACGACGCCGGCGGTGCGCCGGGTGCCGGTGGCCGAGGAGGTGAGGGCGGGCGAGGACTGCGCGCCGAGTGTGGCGCGCGCCACCGAGGTGCCGATGTCGAGGGCGCGGCCCACGTCGGAGAGGGTGCCGCGGACCAGGCCCGGCAGCTTGCGGACGTCCGGGAAGAGCCCCCGGGGCGGTTCCGCGGGGCGCGGCCGGGGTTCGGGCAGGTCCATCGGGTCCATGATGGCGGCGGCGAGCATCAGGGCCCTGAGCCCGTCGGCGAGCGCGTGGTGGAACTTGAAGAGCACCGCGAAGGACGTGCCGTCCTCGCCGGGCAGCACGTGCGCCTCCCACGGCGGCCGGCCGCGCTCCAGCGGGCGTTCCATGAGCCGCCCGGCCTCGGCGTGGAAGTCGGCGGTCGGCTTGTGCAGCAGGACGTGGTCCAGCGGCTCGAAGTCGGGCGCGGGCTCGCGGGCCGCGCTGCCGAAGGCGAGCGGCGAGGTCGGCTGCCACACGTCGCGGATCCGCATGCGCAGCCCGGGGACGGCCGCCGCGCGGGCCGCCAGCAGGTCGGCGGCGTGGGCGCCCGCGGCGGGCGAGTGCGCGGCGAAGACACCGAGGGCTCCGAGGTGCATCGGGTGCCGCTCGGACTCGATGTTCCAGAACGCCAGGTCGAGTGGTGCGAGGAGGTCGGAGATCAAAGGCTTGCTCTCGCGTCGACGACGGGTTGGACGTGCAGTCAAACCCGGACAGGTGATTACGGTCAAGTACGCTCAAGTTACGCACAGTTAACAGCGGATTAAGTCCCGCCCCTCGGAGGAGGGACGGGACGTGTGGCCCGCCTCGGGGCGGGCCGGGTGTCACTTCAGGACGGGAGGCGCCGCGGAGGCCGCCGTTCCCCACTCGGACGGCTCAGGACCGACGGTGAAGCCGAGCGACCTGGTGCCCTTCAGGGTGCCGGTCGTCAGGTACGTACGGCCGTACGGCGCACCGTCGAGGCGGGCCGACTGGACGTACCGGTCGGTGTCCGAGGTGCCCGGCGCCGTGACCGTCAGGGCACCGCGCGGGTAGTAGCGCCGGTCGAGGGTGAGGTCGACCCGCTCGAACACGGGGGTGGACAGCCCCCAGGTGTCGTAGCCGGGCTGCACCGGGAAGATCCCGATGGAGGACAGGACGTTCCAGGCGGACATCGTGCCGAGGTCGTCGTTGCCGGTCATGCCGGTCGGCGCGTCGGTGAACAGGGTCAGCGCCGCGTGCACGACGTCGGTCGTCTTCCACGGCTGCCCGGTGGACAGGTAGGTGTACGGGGCGATCAGGTCGGGCTCGTTCTGCGGGTTGTACTTGTCCGCGTTGTAGTACGCGTACGGGCCGTTGACCCAGACCTCTCGGGCGGTCTTGGCCGGGTCCTTCAGCAACTGCCCGTAGGCGAAGAAGGAGTCGAGCCGGTCGTTCGCCGCCTGCTTGCCGCCGATCATGCCGATCATGCCCGGCAGGTCCTGCGGCACGAGCCACTGGTACTGCCAGGCCGTGCCCTCGTGGAAGCCGACGCTCTGGGCCGGGTCGACGGGTCCGGTGAAGGCCCCGGCGGCGTCCCGGGCGCGGAAGAACCCGGTCGAGGGGTCGTGGATCGCGCGGTAGCTCTGGGACCGCGCCAGATAGCGTGCCGCGTCCGCGTCGTGGCCCAGCTCCCGCGCCATCTCGCCGAGCACAGCGTCCGACAGGGCGTACTCCAGTGTCACGGAGGCGCCGTGGTCGTAGTCCGAGTCTCCGTTCTTCGTGTGCGGGCGGCCCTGGAGGTAGGGGGCGAACCCGTTCGCGATGTACTCCCGGTTGGCCTCCCGGCCCACCGCGGGCGAGTCGGCGGACGGCACGCCGTCCGCGTTCTTCTTCAGCGCGCGGTACGCCCGCTCCTCGTACCCCTTGAGCAGGCCCTGCTGGAAGGCGTTGGTGAGGAAGGGGGTGACCGGATCGCCGGTCATGATGTTCGTCTCGACCGTGCCGTAGCCCCACTTGGGCAGCCAGCCGCTCTCCTCGTCGATCTTGATGACGGAGATCGCCATGTCCCGCGCCTCACGCGGCGCGAGCAGGGCGAGCAGCTGCGACTGGGTGCGATAGGTGTCCCACAGCGACCAGTTCTGGTAGTACGTGAATCCCTTGGCCCGGTGGATCCGCTGGTCCCAGCCGGTGTAGCGGCCGTCGGCGTCGCTGCCGATGTTGGGCGCGAGGAAGGAACGGTAGAGCGAGGAGTAGAAGGTGCGGCGCAGCGCGTCGGTGCCGCCTTGCGCGCGTACGTCGCCGAGCCGGTCCTCCCAGGCGCGGCGGGCGGCCTCGCGGACCTGGTCGAAGGAACGGCCGCCCTCGGAGCGGAGGTTGACGGCCGCGCCGCGGGCGTCCACGTACGAGAGCGCGGTGGTCGCCTCGACCGTGCGGTCCTCGGTGGTGTCGAAGCGCACGAAGGCCCCGGTGCGCCCGGTGGTGCCGGCCGCCTTCCTGGCGCCGGTGACGGTGTCGCCGTTCCAGGTGCCCGCGGTGGTGAACGGCCGGTCGAAACGGGTGATCGTGTAGACCGTGTACGGCTTGGTGGACCGGCAGAAGCCGCTGCCGGTGATCTCCGTGCGGACGGTCCGGTCGTCCAGGACCTCGACCTTCGTCGAGACCGTCTTGTGCAGCGACTGCCCGGCGTTCAGCAGCACGTTGGCCTTGTCGGTGGCCGGGAAGGTGTAACGCTGCACGCCGGTGCGGGCGGTGGCCGTCAGCTCGGCCTCGATCCCGCTCTTGAGGTCGGCCCGGTAGAAGCCGGGGTGGGCCTCCTCGGTGTCGTGGTCGAACTCCGCCGCGTACTGCGCGTCGTCCGTCCGGGTGATGTCCCCCGTCGTGGGCAGGACGGGCAGGTCACCGCCGAGGCCGCAGCCGACGCCCGAGAGGTGGACGAGGGAGAAGCCGCGGACGTGGTTCTGGGAGTGGTCGTAGCCGGTGTTGTGGCCGGTGTCCGGCGAGAACTGGACCATGCCGAAGGGCACGGCGGCGCCGGGATAGGTGTTGCCCTCGTTCTGGGTGCCGATGAACGGGTTGACCAGATCGGTGAGTTGGCCGTCGCGCGGCTCGGCGGCCTGTGCGGTGGGCAGGGCGAACAGCGCGGACGCTGTCACCAGCCCCGCCGTGCACAGACGCAGGCGCCGGGTCCATCTCATGCGGGAGCCTCCGGTGGGTGATCGACATCGTTGTCCTCATGCATGGTCGGGGCGGGGGACCGGCTTTCCGGGCAACCGGAGGGGATCACGCGGGACGCGTCGCGTCCGGGCACGGCGCACACGGGACCGCCCCAGGGGATGACATCGTTGTCAGCGCTCAACGGCGATGTCGTCCCGGATCACCCGCAGGACAACACGCGTCACGACCCCCTGTCCAGGGACATGACAAACGCGGGCCGACAACGGCCTGGAGTCGCCGTCCCTCACGGGCCGGGTGTCCGGGGACCGCTGTCCGCCCGCGGGGCCCGTCAGGGGACGCGCTGGCCCTTGCCCAGGGCGATCACGCCACCCTTGGAGACCGTGTAGAGGTCGGAGTCGCGCTCCGGATTGACGCCGATCGTCGCGCCCGGCGGGACCTCGACGTTCTTGTCGAGCACCGCCCCGCGCACCACCGCGCCCCGCCCGATCTTGACGTTGTCGTGCAGGATCGAACCCTGGACCACCGCTCCGGGATCGACGACCACGCCCGGCGACAGCACCGAGCGCGTCACCTGCCCGCGGATCAGGCACCCCGCGCTGATGATGGACTCGCTCGCGATGCCCCCGGCGTTGAAGCGCGCCGGCGAGAGCTGCCCCGAGCTGGTGTAGACGGGCCAGCTGCGGTTGAACAGGTTGAACGCGGGACGCTCGGCGATCAGGTCCATGTGGGCGTCGTAGTAGGCGTCGAGGGTGCCCACGTCGCGCCAGTAGCCCTGGTCCCGCGTGGTCTCGCCGGGCACGTGGTTGTCGCTGAAGTCGTACAGCTGCGCCTCGCCCCTCTCAGTGAGCGCGGGCAGGATCGAACCGCCCATGTCGTGAACGGAGTTGTCGTCCTCGGCGTCCCGGTGCAGCGCCTCGATCAGCGCCTTGGTGGTGAAGATGTAGTTGCCCATCGAGGCGAAGACGCACTCGGGGTCGTCCGCGAGCCCCGGCGGGTCGGCGGGCTTCTCCAGGAAGCCCCGCACGCTCTGGCCGTCGGAGCCGGGGCTGATGACACCGAAGGACGACGACTCGGCGCGCGGCACCCGTATGCCGGCCACCGTCACCCCCGCCCCGCTCTCGATGTGCTGGGCGAGCATCTGCCGGGGGTCCATCCGGTAGACGTGGTCGGCGCCGAACACCGCGACGTACTCCGGCTGTTCGTCGTGGATGAGGTTGAGCGACTGGAGGATGGCGTCCGCGCTGCCGAGGTACCAGCGGGGCCCGAGCCGCTGCTGGGCCGGAACCGGGGTCACGTAGTTGCCGAGCAGGCTCGACATCCGCCAGGTGGTGGTGATGTGCCGGTCGAGCGAGTGCGACTTGTACTGCGTGAGCACGCAGATGCGCAGGATGTCCGCGTTGACGAGATTGGAGAGGACGAAGTCCACGAGGCGGTACGTGCCGCCGAAGGTCACCGCCGGTTTCGCCCGGTCCGCGGTGAGCGGCATCAGCCGCTTGCCCTCGCCTCCCGCCAGTACGATTCCCAGCACCGAAGGTCCACCGCGCCCACCACGCCGCATGCTGCCGCCCCTTCCACGCCCGGTCGGGCCGCGCCCGGCTGCCCGGACCCGCCCCGCGTTCCGAAGTACATCTGCCCGAAGCAGGGCCGTCCCAAGTCGGCCGACCGGATTCGGCCTCAGTGAAGTCCGTCCGACGTCCGGGCAGTTGATGCCCGGCCGACCGAAGTCCGCTCGTCCGGTGACCGCCTGTCCGAACGGTTACCCCGCTTTGAGGACTTCCTCGTACAGCCGGACCGTCCGCCGGGCCACCGCGTCCCAGCCGAACTCCCCCACCGCGCGCAGCCGTCCGGCCTCGCCCATGCGCCGGGCCGTGGCGGGGTCGGCGAGCACGGAGTCCAGAGCCGTCGCGAGCTCCGTCTCGAAGTCGTCGCCCAGCGGCACGAGGAGGCCCGTCTCACCGTGCTCGACCACCTCGGGAATGCCGCCGACCCGCGAGGCCACCACCGCCGTACCGCAGGCCATCGCCTCCAGATTGACGATGCCGAGCGGCTCGTACACCGAGGGACAGACGAACACGGCCGCGTGCGTGAGGAGTTGGATGACATCGGGCCGTGGCAGCATCTGCGGGATCCAGTGCACGCCGTCCCGTACGGCACTCAACTCCTGGTACAGCTGACGGAATTCACGGTCGATCTCCGGAGTGTCGGGGGCGCCCGCGCACAGCACCACCTGCGCGGCCGGGTCGATGTCCCGCACGGCACGCAGCAGATGGGGCACCCCCTTCTGCCGGGTGATGCGACCGACGAACAGGATGTAGGGGCGCCCGGTGTCCAGGCCGATCCGCTCCAGGACGTCGGTGCCCGGGTCGGGCCGGTAGAGGGAGGTGTCGATGCCGTTGTGCACGACGCGCACCCTGGCCGGGTCCAGGTCCGGATAGCAGCCGAGGATGTCGTCGCGCATGGCGCCCGAGACGGCGATCACGGCGTCGGCGGCCTCGATCGCGGTGCGCTCGGCCCAGCAGGAGAGGGCGTAGCCACCGCCCAGCTGCTCGGCCTTCCAGGGGCGCAGCGGTTCGAGGGAGTGGGCGGTCATCACATGCGGAATGCCGTGCAGGAGCTTTCCGAAGTGTCCCGCGAGATTGGCGTACCAGGTGTGGGAGTGGACGAGTTCACGGCCTTCGAGCGCGGCGGCGATCGACAGGTCCACGGAGAAGGTGCGCAAAGCGTCGTTGGCGCCGTCGAGGGCGGGCCAGGGCCGATGGCGGACGACTCCGCCGGAGGCGCCCTCGCCCCAGCAGTGCACGTCGAGTTCGGTGAGATCCCTCAACTCCCTGGCGAGGAACTCCACATGGACGCCCGCGCCGCCGTAGACGTCCGGCGGATACTCCCGGGTCAGCAGTCCCACGCGCACACAGAACCCCCGTCCTAACCGGCTGGTGCCCATCATGGTCACTCAGTTGAAGCCGATACGGAAGACCGCGACGGGCGGCGCGGCACACGCCGGGCGACGCGGCCCGAGCCGGGCAGGGCAGCACACGCCGGGCGGAGCGGCGCGGGCGGGGCGGGGCGGCGCGGGCGGGACGGCGCGGCGCGGGCGGGACGGCGCGGCGCGGGCGGCGCGGCGCGGGCGGGACGGCGCGGGCGGGACGGCGCGGCGCGGGCGGCGCGGCGCGGGCGGGACGGCGCGGGCGGCGCGGAACCTTTTCGTCAGGGCCGCTCGGGTGCCTGGCGCGGTGGGTGCTCGAAGCAGCAGTCGCCGCAGACTCCGCCGCCCGGTACCCGGTAGTAGAGACAGCAGCTGCGGCGGCGCAGCGTCCCGGGGGCGAGCGTGCCGGACAGATCGGGGTGCGCGAGGAGCCCGGCGGCCAGTGCCCTGCCCCGCTCCCCCACGTCCGGGCGTCCGTGGACCAGCGCCCAGCGGTCCAGCTGGCGGACGGTCCCGGCCAGCGCCGAGCCCGCGTTGCCCCACAGCAGGGCCGGTGAGACGCGGTGGCGTGCGCGCAGGGCCGCGCTCAGCGGCACGAGGAGCCCGGCACGCACCACCGTGTCGAGATCGGCCGCGGGGCGCGAGCGGACCTCGCCGAGCCAGAGATCGTCGGGAGCACCGGCGTCCGGGTCCCAGAGGAGCAGCTCCGGATCGAGGTCGGGCAGCCGGCCGCAGAGCGCGGCGGAGCCGAGGGCGATGGACCAGAAACGGGCCGCGAGCCCCTGCTGCGCCACCGAGGCCGCGACCCGCGGTTCCCGCGTGCCGATACTCCTCGCGACCTTGCGGACGCGAAAAGTTGTCGGATCTGCGTAAACATCCGAAATGGGCGCGGATCGAGGGCTCGCGAAGGCGCTCGCGAGGGTCGGCAGGGGGCCGCGCGGCGGTACGCCGGTGCGTAGTACGAAGAAGCCGCCGAGTGCTTCGAGCGCCTTGAGTTCGGGGTCGAGGTCCACGAAGAGCAGTAGTACCAAGCCCCCTAGGGGTGACCACCAGTGGATCGGGCCGTGGTGTCGCCCACCCTGGGGAGGACAGGGGGCGATTCGTACTCCATCGGCAGTAGGACCCAATGACTGCTCAGGGACGACGACGAGAACTAAATCGCACGGCATCGTTGTTTGCATGGAAGCCGACCGTTCGTCGCGCCGGGCCGCCGCTCCGCGCCGTACGCAGAGGAGGGACTCATGAGTGCCCTCGCTCTGTCCGTGGTGCTCTCGTTCGTCTCAGCCGTGGCGTACGCGGGCGGCGCGATCATCCAGGAGCAGGTCGCGGTGACCTCTCCCGGCCAGACCTACGCACCGCTGCGCAGGCCGGGCTGGTGGGCGGCCGTGGCCCTGACCGGCCTCGGCGGTCTGCTGCACGTGGTCGCCCTCGCCTTCGGCCCGCTGAGCCTCGTCCAGCCGCTCGGCGCGCTCACGATCGTCTTCGCGCTTCCGATGGCGGCCCTCTTCGTCGGCCGCAGGGCCGGAGCGACCGCCTGGCGCGGCGCGATCATGGCCACCGTGGGTCTCGCGGGTCTGCTGGCCCTGGTCGGCGCGTCCGACGCCCAGTCCCTGAGCGATGCCCAGCGCCTGGCGCTCGGTGTGGTGTCGGGCGGCGCGGTCGCGGCCCTGATGGCGGCGGGACGCGCGGCGCACCGGCATCCGGCCGTGCGCAGTGTGCTGCTCGCGGTCGCGGCGGGTGTCGCCTTCAGCATGTCCTCCGTGTTCACCAAGACCGTCGCGGTCGACTGGTCCGAGCACGTCTCGCTCGCCGACCTGTCGAGCCTCGCGGCCATCGGTGCCTTCGCGACGGCCGGCATGCTGATCTCGCAGGCCTCCTACCGCGGTGCAGGACTGGAGGCCCCGCTGGCCACGCTGACGGTCGTGAACCCCGTCGTCGCGGCCGCCGTCGGCCTCACGATGTTCGGCGAGACCTTCCGCTACGGCGCAACCGGGACCGCGCTCGCCCTGGCCTGCGGTGTGGTCGCCGCGGGCGGTCTGATCCTGCTCACCATCGAGCGGATCGCCACCGAGCGAACCGGCAGCGGCGACCGAACCGCGGCCGCCGGCCCGGAGGCCGCGGCCGAACCGACCACCCAGCCGCGCCCCGCGGAACCCGCCGCCCCGGCCCTCGCCGGCCTCGGGGCGCTCGCGGACACCGAGACCGCCGTGGCCGAACTGCTGGCCGGGCTGCCCAGGCCCGCCGAGGGCGCGGACGACCCCGTACCGGCTTCGCGGCCGGGTGCCGGAAGCGTGCCGCAGGCTCTCCGGGCGGGCGGCGACAGCGTGTTCCTCCCGGCTCCGCAGCCGGCGGTCGCGGGCGTGTTCGCCGCGATCGCGCCCACGGCCGCGGTGGCGCCGCCGATGGAGACCCTCGCCGCGCAGGACCCGGCGGACGAGGACGAGCTGCCCCACCTGGCGGTCATGTTCGGCATGCCCTACGTGCCGATGCCGTTCGTCGACCACCACCGCACCCGAGTCAAATCCTGACGCCCCCGGCCCGGAGGTACGCCACCGGGTCGATGTCGGAACCGAAGCCGGGCCCGGTCCGCACCTCGAAGTGCAGATGCGGGCCCGTGCTGTTGCCGGTGGACCCCGAACGCCCTATGCGCTGGCCCGCCACCACGCTCTGCCCGTCCTTCACCGCGATCGCGGAGAGATGGCCGTACTGCGTGTAGCGGCCGTCGGCGTGCCGGATCACCACCTGGTAGCCGAACGAACCGCCCCAGCCCGCGCTGACCACATGACCCGCGGCGACCGCCGCGACGGAGGTTCCGGTGGGCACGGGGAAGTCGACGCCCGTGTGGTAGCCCTTCGACCAGTGGGCACCGGTGGCGTGGTACGGCGTGCCGGTCGCCGCGTGCACCGGGGCCACGAGTTCGTGCGTCCCCGCCCCGACCCGGGTGGTCGTGTGCGAGGAGGGCCGCCCGGCCGGGGTCTTCTTGGCCGGTGCCTTGGGGTGGGTCTTCGACGGGGTGTGCCGGGTGTGCGCGGGTGCCTCGGTCCCACCGCCGAGGGCGAGCCGCTGGCCCGGCAGGATCAGGTCCGGGTCGGAGCCGACGGTCGTGCGGTTCGCCGCGTACAGCCCCTGCCAGCCGCCCTGGACGTTCCGCGAGTCGGCGATCCCGGAGAGCGTGTCGCCGCGTACGACGGTGTACATCTCGGCGGTCCCGGCCCGCGACTGCGGTGTGGTCTGCGGCTTCACGTCCCGCACCGATTGCCGGCTCGCGGTCCGCTGCTCGTGCTCCGCCGGGCTGATGTCGGGTGCCGCGCCTCCTCGGGTCAGTCCGCCGCGCACCGAACACACGGGCCAGGCGCCGGGCCCCTGACCCTTCAGGACCTTCTCGGCCACGGCTATCTGCTGGTCCTTCGTGGCCAGGTCCGCGCGCCCCGCGTAGGCCTTGCCGCCGTACGCCTCCCAGGTGGACCGGGTGAACTGGAGCCCGCCGTAGTAGCCGTTGCCGGTGTTGATGCTCCAGTTGCCGCTGGACTCGCAGGCGGCGACCTTGTTCCACGTCCCGACGTCGGCCGCGTGGGCGACTCCGGCCCCCACGAGCGGGAGCGCGATCCCGGCACCGCCCGCCGTGACGGTGAGTGAGGCACGGTTGATCCTGTTCGGCTGATACCGGCGGTGCCGACCGCGTACGGCCATGAGGGAGCCCCCCTAGACATGCGTCAGGAGCGGCAAAAGTAAGCGTTGGGAACAGGCCGGGACAAGGCGGCAACCGGTCGCTCCGAAAAGACGGTCGGCCGACTTTCGGACCGTCGTCCGCAGGGGCGTTCCCGGCACGGTGGGTGACCGCGCCGCGGCGGGACCCGGACGCGCCGCCGACGGCTCCGCAGCCCGCCGACGTCGGGTTCCCGTCTCCGGCGACCGGCGCCGGATCCGTCCGGCCGGCCCGGCCACGGCAGGGAGGCGATCGTGAGCGGACCGCCCGAGACACCGGACACCTGCCCCCGGCCCCGCGCGGTCTGTCCGAAATCCGCCCTCCCGACGCCGGGACGTCCCCCTGCGTGGACACCCGGGACACGTCAGGATGGCCTGGGGCAATACTGGCGAGCGGAACGGACGGGCACGACCGGCGGCACCGGTACCGGGCTGTCTCCCGTATCCGCCAACGGACTTACCGCACTTCTTAGGAGCCAACCGAATGAGCACTTCAGCCCAGATCGGCGTCACGGGTCTCGCGGTCATGGGGCGCAATCTCGCCCGCAACTTCGCCCGCAACGGCTACGCGGTCGCCGTGCACAACCGCACCGTGGCGAAGACGAACGCGCTGGTGGAGGAGTTCGGCCACGAGGGCACGTTCGTCGCGGCCGAGACGGCGAAGGAGTTCGTGGCGGCCCTGGAGCGGCCCCGGCGTTTGGTGATCATGGTGAAGGCGGGCGAGCCGACCGACGCGGTCATCCAGGAGTTCGCCCCGCTCCTTGAGCCCGGCGACATGATCATCGACGGTGGCAACGCGCACTTCGCGGACACCCGGCGCCGTGAGCGCGCGCTGCGCGAGCAGGGCATCCACTTCGTCGGCACGGGCGTGTCCGGCGGCGAGGAGGGCGCGCTGAACGGGCCGAGCATCATGCCGGGCGGCTCGATGGAGTCGTACGCCTCGCTGGGGCCGATGCTGGAGAAGATCTCCGCGAAGGCGGCCGACGGGGCACCGTGCGTCACCCACGTGGGTCCCGACGGCGCCGGGCACTTCGTGAAGATGGTCCACAACGGCATCGAGTACGCCGACATGCAGCTCATCGGCGAGGCCTACCAGCTGCTTCGGGACGTCGCCGGGTACTCCCCCGCGCAGATCGCGGACATCTTCCGCACCTGGAACACCGGCCGGCTCGACTCGTATCTGATCGAGATCACCGCCGAGGTGCTGTCGCACGTGGACGCGGCGACCGGCAAGCCGTTCGTGGACGTGGTCCAGGACCGGGCCGAGCAGAAGGGCACCGGCCGCTGGACCGTGCAGATCGCGCTGGACCTCGGCGTACCCGTGTCGGGCATCGCGGAGGCGGTCTTCGCCCGCTCGCTCTCGGGGCACGCGGACCTGCGCGCCGCCTCGCGCGACCTCGCCGGTCCGACGGCCCGGAAGCTCGACGAGTCCGAGGCCGGCGCCTTCGCGGACCGGGTCGAGCAGGCGCTGTACGCGTCGAAGATCGTCTCGTACACGCAGGGATTCCACGAGATCACCGCGGGCAGCGACGAGTACGACTGGAACATCGACCTCGGTTCCGTCGCCTCGATCTGGCGCGGCGGCTGCATCATCCGGGCGGCCTTCCTGGACCGTATCCGCTCCGCGTACGACGCCCGGCCGGACCTGCCGAGCCTGCTGTCGGACAAGACGTTCGCCCAGGAGATCGCGGCGGCCCAGGACGACTGGCGCGAGGTCGTCGTCGCCGCGACCCGCCAGGGCGTGCCCACGCCCGGCTTCTCGGCGGCCCTCGCCTACTACGACGCCCTGCGCGCGGAGCGCCTGCCGGCCGCGCTCACCCAGGGTCAGCGGGACTTCTTCGGGGCGCACACGTACCGCAGGACGGACCGCGAGGGGTCGTTCCACACGCTGTGGGGCGGAGACCGGTCGGAGGTCGAGGCGTAGGCGGGTCGCCGCACGAGTGCGCCGAAGCCGTCACGTTCCCGGAGCGGGGCGCGTGACGGCTTCGGCGCATTCATGGTGACGCGTGCCCGGCGGGGCTAGCTGCGCTGGGCGGCGAACAGTTCCAGGTGTGCGCAGTTGGGGCAGCGGAAGGCCTCGATCTGCCAGCGTGGGCGGCCCATCAGCCGGGCACCGCCGAGCGGGCCCAGCTGGAGCACGCCCTCGACCCATCGTGAGAACCCGCGAGCACCCTGCCCGGAGTCTTCGACGAAACCGGGTTCAAGCCCCACAACACCGCACTGAGTGCACCGTATGTTGTTCACCCGCGGAGTGTATTGAACGGCCTCCGGCTCCCCTGCCCGGGGCCGGTGGGGTCCTCCGCGCCGGTCAGCTCAACGGCTGCGGCCGGGGCTGGGGTTCGGGCACCGGGTCGGGGCCCGGGGGCTTGGGGATCGGGGACGGGGAGGGTACGGGCTCGGGGCCGGGTACGGGATCGGGCCCGCCCGGGTTCGGCACCGGGGTGGGTCCGGGCGTGGGACCCGGCGCGGGGTCGGGGCCGCCCGGATGCGGCACCGGGTCGGGGAAGGGTGACGGCCCCGGGGGTTCGGGGCTCGGCCCGGGGGTGGGTCCCGGCGGCACGGGGTCGGGATACGGCTGTGTCATGGCGTCCTCCAGCCAGTCGGTACGTCGGCCCTCTGGACTTGTCTCCCGCGTACCCAGCGCCCGAGCCCCCACTCACTCCGTCGCGCGGGGACGCCGCCCGGACGGCTCAGTGGGGGGGCAGGTCGGGGGGAACGGCGGACCGCGGCCGATCTGGCTCGGCGGCCGGTCACCCCGCTTCGACCACCAGGTCGCCGGCCGGGGCACGGTGACGACCGACGACAGCCGGCGGCCGGCAGCGCTGCGTGACGCCACGCACTACCTGCCGGCAGCCCTACTCGGCGTGCACCGCGCGGGTTGCGGCCGCCGGGCGGGTCGCGTCCGCACTGTGGGCCACGCCCGTCGCCCGGACCGCGTCCGCCGCGGCGGCGAGGCCGGGGCGTGGACTCGACAGCACCGGCACCGGGGTCGTGACGAGGCTCCCGGCCGGGGTCATGGACGCCTGGGCGAGGACGATCACGTCGACATCGGCGACCGCGTCGGCGGCAGCGGCGACCGCGCGGGCGCAGCCGTCCGTGTCACCGGCCTCGAACAGGGCCCAGCCGTCCTCGACCAGGACCGTACGAACGTCGACGGGACGTCCGGCCCGACGGGCCTCCTCTTCCACCAGGGCGACGGTGGGTTCCAGCGTGCTCGCCACGGTCGCGAGGACGACGATCCGGGGACCCGTGGCCACCGCTGCGGCGGCCATCGGCCGGTCCACGCGGAGCACGGGCACCCCGGCGTCGGTGCGCTCGGCGACGGCGCCGATGGTCGAGCAGGTGCACAGCACGGCCCGGGCGCCGTCGGCCGCGGCGCGGGCCAGCAGCTCCCGGACCTCGCCGGCCACCGCTTCGCGCCCTTCGCGCCGGGCCCGCGCGAGCAGTTCCTCGTCGACCAGGTGCCGAAGTTCCAGGCCGGGGTGGTCGGCGTCGCGCAGGGCGTCGAAGACGGGGACGTGCACCGGTGAGGTGTGCAGCAGGGCGAGCGGTCCGAGCGGCGTGGGGAGCGACGCAGGCGCGGAGGCCGGGCCCAGGGTAGAGGCCGGGCCCAGGGTAGAGGCCGGGCGCGGGGTAGAGGGCGGACCCTGGGTGAAGGGCGGACCCTGGGGCATCAGAACCGTCCCGGATGCGCCTTGAGCCACTGCATCGCGGCATCGAGCAGCTCCGGGTCGGCCGCCGGAGCCTCCTCGGGGTGCCGCTCCGCCCACCTCACGACGTACGGGCAGAGCGGCGCCACCACGATGCCCTCGCGCGCGGCGATGCCGTACAGCTCGCGGGCCAGGGAGCCGGCGATGCCCTTGCCCTCGTGCTCCGGCTCCACGATGGTGTGCACCGGGACGAGGGCTCGCGCGGGCTCCTCCAGGACGAAGTACTCGATGTGTCCGACCACTTGACCGTCGGCCAGGGCCTCCAGGCGACCGGCCGGCCGGTCGTCGCGGATCTCGATGTCGCTCACGGGCACTCCTCGGTCCGGGGTCCTGGGATACCGCCGCGCCGTCGCTCAGACGTTGACGGGCACGGCCTGCGGGCTGCGCTCCTGGTCCGAGCCCGGTACCGGCTCGGACGGGTCGTCACCGAGCGAGACGATCCGGTTGTCACGGTCCACGTGGACGACCCGCGGCCGCAGCGCCCGCGCCTCGGCGTCGGCCACCTGAGCGTAACTGATGATGATCACCAGGTCACCGGGGTGCACGAGATGGGCCGCGGCTCCGTTGATCCCGACGACACCGGATCCGCGCTCCCCCTCGATGACGTACGTCTCCAGGCGGGAGCCGTTGGTGATGTCGACGATGTGGACGAGCTCACCGGGCAGCAGATCAGCGGCATCGAGCAGATCGGCATCGATGGTGACGGACCCGACGTAGTGCAGGTCGGCCTGGGTGACCGTGGCACGGTGGATCTTGGACTTGAACATGGTTCGCAGCATTCAGCACTCCCGAAACTCGCTCCCTGCCCGCTTTGTGCAGGTCAAGGGCTGTTTTTTTAGCCTACAACAGCGCTTTCCCCGACGAACTCCCCCACCCGTCGAGGGATTTGGCTGACTGCGTGCCGCACTTCATGACGGGGCGCCAGTGGGACACCGGAGACTCCTCATGGGCCCCGCCTCACCCATCGGCCGGGAAGCGTGACCAGGGTACGGACCGGCTCCCGGAACCGCATCGAGATCCCGGTCACGTCACGTCGAGGCGCTTCCCGGGTGAGGCCCGATCCTGCCCCAGGGCCTCACCGTCGGCCGACTGGAGGACGGCTTCGACTCCGACCAAAGGCATCGACGCGTCCTCGCACGGCACCTTGTCGTGGTGTCCCTGCCGGGGCGGCGCCAAAGGACCCGGCGGGGTCTCGGCCGGGCGATGGGCGCCCGCCAAACCCTGCACGCACCCTTCCCGGTCACTTCAAGATCGATACATGGAATTTTCCCGTGCCCGGCGCCCGCGGGGAAATGCGACCCGATTCGGACATGCCGTACCAGAGAAAGTTACTCATTCACCTATCGGCGTTTCGGTGATGTGTGAGGGGAGTGAACGAGGCCCCACCATCAGGGAATTGCCCTGAATACCGGAACCTCCCCCGGCGTTCATGATTGACCGAATCAATGCGCCCGCGCACCGTCCCACTGGTTCAACATTGACCAGCCAGTAACAACAGGGCTACCTTTCAACGCGTTTCGAGCAGGCTTTATGAAACGGTCTTCCCCGGGTTGTCGCAGGTCCCGCCGGAATCCGACGCGCCGCCATCGTTGTCGTACCGCATCCCCCACCATGCAGTCTCAGCTTGATTCGGAGAATCATGACGTCTGCTGTGCGTTCCGAGGACATGATCATCGGCATCACCCCGTTCGGCGAACCCGACGTCCGGCTCGCCGCTGCCGTGTGCCGGGCCGGTGGGCTCGGCGTTCTCGACCTGGGCGACGGGGACCGAAGATCCCGTGACGCCCTGGAACGCCTGCTCCGCCTCGCACCGGGCCCGTTCGGGGTGCGGATCGGCGCCCGTTGCCGGCTGGACCCCTCCGACCTCGCGCCGGTGAGTGGTGACGCCGGTCGGCCGGACACGGTGGTCCTCGCGGTCGACGCGCCGTGGCAGGCCCGCGAACTGGCCGCCGACCACCGTGTACTGGTGGAGGTCACGGACCTCGACGAGGCGCGGGCCGCGGTGCTCGCCGGGGCGTACGGGCTGATCGCCCGCGGCAGCGAATGCGGTGGCCGCGTCGGGGAGTTGAGCACCTTCGTCCTGCTCCAGCGGCTGCTCGCCGCGCCCGACCTGCCCCTCCCGGTCTGGGCCTGCGGCGGAATCGGACCCCGGACGGCGGCGGCCGCGATCGCCGGCGGGGCGGCCGGGGTGGTGCTGGACACCCAGCTCGCGCTGCTGGCCGAATCCTCCCTGCCCGAGGCGGCCGCGGCCCAACTCCGTCCTCTGGACGGTTCGGAGACGACGGTGCTCGCCGGTCACCGCGTGCTGCTGCGGCGCGGCCCGGACGTACCGCGTGTCGCCGGGGACGACCCGGAGACCGTGGCGGCGGCACTGGGCGCGCAGGATCCTCGTACCCAGTTGCTGCCGGTGGGTCAGGACGGCTTTCTCGCCGCCCAGTTCGCCCGGCGATGGGGAGACCTCCGGCGGACCGTACACGCTCTGACGGACGCGGTGCGCGATGTCGTACGCGACGACACGGCCGCCCGCGCACTGGGCGCGGACTCCCCGATGAGCCTGGCGCTCGGCACCCGGCTGCCCGTCGCGCAGGGACCCATGACCCGGGTCAGCGACCGCGCCGCGTTCGCCGCGGCGGTCGCCGAGGACGGCGCGCTGCCCTTTCTGGCCCTGGCTCTGGCCGACGGGGAGCGCACCCGGGCGATGCTCACCGAGACCCGGGCCGCCATGGCCGGGCGGTCCTGGGGCGTGGGCGTGCTCGGCTTCGCGCCGGAGGAGGTGCGTGCCGCCCAGCTGGAGGCGGTACGGGAGCTGCGGCCCACGCACGCCGTCATCGCGGGCGGGCGGCCCTCCCAGGCGCGGGCGTTGGAGCGGGACGGGATCCGTACCTTCCTGCACGTGCCGTCGCCGGGGCTGCTGCGGCAGTTCCTGGAAGCCGGGGCCCGCCGGTTCGTGTTCGAGGGTTCGGAGTGCGGCGGCCACGTCGGTCCGCGCGGCAGCTTCCCGCTCTGGGAGGCTCAACTCGCTGTCTTGGAGGACTACTTACTCGAAGGCCGGGGCGCGGCGGAAGCCCTTGAGGTGTTCTTCGCCGGTGGTGTCCACGACGAGCGCTCCGCGGCGATGGTCGCCGCGCTCGCGGCCCCGCTGACCTCGCGCGGAGCCGCCGTCGGCGTCCTCATGGGCACCGCGTACCTGTTCACCGAGGAGGTCGTCGCGCGCGGCGCGATCCAGCCGCTCTTCCAGCGCCAGGTGCGCGCCGCCGAGCGGACCACGCTCCTGGAGACCGCCCCCGGCCACGCCACCCGCTGCGTTCCGAGCTCGTTCACCGAGGGGTACCGCGAGCACGAGGGCCGGCTGCGGTCCGAGGGAGTGGCCGACCGGCGGATCTGGGAGGAACTGGAGCGGCTCAACATCGGGCGGCTGCGCCTCGCGAGCAAGGGTGTCGAACGGGACGGCGGCGGGGCGCTCACGCCGGTCGACGAGAAACGCCAGCTCACCGACGGCATGTTCATGGCCGGGGAGGTGGCCGTGCTGCGCTCGGCCACCACCACCGTCGCGGCGCTGCACGAATCGGTGACCTCCGGGGCCGCCGACTTCCTCACGGGGCGGGCGGCGGAGCTGCGCGACCGTCTTGGCGAGCGGCCGGGCGCGTCCGGGACCCGGGAGCCGGTGGCGCCCCCTCCATTGGACATCGCGATCGTCGGGATGGCCTGCATGTTCCCGCAGGCGCCCGATCTGGCCTCCTTCTGGGCGAACGTCGTCGGCGGCCGGGACGCGGTCGGTGAGGTCCCGCCCGAGCGGTGGGACCCGGCCGTGCACTACGGGCGGGGCGATGATGGGGCCACCGCGCCCGCCAACGGCGCATCCCGCTCGGGCAGCACTTCCTCCTCCGGCGGGACCGCCCTTTCCGGAAGTGCCGTCCCCTCCAGCGGTGCCGTCCTCTCCAGCGGTACCGTCCCCTCCAAGTGGGGCGGCTTCCTGCCCCGTATCCCCTTCGACCCGCTGCGCTACGGCATCCCGCCGACGTCGCTCGGCAGCATCGAGCCGGTCCAGCTGCTGTCCCTGGAGGCCGCCCGACGCGCCTTGGACGACGCCGGATACGGCGACGGGGGAAGGGAGTTCGACCGTTCCCGTACGTCGGTGGTGTTCGGCGCGGAGGCGGGCAGCGACCTGTCCAACGCGGCCACGCTGCGCGCCGTGCTCCCGTCGTACCACGGGCGCGTTCCCGAGGGCCTGGACGGCCAGTTGCCCCGGCTGACCGAGGACTCCTTCCCCGGCATGCTCGCCAACGTGATCTCCGGCCGGATCGCCAACCGGCTGGACCTCGGCGGCGCCAACTTCACCGTCGACGCCGCCTGCGCCTCCTCGTTGGCCGCGGTGGACGTCGCGTGCAAGGAACTCACCGGCGGCACCAGCGATGTGGTGCTGTGCGGCGGCGCCGACCTGCACAACGGCATCAACGACTACGTCCTGTTCTCGTCGGTGCACGCGCTCTCCCCCACCGGGCGCTCCCGCTCCTTCGACGGCTCGGCGGACGGCATCGCGCTCGGCGAGGGCGTCGCCTGCGTCGTCCTGAAGCGGCTCGCGGACGCCGAACGGGACGGCGACCGGATCTACGGCGTGATCAAGGGCCTCGGCAGTTCCAGCGACGGCCGCTCCCTGGGCCTGACCGCGCCCCGCCCCGAGGGTCAGCGCTCGGCGCTGGAGCGGGCCTACCGCAACGCGGGTGTCTCACCGGCGGACGTCGGGCTCGTCGAGGCGCACGGAACCGGGACCGTGGTCGGCGACCGCACCGAACTGACCGTGCTGGGAGCGGTGTTCGACAAGGCCGGTGCTGAACCGGGGAGTTGCGTGCTCGGTTCGGTCAAGTCGCAGATAGGACACACCAAGTGTGCCGCCGGGCTGGCCGGGCTGATCAAGACGACCCTGGCGCTGTACACCGGCGTCCGGCCACCCACCCTGCATCTGGAGCACCCCAACGCCGCCTGGGACGAGGAGAGCAGCCCGTTCGTCTTCCACACCCGGGCCCGGCCCTGGGCGGCTCCTGCCTCGCAACGGCTGGCCGGTGTCAGCGCGTTCGGCTTCGGCGGCACCAATTTCCATGTGGTGCTCGGCGCGTACGCGGGCGGGGCGACACCGACGCAGGCGCTGGACGAATGGCCCGCCGAGCTGTTCGTGTTCCGGGGCCGTGACACGGCGGCGGCGCACCGGGCCGTCGAGGAAC
Organism: Streptomyces sp. f51; assembly: GCF_037940415.1. Taxonomy (NCBI): domain Bacteria; kingdom Bacillati; phylum Actinomycetota; class Actinomycetes; order Kitasatosporales; family Streptomycetaceae; genus Streptomyces; species Streptomyces sp. f51. The sequence continues at coordinate 6,642,437 of NZ_CP149798.1, read as the reverse complement.
TGCTCGGGGCCGCCGAGGCCGACGGCCGTCCGTGGCGACTGCGCGACCTGGCGCTGAGCGCGGCCCGCCGGGCCGACGTCTGCCCGGATCCGGCGCGGGTGGCAATCGTGGCCGCGAGCGTGGAGGAACTGACCGGGCGGCTGCGGCGCGCGTTGGCCGGGGAGCACGATCCAGCGCACGGCGTCCATCTGGTGCCGCGAGGCGACGGGCGGACGTCAGCTGCCGCCGGACCCGACCATGGCCTGGCCGAGGGCGCCGGATCTGAACAGGGACCAGCCGAGGGCACCGGATCTGAACAGCGACCGGCCGAGGGCGCAGGATCCGACCAGGGGCCGCCTGCCAAGGGCACGGGCCCCCACCAGGCCCCGGCCGAGGGCAAGGTCGCCTTCCTCTTTCCCGGTCAGGGCAGCCAGCGCCCCGGAATGCTCGCCGACCTGTTCGTCGCCTTCCCCGAACTGCGCCACTACCTCGAACTCGGCGCCGATCACGCCGCCCGGTTGTACCCGCCCGCCGCCTTCGACGACGGCGCACGCGACCGGCAGCGGGCGGCACTCACCGACACCCGGGCCGCGCAGCCCGCGCTCGGCATCACCGGACTCGCCGCCCACGCCCTGCTCACCACCGCCGGGGTGCGGCCCGACATGGCCGCCGGGCACAGTTACGGCGAACTGGTCGCCCTGAGCGCGGCGGGCGCCCTGAGCCCCGAGACGCTGCTCGCGCTCAGCTCCGAACGGGCGGCGGCCATCCTCGCGGCCGCCGGGGCGGACCGCGGAGCGGACCCGGGGACCATGGCCGCGGTCTCGGCCGGCGCGACGGAGGTCGAAGAGGCCCTTCGGGCCGTGGAGGCCCCGGTCGCCGTGGTCGTCGCCAACCGCAACGCGCCCCGTCAGACGGTGATATCCGGCCCCGCCGACGACGTGACGGAGACCGTACGTCTGCTGCGCGAGGCCGGGCACGACGCCCGGCGTATCCCCGTGGCCTGCGCCTTCCACAGCCCGCTGGTCGCCGGTGCGGGCGCCCGGTTCGCCGAGGCGCTCGCGGCCCGTCCGGTGCGTGCGCCGGAGTTCCCGGTGTGGGCCAACCGCACCGCGACGCCGTACGCCGCCGACCCGGACGCGGTACGGGCCGAGCTCGCCGCGCAGATCGGTGCCCCGGTCGGGTTCGTCGAGCAGATCGAGGCGATGTACGAGGCGGGCGCGCGGATCTTCGTCGAGGCCGGGCCCGGATCCGTGCTGACCGGGCTGGTCGGACAGATCCTCGGCGACCGGCCGCACCGGACGGTCGCCTGTGAGCCACGCCCGGACAGCGGCCTGCGCGGCTGGCTCGACGCCCTGGCCCGACTGGCCGTCGCCGGGCTGCCGGTGCGCACCGGCTGGCTGCTACGGGGCCGCGACGCCGTCGACGCGGTGCGCACGCCGGTGCCGAAGCGGCCCGGCTGGACGGTCGACGGGCAGTTGGTGCGCACCGCCGCCGGAGACCTCCTTCCCGGTGCGCTCGCACCGCCACGACGAGTCCTGGAGACGACCGTGTCGACGAACTCCCCGTACGCGGTGCCGTCCGGCCGGGACGGCCACCAGGACCCGCGCGGCGCCAACGGCAGCGACGGCGTGCGCCACCAGGACCGCCAGGACGCCCAGGACGCGCTGATCTCCGAATTCCTGCGCACCAGCCGCGAGATGGTCGCGGCCCAGCGTGACGTGCTGATGACCTACCTGGGAGCGGTGGCCGGGGAACGGACGGCCGCGCCACCCGCGCCCATGGCCCTTCCGGCAGCGCGGGACACGACACCCGCCGTACCCCAGGCCGAGCCGCCGATGCCCCAACCTCCCCTGGCCACGGGGCCGTCGGCCGACCAGGCACCGTCCACCGAATCACCGTCGGTTCAGGACGTCGACGTCCAACAGGTGGTTCTGGAGATCATCAGCGAGCGGACCGGCTATCCCCTCGACATGATCGAGCCCGATCTCGACCTGGAGGCCGACCTCAGCATCGACTCCATCAAGCGGGCCGAGATAGCCGGCGAACTGGCCCGGCGCCTCGGCGCCGGGGACGGCGCGGACCTCACCGGTCTCGACGACGCCGAGTTGGAGGATCTGGCGAAGGCACGCACGGCCGCCGCGGTGACCGACTGGCTGACCGCGCGGCTCTCCGGCCCGGCCGGGCCGACCACGCTTCCCGCCGGGGAGGCCGAAACGGCCCCCGCTGCCACGGAGTCGACCGGGACGTCCAGGGCGGTCGAGGCCGTACACGCCGCGAACAGCGGGGCGGTGAACTACGACGCCGTGAACGACGAGGGGGCGAGCGACGACGGGGTGAGCGGCGAGGCGCCCAAGCGGTACCTTCTCCGGTCGGTGCCCCTCGGGCAGGAGACGGTCGCCGCGGATCCGGCGGCCGTACTGTCCGGGACACGGTGGGCCGTCCTCGGCGACGCCCCCGAGATCGGCGCCCGGCTCGCGTCGTACGGCGCCGACGTCGTCGTACGCGACCGGGAGCATCTGCTCACCCAGGACGACGGCCCGGTGGACGGGGTCCTGTACCTCGTCACGGGTGGCGCGCCGGTGCTGCCGGACGCGTTCCCCGTCCTGAAGGCCGCGCTCGCCCTGGAACCTCGCCGGCTGCTCGCCCTGCGGGCCGTGGGCGGGGACGCGCAGGACACGGCGGCCGCGGGGCTGGGCGGCTTCTTCCGGACCGTGGCGCGGGAGTACCCGTCGACGGTCGCGCGGACGGTGGAAGTGGTGACCCCGTCGGCCGTCGCGGACACGCTGTCCGTCGCCGACACGCTGACCGTCGCGGACGGACTGCTGCTCGCGGACGCGCTGGTCGACGAGCTGTGCGCGCCGGACCTCGCCCCGGTCGTCCTGCGCGGCCCGGAGGGCCGGTTCGGCCCCGAGCTCGTCGAGTCACCGCTGGGGATCCTCGGGGGCACCGGCGCCGGCCCGGCCGGTGTCGGTGCCCCCGAGGCGGCCGCGCTCGGTCTGGACCGGGACGCGGTGGTCCTGCTGGCCGGCGGGGCACGCGGCATCACCGCGCAGTGCGCCGCGGCCATCGCGGCCGCCGGCCGGTGCCGGCTCGAACTCCTGGGCAGGACACCCGTGCCGGACGGCCCGGAGGACCCGGACACGGCCGGCGCCCGTACCCCGGCCGCACTGCGCGCGGCGCTCGCGGCCCGGGGCGGGGCGGGACCGGCCGAGATCAACCAGGTCGCGGAACTCCTGCTCGCCCAGAGGGAGATCACCACGACGCTGGCGGAACTCAGGGCGCTCGGGAGCGAAGTCCGCTACCGCTGCGTCGACTTCAGGGAGCCGGAGGCGGTGCTCCAGGCGGTGAAGGCCATCCACGCCGAGTACGGCCGCCTCGACGGTGTCGTCTACGCGGCCGGGGTGATCGAGGACCGGATCATCGCCGAGAAGACTCCCGAGTCCTTCCAGCGGGTCTACGGCACGAAGGCGACCGGCGCCGGTGCGCTGCTCACCGCGCTGGAGGAACTGCCCGACGGACCGGCGTTCAGCGTGCTGTTCGGCAGCATCTCCGGTGTCCTCGGCAACCGGGGCCAGGCGGACTACGCGGCGGCCAACGACGCTCTCCAGACGCTCGGTTCGGCCTGGGCGGCCCGCACTGGACACCGGGCACTGACGGTGCACTGGGGACCCTGGGCGCCCGCCGCGCGACACGGCGGCATGGTCGGGCCGGAGCTGGCCCGCGCCTACGGCCGCCGGGGCATCGGCCTGATCGACCCCGAGGAAGGCACCGCGGCCCTGCTGCGTGAACTCGCCTGGGGCGACCCGTCGACCACCGCCGTCGTCTACACCGCCTCGGGCTGGTGAGGGGTTCGGTGACGGATCCCGCGGCGGGGGCGGCGTGGGCAGCGGCTGCGACGCGGGACCGGGCGGCGGTCGCGGCGGGAGAGCCGGTGCCGCGGCGCCAGGTTCCGGTCGCCATCGTCGGCATGGCGGTGCTGCTGCCGGGGGCCCGCGATCTGGAGGCGTACTGGCTGAACCTGCGGGACGGCGTGGACGCGATCGGCGAGGTGCCGCAGGGGCGTTGGGACGCCGGGTACTACCACCCCGGCACCGCGTCCGCGCCGGCCGTCGCGGACCAGGTGTACTGCCGCAGGGGCGGGTTCGTGGACGCACTGGCCGAGGTGGAGGTGACCCGGTTCGGGATCATGCCGAACTCGGTGGCCGGCACCGAGCCCGACCAGCTCATCGCGCTGCACGTGGCCGCCGCGGCCCTCGCGGACGCGGGCGGCCAGGACCGGCTTCCCGACCGGGGGCGCGTCGGGGTCGTCCTCGGCCGGGGCGGCTATCTCACCCCGGGTCTGGTCCGGCTCGACCAGCGGGTGCGGACGGCCGGGCAACTGGTGCGCACCCTGGGCGAGCTGTTACCGGAGTTGACGGACAGTCAACTCAACTGCGTCAGAACGGCGTTCACGGACCGGCTCGGCCCCGACAGTCCCGAGGCGGCGATCGGTCTGGTGCCCAACCTGGCCGCCTCCCGGGTGGCCAACCGGCTCGATCTGCGTGGCCCCGCCTACACCGTGGACGCCGCCTGCGCCTCGTCGCTCGTCGCGGTCGACCAGGCGGTCGGCGAACTCTCCTCGGAGCGCTGCGACCTGATGCTCGCCGGAGGCGTCCACCACTGCCACGACATCACCCTGTGGAGCGTCTTCTCGCAACTGCGGGCCCTCTCCCCCAGCGAGCGCATCCGGCCCTTCCACCGGGACGCCGACGGCCTCCTCGTCGGCGAGGGCACCGGGGTCGTCGTCCTGAAGCGACTGGCGGACGCCCGGCGCGACGGCGACCGGATCTACGCGGTGATCCGGGGCACCGGGGTGGCCAGCGACGGCCGGGCCGCCGGCCTGGTCAGCCCCGACCCGGGCGGTCAGGCGAGTGCCGTGCGACAGGCGTGGCTCGCCGCCGGACTCGATCCGGCCGCGCCCGGCTCGGTCGGCCTGCTGGAGGCGCACGGCACCGCGACCCCGGCCGGCGACGCCGCCGAACTGGCCACGCTCGGCTCGGTGTTCGGCCCGGCCGGACCATCCGGCGCCGAACGCGCGGTGATCGGCTCGGTGAAGTCGATGATCGGGCACACCATGCCCGCCGCCGGGGTGGCCGGACTGGTCAAGGCCGCACTCGCGGTGCACCACGCGACGCTGCTGCCCACCCTGCACTGCGACGACCCGCATCCGGCGCTGGCCGCGACCCGCTTCCGTACGCTGGAGAAGGCCGTCCCCTGGGAGATCTCGCCCGGTCAGCCGGTGCGCCGGGCCGCCGTGAACGCCTTCGGTTTCGGCGGGATCAACGCGCACGTGGTGCTGGAGGAGGCACCGGCGCCCGCCACGACGGCGCCCGCTCCGACGGCCGGGCGCGGCAGGGCGCCCGCTCCGACGGCCTGGCGCCCTGCCGCGCGGGTCTCCGAGCCCGAGCGGGTCCTGCTGCTCGCCGCGGACGGTCCGGAACCGCTCGCCGCCCTGCTGGACACGGACGACGCCGCGGTCCGCGCGGCCGGGCTCGACCCCGCGCTGCCCCATCCGGCGGCGGGCCGGGCCCGGCTCGGCATCGTCGACCCGACCGCGAAACGGCTGGCGCTGGCCCGCCGGGCGGTCGGCCGGGGCCGCCCCTGGCACGGCCGGGGCGACGTCTGGTTCCGGCCCGGCCCCCTGCTCGGTCCCGGGCACGGCAAGCTCGCCTTCGTCTTCCCCGGTCTGGAGAGCGAGTTCTCCGCGCGCGTCGACGACGTGGCCGCGCACTTCGGACTGCCCCGGACGGCGCACGAGGGCGGCCATGTCGGCGACGTGGGCCGGCACGGCCTCGGCGTGGTGGCCGTGGGACGCCTGCTCGACGCGGCGCTGCGCCGCCTGGGTGTCGTGCCGGACGCGGTCGCCGGGCACAGCGTCGGCGAGTGGACCGCGATGACGGTGGCCGGGCTGTACTCCGGGGACGAGGTCGACGCCTTCATGGCGGGCTTCGATCCGGACACGGTGACGGTGCCGGGTCTCGCGTTCGGCGCCGTCGGCGCGCCCGCGGAGCGCGTACTGGCCGCCTTGGAAGAGGAGTTCGCGGGCGCAGGGCTGGTGCTCTCCCACGACAACGCGCCGGGCCAGTCGATGGTGTGCGGGCCGGACGCCGCGGTCGCGGATTTCGTCCGGGCGTTCCGGGCCCGTGGTGTGCTCGGCCAGGTGCTGCCGTTCCGGTCCGGCTTCCACACGCCCATGCTGGCGCCCTATCTCGGGCCGATCAGACAGGCGGCCCAGCGGTTCCGGCTGCATCCGGCGACCGTTCCGGTGTGGTCGGGGACGACCGCGGCGCCGTTCCCCGAACGGGAGGCGGAGGTACGTGATCTGTTCGTCCGTCATCTGCTGGAACCCGTGCGCTTCCGTCAGTTGACCGAGGCCCTTTACGCGGCGGGGCACCGGACCTTCGTCCAGGTGGGCCCTGGACAGGTCGGGTCGCTCGTGGGCGACACCCTCGGCGACCGCGACCATCTGACCGTGGCCGCCAACTCCCCCCACCGGACCGGCCTCGCCCAGTTGCGCCGGGTGGCGGCCGCGCTGTGGACGGCGGGGGCGGCCGTCGCTCCCGCCCTGCCCACCGGACCCCGTACGGACACCACTTCAGGAGTCGGGTCCAGACCCGACGACGGCCGCGCCGGAGCCCGGGCCGGATCCGGCGAGGGTGGCACGCCGTCGGGGCGACCGCCCGTGCGTCTCGACCTGGACGGTGCGCTGATCTCGCTCGCCGGCCCTGAACTGGGCCCTCTGCGAGCAGAGTTGAGGACTGCTCTCCCCTCTCCCGACGCCGGCACCCGATACGCGCCGGGCCCGCTGAGTGGGCTCACCGACCGCTTCCCCGGCGCCGCCGAACTGGACGCGCTGCTGCGGGACACCGCGGACACGGCGGCGGCGCTCATCGCCGCGCGACCCGCCCGCCGGCCGGCCGCCACACCCACTCCGCCCGCCCCCGCCACGGCAACAGTCCACGCCCCCACCCCCGCCACCGAGACGCGAACGTCCGTCGGCGACGCGCCGACGGACGCCCCGCTAGGCACCTCGGTCGTCCGCGTCTCTCCGGAGACCATGCCGTACCTGCTCGACCACTGCTTCTTCCCCCAGCGGGCCGACTGGCCGGACGTGGCCGACCGCTGGCCGGTCGTCCCGGCGACCACGATCGTGCACCACCTGATGGAAGCGGCCCGGGACGCGGCGCCGGGCAAGGTGCCGGTCGCGGTGCACGGCGCCAGGTTCGAGGAGTGGCTGACGGCCACCCCCGCCGTCGACGTACGGGTCACGGCCGAGCCCGTGGCACCGGACCGTCTGGCCATGTCCTTCGGCCCCCGGGCCCGCGCCACCGTCGAACTCGCCACCGGCTACCCGGCCCCGCCGCCGGACCGCTGGCGAACCGACCCCGCGAGCGAACGCGCACCCCGCCACACCGCGGCGCAACTGTACGGCGAGCGCTGGATGTTCCACGGTCCGGCGTTCCAGGGAGTCACCGAGCTCACCGCGCTCGGCGAGCGGCACATCCGCGGGATCATCACGGCCCCGGCGGCGCCCGGCGCCCTGCTGGACAACGTCGGCCAGATCCTCGGCTACTGGATCATGGCGACCCGCTCCGAGCGGACGGTCGTGTTCCCGGTCGGGATGCGGGAGATGCGCTTCCACGGCCCGCACCCCGCCCCGGGGACGGAGGTGGCGTGTCTGGTGCGGATCACCTCGCTCACCGACACCGTGCTGGAGGCCGACGTACAGCTCTCGGTGGCGGGGGCGGTGTGGGCGGAGCTGCGCGGCTGGCAGGACCGCCGGTTCGACAACGATCCGCACACCCGGCCGGTGGAGCGCTTCCCCGAGCGCAACACCCTGTCCGAGGCTCGTCCGGGCGGCTGGTCACTGGTGCACGAACGGTGGCCGGACCTGGCGTCGCGCGACCTGATCATGCGCAACTCGCTGGGCGGTCAGGAGCGTTCGGAGTACGCCGGGCACGCGCCGCGCGGTCGGCGGCAGTGGTTGCTGGGCCGGATCGCGGTCAAGGACGCCGTACGGCAATGGCTGTGGGACCACGGCGAGGGCCCGGTGTTCCCCGCGGAGCTGCGGGTGCGCAACGACGGCATGGGCCGCCCGTACGTCACCGGTGCGCACGGTCGGGAACTGCCCCCGCTGGACGTCTCGCTCGCCCACCGCGCCGAGGCGGGCGTGGCGATCGTACGGCCGCACACGCCCGCTCCCGGGCCCGGCATCGACATCGAGGAGGTCACGGCCCGCGACCCGCAGGCGATGGCGACGGTGCTCGGCGCGGACGAACTGCGGCTGCTGCGCACGCTGTGCGCCACCGGCGGAGGCACCGACGACCGCACCGAGGCCCTGTGGTTCACCCGGTTCTGGGCCGCCAAGGAGGCGGTCGCGAAGGCGGAGGGCACCGGTTTCGGCGGCCGGCCACGGGACTTCGCCGTGCTGGAGGCGGCACCGGCCGGGGACGAGCTGATCGTCTCGGGGCGCCTGGAACGTGCCTACGCGGTGCGGTGCGCGCCCGCCGCGAACCCGCCGGGACTGACCGACCGGGCCTACGTCGTGGCCTGGACCACGGGACCGATCGGACCGACGGGACACCCCCACGAGGAGGAGTACGCCCCATGAGAGCCACCCCCCACCCCGCGGACGCCACCCCCCGCCCCGCCGACGCGGACCTGGTCCTCGCGGACGTCACCGGACTGCTCGCCCGGCTCCTGGAGGACGAATACGGCCTCGACGACGTCGAGATCGGCATGGCGACCACGTTCAACCGCGATCTGGAGCTGGAGAGCATCGACCTGGTGACGCTCTCGGGGCTGCTGGAGGAGCGGTACGGCGGGCGGGTCAACTTCGCCGAGTTCCTGGCCGGGATGGAGTTCGACGAGATCATCGGGCTCACCGTCGGGCAGCTCGTCGACCACGTCGTGACCAGCCTGAAGGCGGCGGAGGAGAGCTGACCCATGGCGATGGTCGACGCCGGTGGACTCCGGTTGCACGTACAGCGGATCGGCCCCCGGAACGGGCAGGAGGCCACCGCGACCGCCGTGCTGATCCACGGCCTGCTCACCGACAGCCTGGCCAGCTACTACTTCACCGTGGCACCGGCCTTCGCGGCGGCCGGCCTCGACGTCGTCATGTACGACCTGCGGGGCCACGGACGCAGTGAACGCCCGCCCGACGGCTACACCCTCGACCACAACATCGACGATCTCCGGGCGCTGCTCGACCGGCTGGCGGTGACCGGCCCCGTGCACCTGGTCGGCAACTCCTACGGCGGCACGATCGCCTTCGGCTTCGCGGCCCGCAGCCCGGAGCGCGTGGCCAGCGTGACCCTGATCGAGTCCGAACCGCCCACCGCCGCCTGGGCGTCGAAGCTCGGCGGCATCCTCGACCGGGTGATGGCCCAGCTGGCGCACAACGAACGCGACGCCCTCGCCTGGATCACGGCGAACCGTGGTCACAACACGGCCCGGCTGGCCCGGGGCGCGGCCCGGCTCGCCCGGGACACCACCCTCGGGCAGGACATCCCGGCCAGCGGTGTCCTGACGGACGATCAGATCGCGGCGATGCGCCGTCCCGTGCTCGGCGTGTACGGGGGTGACTCCGACCTCGCCGAACTCGCGCCCTGGTTGGGGTCGTTGCTGCCCGACTGCCGGACCGTGGTGATCCCGGGGCACGAGCACTCGGTCCTGGTCGAGGCGGCGGGGAGCGTGGGCGGTCACATCCTGGAGCTGATCCAGGGGACTTCGCGGGACCGAAGTGTGGGGGCCGAGGCGAGGTGAGCGGATTCCTGTTCGTGGTACCGCCGTTGGTCGGCCACATCAACCCGGCCGTCGGGGTCGCCGACCTGCTGCTCGCGCGCGGGCACCGGGTGGCGTGGGCCTGCGCCGACCCCGGTCTCGTGGGGCGTCTCGCGGGTGACCGGGCCCCGGTGTTCCCGTGCGCCGGACCGGTACCGGGCGCGGACGAGGCGCGACGGCCACCCGACCTGCGGGGTCCGGAGGCGCTGAAGTTCCTGTGGGAGTGGTACCTGTTGCCGCTGGCCGAGGCCATGGCGCCGGGGGTACGGGCGGCGGTCGAGGCGTTCCGTCCTGACGTGGTCGTCGCCGACCAGCAGGCGTTCGCGGGTGGGCTGGTCGCCGAGCGGGCGGGACTGCCGTGGGCCACCTCGGCGACCACCTCGGCCGAGTTCTCCGACCCGCTGGCCGGGCTGCCGAGGGTCACGGAGTGGCTGGCGGAGCGCCTGGCGGACCTGCGCCGGTCCGTCGGGGATCCGGCGGGCGACACCGATCCGCGGTTCTCGCCGCATCTAGTGCTGGCCTTCAGCACGGTGGAGCTGGCCGGCCGGCCGGCCGTCGCGCGGGGCGGCCCGATCCGCTGGGTCGGCCCCTCGATCACGGCCAGAGCCGCCGCGGCGGGCTTCCCCTGGGACTGGCTCGACCCCGGCCGGGCCACGGTGCTGGTGACGCTCGGCACCGCGAACGCGGACGTCGGCGGGCGCTTCCTCGACGTCTGCCGAGAGGCCCTGCGCGCACGCGCCGACCGGGTGCAGGGGGTCGTCCTCGACCCGGGGAACACGCTGGGCACGGATCCCTCCCGGTCAGGGGGCGACAACCTTTCGGCGGACGGCACCGGGGCTCCGTACGGCGGTCACCCCTCGCCCGGCCACGACAAGGATCTGCTGGTCCTGCCCTCCGTACCCCAACTCGCCCTGCTCGAAAGGGTCGACGCCGTGGTCTGCCACGCCGGTCACAACACCGTGTGCGAGGCGCTGTGGCACGGGATTCCGCTCGTGGTGGCGCCCATCCGCGACGACCAGCCGGTGGTGGCCGGTCAGGTGGTGGACGCGGGGGCGGGCGTCCGGGTCAGGTTCGGCCGGGTGACCGCGGCCCGGCTGGGCGGCGCGCTCGACGCCGTCCTGCACGAACCCGGTCACCGCGCGGCCGCCGAACGGATCGGTACGGCGTTCCGCGCCGCCGGCGGTGCACCCGCGGCGGCGGACAGCCTCGAACAACTCGCCTGGGAGCAGCGATGAGTGAGCAGACGGACCGACCGACCGGGCAGGCCGACGAGCGGCGGCCCGGGCGGGACGCCGGCGAACCGGCAGGACAGGATGCCGGGGAACTGGCCGGACAGGCCCCCGAGCAGCCGCCCGGGCCCGACCCCGAAAGGCCGGGCGGCGAGCCCAGCCGGGCCGAGCAGGTGGCCGCGCTGCGCCCCCGCTATCTGACCGATCTCGCCCAGGGCACGGACCGCTTCTTCGAACCGCCGCGGACCAACTGCCCTTGGTGCGGCTCCGATCGGCTGACGACACGCCTCCGCACGACCGACCTGCTCCAGCACAAGCCGGGCCGGTTCGTCCTCGACAGGTGCGACGCCTGCGGGCACGTCTTCCAGAACCCCCGGCTGAGCGAGGCCGGGCTGGAGTTCTACTACCGCGACTTCTACGACGGGCTCGGCGAGAAGAGACTCGGCGACACCTTCGGGGGCCGCACCGGGATGTACCGCGACCGCGCCGAGTCGATCCTGCCGTACGACTCCGCTCCGAAGACCTGGCTCGACGTCGGCACCGGGCACGGCCACTTCTGCGCGACCGCCCGCGAGGTGCTGCCCGGCACGACGTTCGACGGTCTCGACTTCACGGACGGCGTCGAACTCGCCGCCCGCGAGGGCCGGGTGGAGCACGGCTACCGCGGCGCCTTTCCCGACCTCGCACCGGAACTCGCCGCCCGCTACGACGTGGTGAGCATGTTCCACTACCTGGAACACAGCAGCGACCCCGACCGTGAACTGAGGGCCGCGTGGCAGGCGGTGCGGCCCGGCGGCCATCTGCTCATCGAGGTCCCCGACCCCGAGAGCCGCTACGCCCGGCTGCTGGGGCGCTGGTGGCTGCCCTGGCTCCAGCCCCAGCATCTGCACTTCGCACCGGTCGCCAATCTGCGGCACAGGCTAGGGGAGTTGGGGTTCACGGTGGTGGCGCGGCAGCATGCCGAGCCGCACGATCCGGTGGACCTGCTCGCCGCTGTCTGGCTGGCGCTGGACCACGCGGCTCCGCGCGAGGACGCGCCCTGGCTGCCGAGGCCTCCGGGCGCGCTGCGCCGGGCCGGGCGTACGGCCCTGCTCGTCGCGGGGATCCCGGCCCTGGTCCTGGGCACGCTGCTGGACCGGTTCGCGGTCCGTCCCCTCGCGCACCGGCTCGGCGTCTCCAACGCCTACCGCCTGGTGGCGCGCCGGGACTGAACCGCGTACCGCTCCGAAAGCGGGCGGACAGGCGGGGAGCCGGTCATCCCGCGCCCGGAACGCGGCGTGGCCCCTCTGGTCCGGCGGCTTCGAAGGAAGAACCGGGAACGGCGCTGGCCGAGTCTCGGTTGAGCGAGGCGGCCTGCCCCTGGCGCCGGACAGCGCCAGGGGCAGCGAGCGAGCTCCTTACGAGGCGGGGACGCAGGACGGGACGGCGTGTGCTTCCGCCGACCACTGCTGGTTGCGGACCAGGTCCTGGTACTGCGGGCAGCGGGCGAGCAGTTCCGGGTGCGTCCCGGCGTCCAGAGCGCGGCCCGAGTCCATGACGAGTACGTGGTCGGCGTGCTGGACGGTGGAGAGGCGGTGGGCGACGACCACCAGGGCTCGGTCCTCGGCGAGTCGGGTGACCAGGTCGCGCAGCCGCTGCTCGTTGATGCTGTCCAGTTGCGAGGTCGGTTCGTCCAGCAGGACCACGTCGGCGTCGGTGAGGAGGACGCGGGCCAGGGCGAGGCGCTGGCGCTGGCCGCCGGAGAAGTCGGTGGCGCGTCCGAGGACGGTGTCGAGGCCGTTCGGGAGCCGCAGGACCTCGTCGCGCAGGGCTACGGCATCGAGGGCGTCCAGCAGGGCGTCGTCGCCCAGGAGGGTGTCGCTGCCGAGCAGCAGGTTGTCGCGGACGGTGCCTTCGAGCAGGGTGAAGGTCTGGTCGACGTAGGCCACCCTGCGCCGCAGGTCGTCCAAGGGCCAGCCGTCCAGGTCGTGGCCCAGGACGCGGATCGTGCCCCGGTCGGGGTGCATGAAGCGCTCGACCAGGGTCAGGACGGTGGACTTGCCGGCGCCGGAGTGCCCGACGAGGGCAGTGAGACCGCGTCGAGGGGCGGAAAAGGTCAGGTCTTCGAGGACGGGTTCGCCGTCGTAGGCGAAGGTCACGTCGGAGAACTCGACGCCGGGGGCGCCCTGAACGGGGACCGGGCTGGTGGTGGCGGTGCCCGCGGCCTCCTGTGGCAGGGAGAGCAGGTCGTCGAAGCGCGAGCGTGCGGCGAGGCCGGCCTGGAGTTGGCCGATGCTGGAGGCGACGACGGCGACCGGGGCGACGAGCTGGAGCAGGAACAGGAGGAAGGCGATGAAGTCCGGCATGGTCAGGTCGCCGGAGGCCATGCGGGCACCGCCGCCGAGGATGATGCTGACCAGGGCGATCTGCTGCCCCAGACCCATCACCGGGCCGATCAGTGACTGTAGGCGGGCGCTGTGGAGTGTGGAGTCCGTCAGGTCGGCGGCGTCTTGGGCCAGGCCCTGGGCGGTGTGGGTCTCGGCGCGGTAGGCCTTGATCGTGGGCAGGGACGCGAGTGTGGCGGTGAATCGCTGGGCGAGTTCACCGAGTGCGGTCTGCTGGGCGTTGATGCTGCGGCGCACCCGGACGATGACCAGCCCGATGACGGCACCGGCCAGCACGAAGGATCCCACGGTGATCAGCACGAGGACCCAGTCCAGGACGCTCATGACGATCAGGGTGGCGATCACGGTGATGACGGACAGCGGCAGTTGGATCGCCCCGACGTCGATGACGGAACGGAGCATCGTGGCGTCGGAGGTGACGCGCGCGACGAGGTTGCCGGGGCCCTGCGTACGCACTACGCGCAGCGGAAGGCGCATGGTGTGCTCCATGACGCGGGAGCGCAGGCGCAGGATCATCTTCTCGCCGACCCGGGCGAGCAGATATCCCGAGACAGTGGCGGCGCCGGCGCCGGCGAGAGCGACGGCGGTCATCAGTGCGACCGGCCGGACGAGACCGCCTGTGTCGGAAAGGGCTTCGACGAGGTCTCTCACCATCAGGGGCACAGCCAGTGTCGCGGCAGCGGATATCAACGCCAGCAGCGCTGCGACGGCCAAGGGGAGGCGGGCGCCGCTGATGAGGTCGGCGCCCAGTCTCAGGCCGGGTGCGGTTTTGTCGCGGGCGACTGACATGCGCTTGCTCCACCTCGTGTCAAAGGAAATCGTGTTCAGCGGTTCGGTGTCCTGGGTTCCGCCGTCTCGAGCCCACGGCGGAGAACCAGGGTCAACGGAAGGCGTTCCTTCACCCCCTTGGCCGACAAACCGACAGGCCCGGCGCCGACGAATGGGGAACAGCCCTTATCTGACGCTGCCGCATACGGCTGGAGCCATATCCGTGTTGGAGCAATTCCCTTACGGTGCCCTGACGATGACCTGTCTCCGCCGTCCACGTCCGAGCCTGTTTCAGTCCACCACACGCTCGCGCGGAAAAGTATCTCCTATCCTTGGCCCGCCCGACCCAACTGGCGTATTCCGTAGCCTCTTCAAGAATGTGGCGCACGTGACAGAGTCTCAAAGTTGGTGCCGGAGAAGGGATTAGGGGGCAGGTCGGAGGGCGCGCCAGGGGCAGCCTGTAGCGTGGCCGGGAGTTGATCCGTCAGGTATTCCTCCGGACGGCGATCGCGAACGGCCGGGGAGAGAGAAGGAACGGGAATGTTCAGCAAGAAGGAAGTGCATCTGATTGCGCTCAGCGATCTCGACGACGCCCGGGACGCGGTGCGCCAGGCACTGTCGGGCGCTCCCGCCGACGAGGCTCCCGGACTGCGGAGGGCCGCGCGGATCCTGGCCGAGCTGGCGGAGCGGGGCGGGGGGCCGCGGGTGCGATGGGCCTGGGGGATCCTGGAGCGCGACGGCGTGGACCCCGTCACCCACGAGGTGGCGGCGATACGGGCCTTGCGCCAGGAACTGCCGGGGCTGAGCCTACTGGCCGCCACTGAGCTGGCGCGGGAGGCCAAGCTCGCTCGGGAGGCGTGACGCCCCGGGTCACACATGCTCAAGGCCGCTGTCCACCTGGGCACTTGCGCGTCCGAGAGCCCCGCCGGGATCCGTTCCGGCGGGGCTCTCGTACGCCTGGGCGCTCCCGTACGGAAACTACTTGCCATATTGGAAAGTAGATGCCACTCTGGCATGAGTAAGCGCACCCGTCGCACGGAAGCCGGAGAACCCATGAACACCTCAGGATCGATGCGGCCCAGCGCGGAGTCCGCCGCCGCGGCACTGCGCACGGCGCGGGCCGCCGAGAACGCGGCACGGCAGTCGGCGCGGTCGGTGCCCGCCTGGTATCCCGCCACCCACGGCCTGCTGCTCGCCGCGGCGATGAGCGGCTTCGGCCTGGCTCCCGTGTGGCCCCGATGGCAGGGCTGGCTCCTCGCGGCCGCGCTCCTCTGCGCGGGCGCCTTCCTCGTGGTGACCTGGAAGGTGCAGCGCGCCTCGGGAGTCGCGCCGTGGTTCGCGCGGCGCGAGCGCGGGACCGCGTGGCAGGCGTGGGTCCTGCCCCTGATCCCCTTCGCCGCGGGCCTGGCGGGGGCCCTCCTCTTCGGTGGCGCCGGAGCGTTCACCGGATTCGGCGTGGTGGCCGGCGCGATGTCCTGGACGCAGGCGGGTCGCGCGCGTACCGGCGCCCGGGAGGCGTCGTGACCGACGCGGGTCCACCCGGCCTGGACAAGGAGATCCACCACCCCACCCGGCTGACGGTGGCCGCGTTCCTCTCCAGTTGCGCCGAGGCCGAGTTCAGCACGGTGCGGGACTACTGCGGGGTCACCGATTCCGTACTGAGCAAGACGGTCGCCGCGCTGGAGAAGGCCGGCTACGTGAGCGTCCGCAAGGGCTACTTCGGCAAGCGGCCCCGCACTTGGCTGGCCCTCACCCTGACCGGCCGGAAGGCGCTCGCCGCGCATCTGGCCGCCCTGGAGGCACTGGCCGGAGCCGCCCGCCGGGCCGGAGCCGAGGTGCCGGGTACCGGTGGCGCCGACGAGGAGGGGTCATAGAAATGCCGCTGGGCGCCTGAAGGGGCACAGGCGCCCAGCGGTGGAGCACTGCCTGCGAGCAGGCAGGTGGTTCAGCAGCCCCAGTGCGCCGTGGCGGAGACGCCGGCACCGGAGATGGCGCTGACAGCCGCGCCGCAGCCGCCGCTGGAACCACCGATGAAGCTGAGGATGCTCGGGGTGGTGGCGGGGGCCTCGGCCGAGGCGGCGGCGCCGAACTCCTCGGCGTTGGTGTAAGCGGTGTAGCCGGCGAGGAGCTGGTCTGCGGTGTTCATGAAATTCCTTCACTGATTCCAATGAGATGGGCCGGATCTTTCCTGCCCGAGATCAATTCGACCACATTCCCCATGACGCGACCACGGAAATCTTATGCATATTTGACCGCGTCGGCTCCGCGACCTGCACTTTCCCTGACGGAACCCAACCTCGTTGCGCACATTTCTCGACGGGAAAGTTGGGGACACGCGTGTCGGGCGGAAACAGCCTGGTTCCGTACAACGCAGAAGTGGGTGTCCGCCTGTTACGGCGGACACCCACTGGGTCGATCAGTGACGCTGGGTCAGCAGCCCCAGGCCTTGGTGCTGGCGATGCTGCCGGCGGACGCGCCGAGCGAGAAGTAGACGCACTCGGGAGAGGAAACGGTGACGGTGGGAGTCGTCGCCGGGGCCTGGGCCTCCGCGCTGGCGCCGAACTCCTCGGCGTTGGTGTAAGCGGTGTAGCCGGTCAGGAGCTGGTCTGCGGTGTTCATGAAATTCCTTCGATGAGTGATGCCTGGAGCGGGCGTTCCCCCGCTCTGCATTCATTCGACCGCACATTTCGCCGCCCGCGCTACGCGAAACTTATCGGAGACTTTGCCGGAACCGACACGACCTGCGAAATCCTCGCCCGATCCACAGGAATTGGCTCACCGTTCCACCCGTTCAAAATTGCGGACGGCCCGTCCGGGAAATCCCCCCGGCACGACGAAAACCCCCACCGCCGGGTGGGGGGTTTTCGGACGGGCGCGGGGACGGCGGTCATCCGGGGTCCGGACGGCGCCGCGGGCGGGTCCTGAGGGCGTGCCACACGTTCAGTTCGAGGCAGACCTCGCCCAGCGCGCTCTTCAGCTCGGCCGCCTCGGCCTCGAGCAGGCTTGCGCGCGGCGGCGGCCGGCGGGCCGCGCTCCCCTGGAGCTCGCGCAGCCCGCCTTCGATGAACGCCTCGCGCCAGTCCAGCAGGGACCGTTCGGAGAGGTGGGCGTGCCGCCCGGCGGCTTCCGCGACGGTCTCGCGGCCGGACAGCACGCTGAGGACGATGCCGGCCTTCTCCTCGGCCGTGAGGGCAGGCGGGACGGGAGACGGGATGTGGTTCATCGGCTCACCGGCCCGTGGTCATACCAGGCCGATTCCCGGCAGTACGGGAGAGTCCAGATTCCGGGCGGGCATGAGCGGGTCCACGCCGGCATTGAGGTACGCCTCGGCGATGAGTGCCTCGCGGGAACCGCCGTCGCCCCGCACGGCATGTCTCACCAGTGCCTCGGCCAGTACCTGGCAGCGATGCTCCCCGAAACTGAGCCCTCCCTTGCCCGATCGCGGGTCGTCCGGCTCCCATGCCGCGCCCACTCCGTCGGTGATCCGGTGGACGAACGGCGAGGTGGCGTCGCCCAGTCCGGGCAGGCCCCGCGCGGAAGCGCTGATGTCGGCGGCCGCGTGCCAGGCATCGGAGCCGAGATACACCACCAGCGCGTCACGGCGCGGGAAGTGCTTCAGCGACGAGGTGACCTTGGCGCGGTAACGCAGCCGCAGCGCCTCCAGTCGGGACAGCACCGTGCCCCATGCCTCGGGCGCCGCCTCGGCGTGGGTCAGGTGGAAATACAGGCGCAGCATCGGGGAGCCTCCGACACGTCCGCGCGAGCCGTCCGTCAGGAAGAACCCGGTCGACAGGGATGGGCGCGGTGCCGGGATGCGCAGGGTGACCTGCGCGGAAGCGGTGTCCGGCCGGTGATCGGTGATGCTGTCGCGCGGAACCTGGACGCGCAGGCCGTCGAGTCGGACGATCACGGTGTCCGACTGGGGACCGTCGCCGAGCACGGCGGCCGGGACGAGGCTGGTGCGGTGCGGCATCGCGGCGAAGAGCTGCTGGTCGAACGCGTCGTCGCGCAGGCTGCGCTGCCGGGCGGTGTCGTCCTGGTCCTCCATCCCGGCGTGGAGGTCCAGGTAGAAGTGGTCACCGAGCCGCTTGGCGAGGGCGCCGGGGGTCTTGGCGTCCAGCTCCTTCCCCCCGACGGTGGCGGTCAGGCCGTCGGCGGCGATCTCGGTCCCGGCCAGCGCTGTCGCGATCTCAGGGGCGATGAGGCCCGATGCGGTCGTCATGAGGTGCCTTCCAGACCGAGTACGGAGGTGAAGTTCTGCGGAGCCAACAGGACGGTCCGTCCGATGCCGGCGGCCGCACGGTCGCCGGCGGACAGCCGGGTACCGAACTTGGCGCCGGCGAGCATGCGGTCGATCATGTGCCAGCCGGTGAAGGCCGCGACACGGGTCGTGAAGCCGTCGTCCACGGTGGGGCGCGTCTCGCGGTACCCGGCCCAGAAGGCTTCGACGCGCGGCCGAAGGCGGTCGATCTCGCGTGCGCCGTGGGCGAGGATGTCCTCGTGCGTCGCCTCGCGGCCGAAGGCGTGGCCGGGGTCCTCGCTGATCGACTTCGGGATGCCCTGGATCACCCGGTAGAGCCACTCGCCGGCGAATCCGCCGACGTCGCGGGCGGCGTCGCCGGAGCGCAGTTCCTCCCAGTCGGTCAGATAGAGGTCGTCGTCGGCCAAGAGGTACTGGTCGAGGCGGATGTCGCCGTGCGTGGGCACCCGGGGCGCGGCGGCTTCGCGGCGGCGCAGTTCGTGCAGGGCGGCGGCCAGCTCGGCGTCCGACTGGAGGAGGGACCACGATTCGATCTCGGCGAAGGCCGAGTGGATGAAGACGGGCAGCGACAGGGCGTCGAAGTGGTCCATGGACGGGGACGGGTGGGGGTCGTCGTCCAAGGTGCCGGGTTCGAGCGGCAGGGTGTGCAGGACGCCGAGGATACGGCCGGCCCGGCGGCACAGGGCGTCGTCGAACGCGTCGTCGGTCGAGAGCTCGAAGCCCGACCGCGCGTGTTCCAGGCGGGTGAAGGCCACCAGACGGTGTTCCTCGTCGGAGCCGAGGAGTTCGGGTCCCCGTAGTTCGCTGCTGCCGAGGCGTGACGCGATCGTTTCGAAGGCCAGGATGCGGCGGTAGCGCCGCAGGACGTCGGCCGGGTCGCCGCCGCCGACCCGCTTGACGAAGACCTTGGCGCCGGTAGTGGTGGTGCCGGCCCAATTGTCGTTGCGTCCGATGTGGGCGACGACGCTGTCCGCGTCGAAGGATCCGAGCCCCAGCCGGCCGAGGAACGCCTCGACTTCGGGAGCCTTGTCCAGGCGGACGGGATCGAAGCGGACGCGGGTCGGAGGGGACTTCGATTCTTGATCTGTAATCACGATCGCGGAGCGTAGGAACCGTCCGCGGGCGCCGCCAACAAATGGCTCACTATCCCGTCGTTCTTGGGTGGGGACGGACCGGGGCGCCGGGGAGACGCGCCGTCAGCAGCGGTGCGGGCGGCCCTTTCCGGACCAAAGTAACCGGTTATCTGCGGCCTTCTTGGCGTCGTCCGGGTCCCCTAAGGTACCGGGCATGCCCCCTGCGAACCTGCACCGTTTCACCCTGCCCAACGGCCTGCGGGTCGTCCTGTACCCGATATCCGGCGTTCCGGCGGTGGGCGTCAGTGTGCATTACGACGTCGGTTTCCGGTCCGAGCCCCGGGGACGTTCCGGGTTCGCCCATCTCTTCGAACATTTGATGTTCCAGGGCAGTGAGAGCGTGGCCAGGACCGAACACTTCGGTCATGTGCAGGCGGCCGGAGGTACTGCCAACGGCTCGACGCACCAGGACTACACGGATTTCTACCAGGTGGTTCCGTCTGCCGCACTGGAGCGCGTTCTCTTCCTGGAGGCCGACCGGATGCGTGCTCCGAAACTGACGGAGGACAACCTGCGGACCCAGGTGAACGTGGTCAAGGAGGAGATCCGCCTCAACGTGATGAACAAACCCTACGGCGGGTTTCCCTGGACCGTGCTGCCCGGACTGCTTTTCGGGACCTATCCCAACGCGCACAACGGCTACGGCGACTTCACAGACCTGGAACAGGCGACGGTCGACGAATGTGCCGCGTTCTTCGACCGCTACTACGCGCCGGGGAACGCGGTGCTGACCGTCGCGGGCGACGTCGACCCGGACCGGGCGGCCGAGCTGATCCACCGGCACTTCCACGACGTCCCGGTACGACGCCCGCCGGTTCCGGTCGACCTGAGCGAGCGTGCACCCGAGCGCGAACTGCGGGGCGACCACACCGACCCGCACGCGCCGATGCCCGCCACCGCGGTCGGCTACCGCATGCCGGATCCGAACAGGGACCTGGACGGCTACCTGGCGCACATGGTGCTGTGCGTGGTGCTCACCGGTGCGGGCGAGTCGTCGAGGCTCCGGCGGCGGATGATCCACGGATCCTCGCCCCTGGTGACCGATGTGAGCACCGGCTGCGGGCTGTTCGGCGCACTGGAGGCCCGGGATCCCGAGACGTTCCTGTGTGTGGCGACGCATCCGTGGGAGACCGCGACGGACCGGTTCCTCGAAGTGCTGGACCATGAGCTCGCGACGCTGGCGACGCAGGGCCCCACCGAGGAGGAGCTGGCCCGCGCAACGGCCCTCAGCAGCGCGGGAACGCACCGCAAGTACGACATGCTGCTGGCTCGCACCCGCGCCCTCGGGGCGCAGGAGGTGCTCTTCGGCAAGGCCGAACTCGTCGATGAACTGCCCGGCCGGCTCGCCCGCGTGAGCGCGCGGGACCTGGCGCGGGCCGCCGCGTCCCTGCGGCCGGACGCGCGCGCCGTACTGAGTCTGCGTCCCGCCGCGTCGCCTTCCCTCCACCCGATCCCGTCAGGAAGCTGACTCGTGACCGTCACCTCGTTGGTCCCCTCCCCCGCCGGAGAGCCCGCCCGTGCCCACCGCAGCGCCGCGGAGATCGGCCGCACCGCGGCCGGAGCACGCACGCTGCCGCCGCTGGAGGCCCCCCGCGGCCACTGTCTGCCGGCGATGGCCGACACCGTGCTGCCCAACGGCCTGCGGGTGATCGCGGCCCGGCAGCCGTCCACACCGATGGTCGAACTGCGGATGTCGGTGCCCTTCGCCGGCGCCACCTTCACGCACGCGGCCACGGCCGAGGTCCTTGCCACGGTCCTGTTCCGGCGGGGGCGCGGCGAGGGGACCGCCCGGGACACCGAAATGGCCCGGCACGGCGTCACGCTGGCCGCCCACCGCTCCTCTCAATGGCTCCAGGTGTCGGGGTCCGCGCCCGGTCACGCGCTCGACACCCTGGTCGGAGCACTGGCCGACGCGGTCACCGAGGCGAACGCGGACGAGGCGGAGATCGCGCCGGTACGCGAGCGGATGGTACGGCAGATCGCGTTGATCCGCGCGCAGCCTCAAGTGGTCGCGCAGGAAGCCCTGGTGGCGCACTGCTACGGCGAACTGCCCGCCCTCCAGGAAGTGCCCTTTGCCGCGCCGGTCGCCGCGGTGACCGGCGCGGCCGTGCGGGCCCTGCACCACGAGCGGCTGCGTCCGCGGGGCACGGTGCTGGTGCTGGTGGGGGATCTCGACCCTGAGAAGGCGGTCGCATCGGTGGCCGCGGCCACAGGCGCCTGGGGCGCTGGCGGCCCCTTGCCGACGCCCTCGCCCTTGCCGCCGCTGCGTGCCGGGCGCGTCGCTCTGGTGCCGCGGGCCGGCGCGGTGCAGTCGCAGATCAAGCTCGTGCGGCCGGCGGTGACTCGCACCGATGACCGCTTCGCGGCCTTGAGTCTGGCCACGTTGGTGTTCGGAGGGTATTTCTCCTCCCGGCTGGTGACCAACATCCGGGAGGACAAGGGGCTGGCCTACCGCGCGGAGGCGGGGTTCGAGGACCACTTGGACCGCCTGATGCTCACCGCCGACGCCGACACGGCCACGCAGGCGACGGCGACGGCCTACCAGGAGATCCGGGCCGAGCTGGGGCGTCTTGCGACCGAGCCTCCGTCGGCGACCGAGGTGGACGCGGCGCGCGAATACACCGTCGGGATGACGATGCTGACCCTGGCGTCGCAGGCGGGTTTCGCGGGCAGTGTGGCCACCGCCGTCTGCCTGGGACACGAGCCGGAGCGGGTGACGGCCTTCCCCGACCTCCTGCGGGGCGTCACCCGTGATCAGGTCGCCCAGGTGGCCCGGGAGTTCTTCGATCCCGACGCGTTCAGCGGTGTCGTCGTCGGGGACGCGGACCGTCTGGCCCCTGGGCTGCGGGCGGTCGGCGGGGTCGAGATCGCCGACGCCGGGACGGCGGTCGGTGCGGCCGGGTCGTGACCCGCCGCGGCTGAGTGGCGGGCCGGAAGACACCCGCGCAGGCGTGCCACGGCCGCTCCAGCCGTCGGCCGAAGACGGAACCGGGGACGGGGACACCCGGTGCGCCACGTTGGAATATGTCCGCTATGCGCAACCTCAATTGCGGCCCAAGTTTGTTGCCCTCCGCAATGAGCCATGGATATGATCTTCTTATCGAAAGGCATTCGCCGGGCCCTGGGCAGACTTTCACAGCCCGGTCGCAACGCCTCACCACTTCCGTAACAAGGCAGGACAGAAGCGAGTTCACAAGAAAGACCTGACCCGTCTTTCCTAGGGGGAAACAAAATGGAGCCACCAGAAGCCAGATCGGCATGCGCCCGCACGGACGCCGTCCGTCGCGAGCATTCGGATTCCCACACATCTTCGTGAACTGCCACGGCCCTGTTTGAGTCGGGTTTTCAGGCCGTCGGCCTGGACCCTGACTCACAGGCGCCGCAGCTCACACGGGACAGGCCGACGGACCGGAACGACCGCCGCTCCGCCCGGCACCCCGCCAGATCTACCGCGGGACGCGCATTCAACAGCGCCCCGCGCGTCATGAATTGGAGAAGAGAGGCGATGTCACGCCCTCCGGTAATGCCAGCTGCGGAAAAACTGAAGATCGTGCTCGAGGTCCTGTCCGGATCCCGGACGATCGCCGAGGCCGCCCGACGCGCGGGCGTATCCGAACAGTCCATCGGAAACTGGAAAAGACAGTTCCTCGACGGCGGACGCATCGGCCTCGAAGGAGGCGCGTCCCGTAATGCCCAGCGCGAACGCGACCTCCTTTCCGAAATCACGGAACTGAAGACCGCACTGGGAGAAGCCTACGTACAACTGCGTGTGCGGCGTAAATCGGGTGAGTACCGCACCGTCCCTTTTCAGACCTCGAGGCCATCAGGGAGGACGCCGGGATCAACGTCTCGAGGTACTGCCAGATCCTGGGAATCCCTCGGCGCACCTACACGCGCTGGAAGATGAACCACATCCCCGCCCGGCCGAACCGCCCCGACACGGGTGAGATCGGCCCGGCCCGAGGATGACCCGTGCCCCCCGGTGGCGGTCGCCACCGGGGGGCACGTCGTCGTACGGATGCGGGAGCGCGCCGCGGTCAGAACAGGGCCTGGGCACCCTCGTCGTCGATCAACTCGGCTATCTTCACGGTGTATTCGAGCAGTTCGGGATGCCACCCCATGTACGCGGCGAAGTCATGGGCATGCGTGAACACGCGCAGCACCGCGGCCCGCCCGGCCGCCACCGGATCGGCCGGCTCGCCATAGCCCCGGCCCAGTGCGTCCAGAGCGGTGTGGAAGTCGTCCGGATCCAGGTCCAGACCCGGTGTCCGGCGCCGCAGCGTCATCCGCCATTCGACGAACTCCCCCAGCAGCCAGCCGAGATCGAAGTCGGCGGGACCGCGGGCCACGTCCTCGCCGGACAGCAGGCAACCGCCGTCCGGTGCGTCCCCCACGACGACCGAACCCAGGCTGGGCGCACCGTGCAGGAAGACCCCGCCGCTCAGGTCGGTGGCCAGAGCGTGGCACCACTCCTGCACCAGGTCCCACCGGGTCGTGCCGAGTTGGCGGCGGACGATGGTGTGGAAGGCCTGCGCGGCTCGCGGCCCGCCGCCCTCGCGTATCCAGAACGCCAGCCGGGCGGGGCCCGGCGGCCCGGAGAGGGCCAGGGATGCCGGAACACCGGTGTGGAGCAGGCGCAGGGCCGCGCCCGTCCCGGAGAGGGCTCCGGCCACCGGCCCGGGAGGAAGACCGGGGTCGCGGCCCACACAGAGCTTGGCCACCGGGACCGGGCCCGGCACCTGGTAGTGCAGGGCGTCTCCGACCGCCTCCGGGAGCGCGAGCCGCAGACCGGCCGGGCGCAGCGCCGTGAGCGCGGCGCGCACCGGCGCGCCGGGCGCGCTCAGCGGGACCGGGCGGTCGTCGCCCGGGCGACGGATCCACAGGTATCCCGGGCCGTGGGGGTGGATCGCGGTGCGCAGGAAGCCGGTGGCGAACTCCTGCACGGCGGGCCCGGTCGGCTGCGTCATCGTGCCTTCTCCTCACCGGGTGAAGGAGCGGTTGCCAGACGGGCCCTGAGCCGTTCCAGGACGGGGATCACGGCGGGCAGCGGCGTGGCCACGGTGGCGCCCGGGCGGCCCGTCGTCACGCTGTAGCCCGGCTGCGGGGGCACCACGGTCACGTTGGGGCGCTCCGCCAGTGCCGCGACGTGCCGACGGTAGCCGTAGGACTCCACGCCGCCGGGAGGCAGCGCGGGAGCGACGGCGATGGGTGCCCGGGTGCACTGGAGGGCCAGCAGAAGGGGGGTGTCCGCGGCGCCCTGGGCCAGTCGGCCGACGAAGTTGTACGTCGCCGGGTGGACGACGACCGCGTCGGGCCACTGGGCGAGCTCGACGTGGGTGGCGCCTTCGTCCGGCTCGTCCGGCCAGACGTCCTGAAGGACCGTTCCGCCCGCGAACGCGGTCAGCGCGTCACGCGTGACGAACCGTTGCGCGGACCGGGTGAGCACGGTGCGTACCTCGATGTCCGGGTAGGCGGTCCGCAGCCAGTTGAGCCACATCGGCATGAACATCACCCCGAGGGAGCCGGTACCCGCGAAGAGCACCCTGCGGGCACCGAAGTCCGGTGCCGGTCCCTCGGGCGGAGGCGTGCTCCCGGTGTTCTCAGCCATGGAGGCGGTCCAGGGCGGCGAATATGTCCTGGAGGTCGGTCATGGCGGCGCCCAGACCCTCGATGTGCATGATGCCGGCCGGGTTGAGGACGACCTCGTCGACACCGTTCTTCCGATAGCGGTGGAGTTCGGCGGCGATCTCATCGGGCGTTCCGGCGACGAACACCCCTGCCTCGACCAGGGCGTCCGCGCCGGCGTCCGGATCGTGCGCGTAGGCGGGAACGCCGGCGCGGCGGAGCATGTCGGTGTAGTGGGCGGCGCTGAGGTGGGCGCCGGCGCCGCGGCGGGCCGCCAGGCGGATGTCGCGGCCAGGTCGGGCGACGGCGACGTGGATCACGGTCGCCACCCGCGGCGCGGCGCGGTCCGCCGCCGCGGCGCCCTCGGCCAGTGCGGGTACGAGGGTGTCGGCGATGTAGTCCGCCGGGGTCATCCAGGTGACGGCGACGTCGGCGACCGCGCCGGCCATCGTGGCCATCCGCGGACGCAGGACTCCCAGGCCGAGTTCGACCGGCGGGGCGTCCATGGCGATGAGCTGGGCGTCGATGGAGTGGTACGCGCCGTCGCGACACGCGAGTCCGCCGTCCAGCAGCTCGCGCATGGACGTCATGTACTCCCGCATCGCGGTGAGCGGCTTGGCATAGGGCTCCGAAAGCAGGGAGTCCTGGAACTCCGGTGCCGCCGGGCCGATGCCGGCCACGTACGGGGCGCCGCTGAGGGCTGCCACCGAACGCGCCTGTACGGCGGCGTCGTACGGGTGACGCAGCGGCGCGAGGGTCACCCCGCTGCCCATCGGGATGCGATACCCCATACCGGCCAGGGCGGCGAAGAGCTGGTGGGTGTCCAGCCTCAGGGACTGTCCCAGCCACAGGCGGCCCGCGCCGCGGCGCTGCAACAGCCGGGCGAAGGGCAGGACCTGCCCCGTGCCTGAGGCCTGGATCGGGTACATGATGCTGGTGTTGTGCGTGGAGGTCACGGGATCACCCCTCAGTAGGAACGTTGGCCGACGAGTTCACGGCGCGCCGCCAGGCGGCTGCCGGACTCCCGGCGTGAGGACTTCAACAGGAGCCGCGGGGCGAGCAGCAGCCCCAGCAGCGTCCACGCCCCGAGGACACCGAAGGTCTGCCAGTGCTGCCAGCTCCGGCCGGTCTCCGCCACCAGCGCGCTGTCGGGCAGGAGGGCGGAACGGATGCCCTGGGCGATCCACTTCAGGGGGAAGACCTCGCCGGTGATCCGCAGCCACTGCGGCATGCTCGTGACCGGGAAGAAGATCCCCGAGACGAACAGGAGTCCCAGCATGGGGATCATCACCCAGGCCAGAGCCTGACGGGGGTTGGGCAGGATCGCGCCGATCGCGGCACCGAGCAGGGACAGCGCGACGAGACCCAGCGCGGTCACCCACAGCAGGGTGACCCAGCGATCCGCGCTCCGGGGGAAGCCCGAGTCGGTGGTGAGCGCGCCGCCGACCAGCAGCAGCGCGGTGCTCAGCCCGGCGATCACGAGGACCATCATCGTCTTGCCCACAAGGTAGGCGGCCATGCCGCCTGGCGTGCCGCGCAGGCGCAGCAGCGTGCCGTCCTCGCGCTCGGTGGCCAGTTGCTGTGGCAGCCACACCATCGCGATCATGGCGAGGAGCGCGGCGACACTGCCGGCGATCACCATGCGCGAGGAGGGCACCGGGCTGCCGGGGATGGTGCCGGTCTGGAACGACGCGGTGAGCAGGAACATCGCCGGATTGGTCAGATGACCCAGGTACTCGCGGGGGGTGCGCGCGGTCTGTCGTAGTTCGGTCCTCCCCCGGTGCAGGCCAACGGCGAGGGACTGTCGGCTGATCACGCTTCCTCCTGGTGGAGCATGCCCAGATAGGTGTCCTCCAGCGTGGGCCGGCGCACCTCCAGGTCAGGGATGGGGCCGCCGAGCCGGGTGTGGAGGTCCCACACCAGAGCGGAGGGGTCCTTGGTGTGCTGCCGGCACCGCCGGCCGTCCTCGGACCAGCGCACCTCGGCGTCGGCCTGGATCTGCGCGGCCAGTTCGTCGACGGACCCCGCGGCGACGAGACGGCCGGCGACGAGCATCGCGATGCGGTCGGCCAGCCGCTCGGCCTCGGCGAGGTCATGGGTGGTGAGCAGGACCGTCATGCCTTCGACCGCGCTCAGCCGCTCGACGAGGCTGTGGAAGTCGCGCCGCGCCTCCGGGTCGAACCCGGTGGTCGGCTCGTCGAGGAAGAGCAGTTCGGGCCGCCCGATGATGCCCAGCGCGACGTCCAGACGCCGCCGCTGGCCTCCGGAGAGCTTCTGGCACTCCTGGCCGGCCTGCTCCGACAGTCCGACGGTCTCCAGCAGCTCGCCCGGATCGCGCGGGTCCGGGTAGTACCGCGCGAAGTGCTCGACCAACTCCCCTACCCGCCAGCGGGCGTGGTCGCGCCAGGACTGCATGACGATGCCAAGCCGTGCCCGCCAGGCGCCGTCGGCGTGCTCGGGATCGGTGCCCAGCACGCTGACGTCACCACCGGAACGCTGCCGGAAACCCTCCAGGATCTCGATGGTGGTGCTCTTGCCGGCCCCGTTGGGCCCCAGCAGCGCCAGCACCTCCCCCCGCCGCACCTCCAGATCCACTCCGTGGAGCACATCGCGTGCGCCGTAGCGCATCCGCAGGTTCCGGATCAGGATCGCGGGAGGGACAGGTTCGGAAGCCGCTGCCGTCACCGGCGGCGCTGCTGAGGGAAGGGCCATAACGCTGGACCCTAACGACGGAACGATCTTCGTCGGCACTCTCGCGGCGATGTGGCCCAGCCTCGAGGTGTCCTCCTCAGACAGCCGCATCCAGGCCCCGACCAGCCACGACGCGTCTTCCGGCCAGCGGTTTCCCAAGTAATGGACCCGCGCGGTTTCTTGGTCGCCTACCCGGACGGGCCGGTCGGCGAGGGAGGAAGGGAGGGCCGGCCCGTCCCGAGATCTGTGGTCGGTTACAGGTCCACGCCGCGGCGGCGGATGTCGGCCAGGCGGAGGCCATGAAGGACCCGATCGGGTCCTTCAACTCCCAGCCGAACCACAACCACTACAGCGCCGCTCGCCGCGAGGCCAGAGGCGAAGTCGTGGCCCGAAAGCGCGACGGCACCCCCTTCGACCACATCAGCGACCTGAAACAGGCCAGAAGCGGCATGGGAAGTGCTGAGCAGGAAGCGAAAGGACGCCATCGTCGAGCTCGAACGGCTGAACCGCTTCCTGAAGTCCATCGGCCACGGGTGACGGCGACTGCGGACGACGCCGATACATACCATGAACAGCGCGGACGCGCTGACGCACGCCAGAAGTCATGCCCTTCGCGCCGACGGCTGCGGAGCACGAGAGGACCGACAATGCCCGAGCCCTTCGACCGCGGTTGCTCCCTCGAGGAGTTGGAGGGTCTTCGCTGGCCTGCACCTCCAGCGGACTCGACCCCCATGGTCCGGAACGTGTACGAGCTGCGGCGCCGACCGGCCGCGACCCTGGCGCCGCACGAGCTGGCGCGGCTGATCGGGCAGGATGTCGGACTGCCCTGGCTCCTGCCGGTGGCGGTGGGAATTCTGCGGGACACCGCGTCGAAGCAGGCCGAGGGCGGCTGGTTCGACGACGACTTGCTGTACGCGGTCATCACCAGAAAGCCAGAAGTCTGGGCCACCGCCCCCGAGCTGGCTCACGAACTCAAGGAAACCGTCGCCGCCCTGACCGACGTCTCACGCTACCTCCGTCAGGACATCGACGCGTTCCTCTCAACCCTGCCGGGGAACGAAGCCTGACAGCGAGTTCGGTCGACGCACCACGCGACAGGGATGAGCAGTCCGCACGGGGGCGACCGGGAGTGTCGGGCCGGGGGCGGTTCGCGGCTCACGCTGCCGTGTCGTCAGCCTCCATCGTCATGCGGGCCACATGGAGCGCCAGATAGGAGACCTCGTCCTCGCTCAGCTTGCGGCCCAGGCGCAGTTCGACGATCGTCGCGAGCTGCTGGGCCGTGTGGGTCGCCTCCGGGTAGTACTGGCGGATTCCCACACCGATCGTGGACTCGTGGCCCTTCAGCTGCCGGTGCTGCTGGACGCGTACGAAGAGATAGCGCACATGGGTGATGAACCGCGCCACACTCATCGACTCGTGGGCTATGTCCAGCCCGTACCGCTCCCTGATGACGGCGAGCATCTGCTGGATGACCCCGGTCATCGTGTAGGTGAAGGACAGGTCGCCCGAGACGAAGCCCGCGTTGACCAGGTGCAGGGCCAGCGGGGTCGCCTCGGAGGCGTCCAGCTGCGGGGTCACGTGCTCGTTGATGGCCTGGAGCAGGAGCTGTGCCTGGGCGTACTCGGTGGCGTACAGGGTCTGCACCTCGGCGCGCAGCGGGTACTCGATGACGATGCCCCGCGCGGCCCGGTCCAGCGCTCCGGCGACGTGGTCGGCGACCGCGATGGCGAGGGTGGGCCGGGTGGACTCGCGGCCCTCGATGCCGGCGTCGCCGAGCGCGGTCACGACGGCTTCCAGGATCTCCTCGCTGATGAGGGCCATGGCCTCGGCCAGTCGGGCGGGGTCCGCTTCGGGGACGGAGCCCGCGGCGGGGTCGCGGCCGTCGGCGGGGACGAAGACACGCTCGATGAGCGTGGGGTCGACGGGCTTGCCCTGGTGGGAGCTGAAGCCGATGCCGCGCCCGGTCAGGATGACCGGCTGGTCCTTCTCGTCGCTCGCGAGGACCACGTTGTTGTTCAGGACACGCACAGCCTTCACCGCCGGCCCTCCTTTCCGTCGATCTCCATGGTCCCCCGAACGCCGACACGGCGCGTGCACGCGTCCCTCGCGGGAGGCGTGCACGCGCCGGATCACCTGCGTCAAGCGGGGCTGATCACCGTCGCACGGTCACCACGGGGGTGCCGGCGGTGACGTCCTGCCCGACGTGCGGCTCGACCGAGGTCATGTCCGCGGTGTTGAGGACGGTCATCAGGGTGACGGCCGGGTGTCCCGCGGCCCGCACGGCACCGAGGTCGACCTCGGCGAGGAGGTCGCCGGCGGCGATCCTCTGCCCGGCCGCGACGCGCACGTCGAAGCCCTCGCCCTGCATCTTCACGGTGTCGATGCCGACGTGGATGAGGACCTCGACACCGTTCGCGGTGCGGATGCCGAAGGCGTGGCCGGTGTCGGCGACGGTGATCAGCTCACCGTCGACCGGGGCGACGACGCGGCCGTCGGCCGGCTCGATACCCACGCCCTCGCCGAGCGCGCGGGAGGCGAAGACCGGGTCCTCGACCTCGCCCAGACCGATCACCCGTCCCGCGACCGGCGCCATGAGCTCCAGTTGCTTCGCGGCGGCGGGAGCCTCGGCCGTGACGGCGGAGCCGGTGGAGGCGCCGGCGGAGGCGCTACCGGCCGCCGTGGAAACGCCTGCGGCGGTGGCGCCGACACCGACGAGCTCGCGGTCGTCGGCCACTAGGGTCCCGGCCGGAGTGGCGGGAGCGACGGGGGCGGCCTCGCCGCGGGCGGCGGCCTGGGCCGCGTCGCGCTCGGCGTTCACCTGGGCGCGCTCCTCGCGGGTGCGGTAGTCGGAGAAGTACACGAGCGCCATCGAGGTGAAGAAGGCCGCCGAGATCGCGATGATGTACTTGATCATCGGGGAGAAGACCGGGATCGTCAGGAGCGAGGTGAAGGCGAAGGCCTTGGTGTTCACGCCGCCGAGGATGCCGATGATCACACCGCCGACGAGGCAGCCCATGAGCATGCGCGGGTAGATCCGCTTGAAGCGCAGGTGGATGCCGTACAGCGAGGGCTCGGAGATGCCGCCCAGCAGACCCGCGGCCAGAGCGCCCGTGGCGGTCTGACGCATGTCCTTCTCACGGTGCCGGATCGAGAGCAGCAGCACACCGGCGGTCGCGCCGAAGCAGGCGAAGTTCCACGTGCCCATGGGGCCCTGGATGAAGTCGTACCCGAGGGTGTTGATGTTCACGAGCATGAGCGCGTTCAGGGGCCAGTGCAGACCCAGCGGCACCAGGAACGGGTACAGCAGCGGAATGACGATGGCGAAGACGATCGGGGCGTGGCCGTTCAGCCAGGACAGACCCGTGCCGAGGCCGTTGCCGGCCCAGACGCCCATAGGACCGATGAGGAACGCGGTCAGCGGAATCATGATCAGCATGCTGAAGAACGGCACGAAGACCATCTGCACGTTCTCGGGGAAGATCCGCTTCAGGCCCTTGTAGACCAGGGCGAGCAGGGCGACCATCAGCAGCGGCACGAACACCTGGCCGCCGTAGTCGTTGAGCTGCATCGGCAGCCCGAAGACGTGCGCCACGGACTCCGTGGTGCCCAGCGTCGTGTTGGTGTGGGTGACGACACCGGGGGTCTTGGAGCCGATCATGCCCGTGAAGTTCGGCGTCATGACCGCGGCCATCACCGTGGCGCCGACCCACGGATCGATCTTCAGTTTCTTGGCCGCGTTGTAGGCGACCATGATCGGCAGGAAGTACAGCACCGAGCGCCACATCGAGTCGACGAAGACCCAGGTGGCGGACTTGTTCGCGGCGCGGAAGTCGACCAGGCCGAAGGCGTCGAGCATGGACGCGATCGCGATGATCAGCGAGGCGCCGAGCAGCACGCCGAGGAGCGGGCGGAACGAGTCCGAGAGGTACTCGAAGAAGTTGTCGAGCCAGGCGTAGCGGCCGCGGCCCTTGGAGCGGATCTCGGCCTTGACGTCGGCGTCGGTCTGCGGCCGGGGCGCCCCGGCACCGCTCATCGACGGCAGGTTCATGATCTCGGAGTAGACGCCCGCGACGGCTCCGCCGATCACGATCTGGAAGCGGTCGCCGGACTGGGGCACGGTGCCCATGACACCGTCGAGGGCGTCGAGCGCGGCCTGGTCGGCCTTCGTGCCGTCGTGGAGCTGGAAACGCAGCCGCGTCGCGCAGTGCGTCAGGCTCTCGATGTTCTCGGGTCCGCCGACGCCGCGGAGGATCTTCTCCGCCAGCGGCTCGGGTGTGACTGTGCTCATGCTGCGTCCCTGCATCCTCTGGTTCTTGCGATACTGCATCGGTCCGCGACCTCTCACGCACGGACCGGGGCAACAAAAAAGGCCCGGGGAGCGCACGGGGCGCCACCCAGGCCTTGCCTCCCGTCCACTGGCGCACCGTCCGGCGCCGCACGGGGCGACGACGATGGTCTCCATAGGGAGTAACAATCCTGCGATCGAGATCGATCGTTGATGACTATACCAGCTGGTCCGACCGGTTTGCGCCATGCGGACGGGCTCCGGTCCCGCGGATGTTCGCGCGGCGGCTCCGGTGTCACGGCGACCCGGAACCCGCGTCGCGCGGCGGCTCCGGCGTCACGGCGACCCCGAACCCGCCGGCCCGAAAAACACCGGCCAGGCACACACCCGCCAGGCACGCACCGGCCAGGCGCAGACCGGCCGAGTACACGCCGGCCACGACGACCCGCCGCAACGCCCCTTCGCCGACACGACCACCCGCGCAGCCGCCCGCCCCCACCCAATTGAAACCGTTCAATGTTCGAGGAGGCGAACCGGCCGGATCGCGTGATGACACGGATCAGCAGGGCCGAATTCAGGAAAATCCCGCCCCCCTTGTTGACCTCTCCCTCCCCCACCCCTACCTTCACCGCCATGAATCGATTCACAACTCCTAGGTGAGGGGCCGCAGTTGATCAGCAGGAGGAACATCCTGGCGAGTGCGGCGGGCGCCGCCGTGACGGTCGCGGGAGCCGGACCGGCCGCCGCGACGGCGGCGACGGCGACGACGGCGACGACCCCCTCGGCCGGACCGCGCGCTCGGCGCGCAGCTCCGCGCGTCACCGCCCCGACCGTCGAGTACGTCCAGCACCCCTTAGGCCTCGACGCGCACCACCCCCGGCTGAGCTGGCCGATGGTGTCGGACAAGCCGGGGACCACGCAGAGCGCGTATCGGATCCGGGTCGCCTCGACCGTCCCCGGCCTGTCCCGTCCCGATGTGTGGGACAGCGGGAAGGTGACGTCCGACCAGTCCGTCCTGGTCCCGTACGCGGGCCCCGGACTCGCCCCGCGCACGCGCTACTTCTGGTCCGTGCGGGTCTGGGACGCCGACGGCGCGGCCTCCGACTGGAGCGAGCCGTCCTGGTGGGAGACCGGGCTCATGGACACCCCGTGGTCGGCGGACTGGGTCTCGGCCCCCACGGCCCTCACGGACGCGCCCTCCCTCGAAGGGGCCGCCTGGATCTGGTTCCCCGAGGGGGATCCGGCGAGCAGCGCTCCGGCGGCCACACGGTGGTTCCGGCACGTCCTCGATCTCCCCGACGGCGTCACGGCGGCGAAGATCGCCATCACCGCTGACAACGTTTTCTCGCTCTCGGTGAACGGCGCCGAAGTGGCCCGCACCGATCTGGCGACCGACAACGAGGACTGGCGCCGTCCGGCCGTCGTCGACGTCCTCGGAACGCTGCGCCCCGGCCGGAACGTCATCGCGGTCGCGGCGACCAACGCCACGGTGGGGCCCGCCGGTCTGATCGCCGCCCTCACCCTCGGCACGGCGTCCGGCGCACGGCGGATCGTCACCGACGCGTCCTGGAGGACGACGGACGCGGAGCCGCCCGGCACCTGGCGCGAGGACGGTTTCGACGACAGTGGCTGGACGACCGCGAAGGTCGCCGCCGCCTGGGGATCGGGCCCCTGGGGAAGGGTCGTTCCGGCCTCGTTCGCCGCCAACCAGCTGCGGCACGAGTTCACCCTGCCCGCACGGAAGGTGGTGCGCGCCCGCCTCTACGCCACGGCTCTGGGCCTGTACGAGGCCCACCTCAACGGCCACCGCGTGGGCAGCGACCAGCTCGCCCCCGGCTGGACCGACTACCGCGAACGCGTCCAGTACCAGACCTACGACGTCACCGCGCTGGTGAGACCCGGGGCCAACGCCCTCGGCGCCTGGGTCGCGCCGGGCTGGTACGCGGGCGACGTCGGGATGTTCGGGCCCCACCAGTACGGCGAACGCCCGTCGCTGCTCGCGCAGTTGGAGGTCGACTACGCCGACGGGACGCGTGAGCGCGTCACTTCGGGGACGGACTGGCGAGCCGCGTCCGGACCGATCGTCTCGGCCGACCTCCTGAACGGCGAGACGTACGACGCCCGCAGGGAGACCGCCGGCTGGACCTCACCCGGTTTCGACGACCGGACCTGGCTCGCGGTGCGCGGCGCGGGCGACACCGCGCCCCCGCGGATCGTGGCGCAGACCGACGGCCCGGTGCGGGTGGCCGGTGAACGGCCGGCCGAGAAGGTCACCCAACCCGCGCCCGGGGTCCACGTCTTCGACCTGGGCCAGAACATGGTCGGCTCGGTCCGGCTGCGTGTCTCGGGCGACGCCGGGACGACCGTCCGGCTGCGCCACGCCGAGGTCCTCAACCCGGACGGCACCCTCTACACCGCGAACCTGCGCTCGGCCGCGGCGACCGACACGTACACCCTCAAGGGCGACGGCGAGGAGATCTACGAGCCGCGGTTCACCTTCCACGGTTTCCGTTACGTCGAGGTCACCGGGTTCCCCGGCACCCCCACCGCGGAGGCCGTGACCGGTCGCGTCATGCACACGTCGGCGCCCTTCACCCTGGACTTCGAGACCGACGTCCCGCTGCTCAACCAGCTGCACAGCAACATCACCTGGGGCCAGCGGGGCAACTTCCTCTCCGTCCCCACGGACACGCCCGCGCGCGACGAGCGGCTCGGCTGGACCGGTGACATCAACGTCTTCGCCCCCACGGCCGCCTACACCATGGAGTCGGCGCGCTTCCTGTCCAAGTGGCTCGTGGACCTGCGCGACGGCCAGACCGCCGAGGGCGCGTTCACGGACGTGGCGCCCATGGTCGGAACGGTCGGCAACGGGGTCGCGGGCTGGGGCGACGCGGGAGTCACCGTCCCCTGGTCCCTGTACCAGGCCTACGGGGACCGGCAGGTCCTGGCCGACGCGTGGCCGTCGGTCCAGGCCTGGCTCGGCTACCTGGAGCGCCACAGCGCGGGCTTGCTGCGGCCCGCGGAGGGATACGGGGACTGGCTGAACGTCTCGGACGAGACGCCCAAGGAGGTCATCGCCACCGCCTACTTCGCGCACAGCGCCGACCTCGCCTCCCGGATGGCCACGGCTCTCGGCGAGGATCCCGCGCCCTGGACCGGCCTGTTCGAACGGGTCCGTGAGGCGTTCCGCGGCGCCTATGTCGACGCCGCCGGGCGGATACGGGGCGACACGCAGACGGCGTACGTCCTCGCCCTGTCCATGGACCTGGTTCCGGAGGCCCTGCGCACGGCGGCGGCCGGGCGTCTCGTCGACCTGATCCGCGCGAGGGACTGGCATCTGTCGACGGGGTTCCTGGGCACGCCCCGGCTGCTCCCGGTCCTGACCGAGACCGGGCACACCGACGTCGCCTACCGGCTGATCGGGCAGCGTTCCTTCCCGAGCTGGGGCTACCAGATCGACAAGGGCTCCACCACGATGTGGGAACGCTGGGACTCCATCCGTCCCGACGGCAGCTTCCAGAGCCCTGAGATGAACTCCTTCAACCACTACGCCTACGGCTCGGTGGGCGAGTGGATGTACGCGACCGTGGCCGGTATAGCGCCGGGCCGGCCCGGCTACCGGGAGATCGTCGTACGACCCCGGCCGGGCGGCGGCGTCACCTCCGCGCGGGCCACCTTCACGTCCGTGTACGGCCCGGTCTCCACACGGTGGCGACAGAGCTCGGCCGGGTTCGACCTCAGCTGTTCCGTGCCCGCCAACACCACGGCCGAGGTGTGGGTCCCGGCGACCGGGCCGGACGCGGTCACGCACAGCGGTGGTGCCTTCCTGCGCAGGGAGGACGGTTGCGCGGTGTACCGCGTCGGATCGGGACACCACCGGTTCACCGTCTGACCGGCTGTCCCGGCGCGAACCGGGGTGGGCCGCCC
Source organism: Streptomyces sp. f51 (assembly GCF_037940415.1). Taxonomy (NCBI): domain Bacteria; kingdom Bacillati; phylum Actinomycetota; class Actinomycetes; order Kitasatosporales; family Streptomycetaceae; genus Streptomyces; species Streptomyces sp. f51. Next base: position 6,606,330 of record NZ_CP149798.1, on the reverse strand, counting down.
GCCGAACGCGGCGGGCGGCCGACCCGATCGCGACCGGCGGCCCAAACGGTCGCCACGGCGCCACGCCCGGTCGCTACGGCGGCCAACCCGGTCGCTACGGCGGCCAACCCGATCGCTACAGCGTCGCGTCCGATCGCCACGGCGTCGCGTCCGATCGCTACGGCGTCGCGTCCGCGGTCACCGCGACCGGCTCCTCGCCCGGCCGGCCGGTCCTGAACTGGGTCCGGTACAGCTCCGCGTAGCGTCCGTCCGCGGCGAGCAGGTCGTCGTGCGTGCCCCGCTCGACGATCCGTCCCGCCTCGACCACCAGGATCAGATCGGCGGCCCTGACCGTCGACAGCCGGTGCGCGATCACGACGGCGGTGCGGCCCTCCAGCGCCTCGGTGAGCGCCTCCTGTACGGCCGCCTCCGAGGTGTTGTCGAGGTGCGCGGTGGCCTCGTCCAGGATGACCACGCGCTGACGGGCGAGCAGCAGCCGAGCGATGGTCATGCGCTGGCGCTCGCCGCCGGAGAGCCGGTAGCCGCGCTCGCCGACCACGGTGTCGAGGCCGTCGGGCAGGGACCGTACGAGGTCGTCGAGACGGGCCCGGCGGAGCACGTCCCACAGATCCTCCTCGGCCGCCTCGGGCCGGGCGAGGAGCAGGTTCTCGCGGACGGAGTCGTGGAAGAGGTGCCCGTCCTGGGTGACCATGCCGAGGGTCGCGCGCATCGAGACGGCGCTGAGCTCGCGGACGTCGACGCCGCCGATGCGTACGGCCCCGGAGTCGGTGTCGTACAGGCGGGGCAGCAGCTGCGCGATGGTCGACTTGCCGGCGCCCGAGGAGCCGACGAGCGCGACGGTCTGGCCGGGTTCGGCGCGGAAGGAGATGCCGTGCAGGACCTCGTCGCCGCCCCGGGTGTCGAGGGCCGCGACCTCCTCCAGGGAGGCGAGGGAGACCTTGTCGGCGGAGGGGTAGGCGAAGCGGACGTCCTCGAACTCGACGGCCGCGGGCCCCTCGGGGACCGTACGGGGTTCCGGCTTCTCCTCGATGAGCGGCTTCAGGTCCAGCACCTCGAAGACGCGCTCGAAGCTGACCAGGGCGCTCATGACCTCGACACGCGCCCCGGCCAGCGAGGTCAGCGGCGCGTACAGGCGGGTCAGCAGCAGCGCGAGCGAGACGACCGCGCCCGGCTCCAGGGTGCCGCGCAGGGCGAACCAGCCGCCGAGTCCGTAGACGAGGGCGAGCGCCAGGGCCGACACCAGGGTCAGGGCGGTGATGAAGGCGGACTGCGCCATGGCCGTGCGCACCCCGATGTCCCGCACCCGCCGGGCGCGCGCCGCGAACTCGGCGGACTCCTCCCCGGGCCGCCCGAAGAGCTTGACGAGGGTGGCGCCGGGCGCGGAGAAGCGCTCGGTCATGCGGGTGCCCATGGAGGCGTTGAGGTCCGCGGCCTCGCGCTGGAGCCTGGCCATGCGGCTGCCCATCCGCCGGGCGGGGATGACGAACACCGGCAGCAGGCCCAGCGCGAGCAGGGTGATCTGCCAGGACAGGGTGAGCATCACGACGAGGGTGAGCAGCAGGGTCACCAGATTGCTGACGACGCCGGACAGGGTGTTGCTGAACGCGCGCTGGGCGCCGATCACGTCGTTGTTGAGTCGACTGACGAGCGCGCCCGTACGTGTACGTGTGAAGAACGCGACCGGCATGCGCTGCACATGATCGAAGACAGCCGTGCGCAGATCGAGGATGAGGCCCTCGCCGAGGGTCGAGGAGAGCCAGCGGCCAAGGATCCCGAACCCCGCCTCGGCCACCGCGATGACGGCGATGAGCACGGAAAGACGGACGACGGTGCTCTCGTCGCCGTGGGCCACGATGGTGTTCACGACATGCCCCGCGAGCACAGGCGTCGCGACGGCCAGCAGCGCCGTCACCACACTGAGGAGGACGAACTGCGCGATACGGCGGCGGTGCGGACGGGCGAAGGCGGCGATGCGGCGCAGCGTCGCACGGTCGAAGGGACGACGCTCCTGCTGGGCGTTCATGACACTGTGCAACTGTGTCCAGGCTGTGGTCTCCATGCTCATGGGAGAGACAGTAGGACCTCAAGCATTGTTGAGGTCAACCGATCCGGGCGGGAGCACGCGCGCGGGCGGGACCCGAGGGGCCCCGTGGCCGGCGTGGGGCGTGCGAGGTCGGCCACTGCCGCGGCTTGCCCCGGGTGTCAGCCGCCGTCCGCGCGCCCGCAACCTCGCGTTGGTGCGGCGCGGAAAGCCTCTCCCGATGTGACAGCCGTACGACTTCCCCGGGCGCTGCCCCGGCTCCCCCGCCGTCTCGTCCTGCGCCCCGCCGTCCGGCCGGTCCTGTGCCTGCTCCCGCTCGCGCTGGTCCTCGTGGTGGCCGTGCGCCACCGGTCCGTGCTGGTCGAGGGTTTCGGTCATCTGCGGTCGGCCGAGTGGCCCTGGCTCGTGGCGGCGGCCGCCGCGACCTGTCTGACCTGGGTGGCCGCGGCCGTGACCCGTCAGGGCGCCGTCATGGAACGGCTGCCCGCCCGCAGGCTGCTGGCCACGCAGTTCGCCGCGGGCGCCGCGAACCATCTGCTGCCCACGGGGCTCGGCGCCGGGGCGGTCAACCTGCGGTTCATGACGGTGTGCGGAGTGCCGCTGGCCCGTTCGTCGGCCGCGCTCGCGCTGTATCTGCTGGCCGAGGCGGTCGCCCGGCTGACCCTGCTCCTCGGCCTGCTGATCGCGTTCCCCGACGCGCTGCGGGTCGACGGCCTGCTTCCGGACGGCGCGGTCGCGCCCCTGCTGCTCGTCGCCGCGCTGGCCCTGTGCGGCGCGCTCGCGGTGCTCCTTCTCGTACGACGGCTGCGCGCGGCCGTGTTCTCCTTCCTGCGCACCGCCTTCGGGGAGGCCCGCTCGGTGCACAGCCGCCCGTCCCGTGCGCTGGCCCTGTGGGGCGGCTCGCTGGCCTTCCCGCTGCTCCAGGCCGCCGGACTGGCCTCGGTCGGACGGGCCCTCGGCCTCCCGGTGTCCCCGACGCACATGATGATCGCGTATCTGGCGGCGACGATCGCGGTCGCGATGGTGCCGACGCCCGGCGGGCTCGGCTCGGTGGAGGCGGCGCTGGTCGTGACCCTGGTCGCGGCGGGCGGCCCGGTGGCCGTGGCGACGGCGGTGGTGCTCGCGTACCGGATCATCACCGTGTGGCTGCCGCTGCTGCCGGGGGCGCTGACGCTCGGCGCGCTGGTCCGCTGGAAGGTGATCTGACACGCGGGAGCGGGGTCGCCCCGAGGGGCTGGGGCGCCCAGGGTCGTGCGTCGTGGCGCCGGTTGTGATACCGAGGAGTAACCACGGCGCGCGGTGTGGCGCGCCGGCCGCCGAAGGGACAGCGCGATGCCGGTCCGTAGCGAACGTCAGGGTCACGTCACCACGGTCGTCCTCTCACGGCCCGCGGCCCGCAACGCGGTGGACGGACCGACCGCGGCCGAACTCGCCGACGCCTTCCGCGTGTTCGAGGCCGACGAGTCCGCGCGGGTCGCCGTGCTCTGGGGCGAGGGCGGCACCTTCTGCGCGGGCGCCGACCTGAAGGCCATCGGCACCGAGCGGGGCAACGCGGTGGCCGAGGAGGGTGACGGGCCGATGGGGCCCACCCGGCTGCGCCTGACCAAGCCGGTGATCGCGGCCGTCGCCGGGCACGCCGTGGCCGGCGGCCTCGAACTGGCGCTGTGGTGCGATCTGCGGGTCGCCGAGGAGGACGCCGTCTTCGGGGTGTTCTGCCGCCGCTGGGGCGTGCCGCTGATCGACGGGGGCACGGTCCGGCTGCCCCGGCTCATCGGCACGAGCCGTGCGATGGACCTGATCCTCACCGGCCGTCCGGTCCAGGCCCGGGAGGCGTACGAGATGGGGCTCGCCAACCGTCTCGTCCCGGCCGGCCGGGCCCGCGCCGAGGCCGAGCGGCTGGCCGCCGAGATCGCCGCCTTCCCCCAGTCCTGTCTGCGCAGCGACCGTGCCTCGGTCCTCGACCAGGAGGGCCTGGTCGAGAAGGAGGCCATGCGGACCGAACTCCTGCACGGCATGGGCGTGTTGAAGGAGGGCATGGAGGGCGCGGCCCGGTTCGCGTCCGGCGCGGGACGGCACGGTTCCTTCGGCGGGCAGTGACGCCCGCGCACCCCGTCCGGGCGCACGGGGCACGGCAGTTGGGCCCGGCGGCCGTCACGGAAACCCAAGAGCGGTCCCGTACGGGGCTGGTGACGAAGGGGCGGTCGGATGCGGCAGGATGAGCGGTCTCCCGGGCGAAGATGATCATTCGTCCGGGCACGACCGCGCGTCCCCGGATTCGAGCAGGTGGCAAGTGACGACACAGCACATTCGGCCCACGGGCCCTCACCCCGGCCCCGCCGACGGCCCCGGCCCGCGAGGAGGTCGTCGATGAAGCGCTCCGTCACCGTGGACGACCTGATGATCGCCGGAATAGCCGTGGCGGCCGGGCTGCTGGCGGCGTTCCTGCTGCGGATGCTGCTGCGCTGGCTCGGCAAGCACGCCGAGCGCACCCGCTGGAGCGGGGACGACGTCATGGTGGACGCGCTGCGCACCGTCGTGCCGTGGTCCGCGGTGGCCGGAGGCGTCGCCGCGGCGGCAGCGGTGCTTCCGCTGACCGCGCCGGTCGGCCGCACCGTCAACCGGTCGCTGACCGTGCTGCTCATCCTGGTCGCGACGATCACCGCCGCGCGGCTGATCGCCGGCCTGGTCCGCTCGGTGACCCAGTCCCGCTCGGGCGTCGCCGGTTCGGCCACCATCTTCGTGAACATCACCCGGGTCGTGGTGCTGGCGATCGGCTTCCTGGTCGTCCTCCAGACCCTGGGCATCTCGATCGCGCCCCTGCTCACGGCCCTGGGCGTGGGCGGTCTGGCCGTCGCCCTCGCGCTCCAGGACACCCTCGCCAACCTCTTCGCGGGCGTGCACATCCTCGCCTCGAAGACGATCCAGCCGGGTGACTACATCCAGCTGAGCAGCGGGGAGGAGGGATACGTCGTCGACATCAACTGGCGCAACACCACGGTCCGTCAGCTCTCCAACAACCTGGTCATCATCCCCAACGCCCAGCTCTCGGGCACCAACATGACCAACTTCACCCGGCCCGAGCAGCGGATGACGCTCACCGTGCAGGTCGGCGTCGGCTACGACAGCGACCTCGACCACGTCGAGCGGGTCACGAACGAGGTGGTCGCGCAGGTGATGACCGGGATCGACGGCGCCGTGCCGGAGCACGAACCCGCCGTGCGTTTCCACACGTTCGGCGACTCGCGCATCGGTCTGACCGTGATCCTCGGTGTGGGCGAGTTCAGCGACCAGTACCGGATCAAGCACGAGTTCATCAAGCGCCTGCACAAGCGCTACCGGGAAGAGGGCATCCGGATTCCGTCGCCCGCCCGGACGGTCGCGATCCAGACCGGCGCGGCGGGCTTCCTGGAGACGGCCATTCCGCATCAGCGCGAGGCCGCCAAGCGTCCCTGAGCACGGGCGCAAGCGACTGGACCACGACGGGCCGGGTCAGAGCGTGGCGGTCGAGTCCGGGTAGTGGCCGGGCTCGCGGTGGCGCGGTGCGACCAGGCTCGACACCACCGGGGTGACCGTCCAGTCCGGGTGGTTGGGCATACGGGGTGTCTTCGTCCCGTAGAGCCAGTCGTTGAGGAAGCCCGATTGGTCCGTGCCGGAGATCTCGGTCGCGACCGCGATGTAGTCCGCGGTGGTCGCCGAGCCGTTGCGGTGGCGGTCCAGGAAGGTGCGCTCGATGCGGTGGAACACGTCCTCGCCGACGAGTTCCCGCAGCGCGTAGAGGACCAGCACGCCGCCCAGGTAGCGCTGGCTGTCGAACAGGTTGACGGCGTTCGGCGCGGCGACGGGTCCCGAGGACTGGCGCCACTGGTCGCCCCGGGCGTACGTGTCCTTCATCCGGGCTTCCATGGTGGTCAGCCCCAGCGAGTCCGCCCAGCCGCGCTCGTAGCGGTACAGGAGCCCGTAGAAGTCCGCGTGCCCCTCGTTCAGCCACAGGTCGGCCCAGTCGGCGGGGCTGACGCTGTTGCCGAACCAGGAGTGGACCAGCTCGTGCATCATGTGCGAGCCGATCTTCTTCTCCTCCTGGAGCAGGAAGTTCGGCTTGTAGAGCGTGAGGGTCTGGGTCTCCAGGCCCGTGAAGTCGAAGGCGTTCGGGTCGTCGGAGTTGCAGGGCAGCAGCCCGTACGTCTCGAACGGATAGGCGCCGAGCCGCTGTTCCAGCCAGTCGACGAGACCGGGGGTGAGCGCGAGCGCCGGCTCCAGAGCGGCGGCCCGCGCCGTCGGGACGACGTCCCGCAGCCCCAGCCCGCCCGGCCCCTGCCGCTCCTTGACGGTGTAGTCGCCGACGGTGATCTGCACCAGTTCGGTGGCTATCGGGGAGGCCGAGCGGTACGTGTACGCGGTCCGGTCGCCGTCCAGGGTCTCGGTGCCGACCAGGGAGCCGTTCGCGACACCGCGCAGGGTGCTCGGCACGGTGACGCGGAAGCTGAAGTCCGCCTTGTCGGTCGGGTGGTCGTTGCACGGGAAGACGGTGTGGGCGGCGTCCGGCTGGGGGCACACCGCGAAGCCGTCGGGGGTGGGAACCCAGGCGGTGTGCGTGAGCTTCCTGGCGGGGTCCACGCCGTACTCGACACAGACCGCGACGGCGCGGTGCTCCGGCAGGGTCCGCGCGGGGGTGACCCGCAGCTTCTCCCCGACCTGCTCGAAGGCGGCCGCGACGGCGCCGACCCGCACCGCGCGCACGTCCAGGCCGAGGGCGTCGAGCGAGAAGCGGGAGAGGTCCTGCGTCGCCCTGATCATCAGGACCGCCTTGGCGTCGACCAGCCTGGTCGTGGCGTCGTACGAGAAGTCGAGGTGGTACGCCTCGACGCGGTAGCCGCCGTTGCCGAGGGACGGGAAGACGGAGTCGCCCAGGGTCTCCGCGCCCGGGGTGCCCTGATCGGCCCGTGGGGCCAGGGGCAGCGCCGAGGCGGTGGGGGCGACGGCGAGGGCGGCTGCGGTGCCGAGCAGCGCGGCCGCAGGGGCCGTCACTCGGGTGCGATATCTCATGGTTCGCTTTCGTTCGGGCGACGGAGGGCCGGAGGTCCGCCACGGGATGAGGTGCGCGATCAGGTACGCGTCACCTTCTGTACGCGCGGGCGGGCGGCCCGGTTGCGGTTCCGTTTTCACTCCGGTCGACATGTTCACATCAGGAAGCTCCGGACGGATGCCCGCGTGTTCGCGCCGCGGGCCGCCTCCGGCGCGGGCGGCCGGTTTCCACCACGCCCGGTCCGACGCGGAACGGACCCCTGTCGAGCCGGGGGCGCTCACGAGATATCTTGATGTCGAGCAATGTTGCAGACGTGGAGCGGAGCACCCGGTGACTGACTCGACCATCATTTACACGCACACTGACGAGGCCCCGGCCCTGGCGACGTATTCGTTCCTGCCGGTCGTCCAGGCGTACGCCTCGCAGGCGGGTGTCACTGTGGAGACCCGTGACATCTCGCTGGCCGGGCGCATCATCGCCCTCTTCCCGGAGTTCCTCCAGGAGGACCAGCGCATCGCGGACGCCCTGTCCGAGCTCGGTGAGCTGGCCAAGACGCCCGGCGCGAACATCATCAAGCTGCCGAACATCTCGGCGTCGATCCCCCAGCTGAAGGCCGCGGTCGCCGAGCTCCAGGCTCAGGGCTACGCGCTTCCGGACTACCCGGACGACCCGAAGTCGGACGAGGAGCGCGACATCCGCGCCCGGTACGACAAGGTCAAGGGCAGCGCCGTGAACCCGGTCCTGCGCGAGGGCAACTCCGACCGCCGCGCCCCCGCGTCGGTCAAGAACTACGCCAAGAGCCACCCGCACCGCATGGGCACGTGGTCGTCCGAGTCGAAGACGAACGTCGCCACCATGGGCGTCGACGACTTCCGCTCCACGGAGAAGTCCGCGGTGATCGCCGAGGCCGGCACGCTGCGCATCGAGCTGGTCGGCGACGACGGCTCCACCACCGTGCTGCGCGAGTCCGTACCCGTCCTCGCGGGCGAGGTCGTGGACGCGTCCGTCATGCACGTCGCGCCGCTGCGCGAGTTCCTGACCGCGCAGATCGCCCGCGCGAAGGCCGAGGACGTGCTGTTCTCGGTGCACCTGAAGGCCACGATGATGAAGGTCTCCGACCCGATCGTCTTCGGTCACGTGGTGCGCGCCTTCTTCCCGAAGACGTTCGCGGCGCACGGTGAGACGCTCGCCGCCGCGGGTCTGACCCCGAACGACGGTCTCGGCGGCATCTTCAAGGGCCTGGAGTCCCACCCCGAGGGCGCGGAGATCAAGGCGTCCTTCGACGCCGAGCTCGCCGAGGGCCCGGCCCTCGCGATGGTCGACTCCGACAAGGGCATCACCAACCTGCACGTGCCGTCCGACGTCATCGTCGACGCCTCGATGCCGGCCATGATCCGCACCTCCGGCCACATGTGGGGCCCGGACGGCCAGGAGGCCGACACCCTCGCGGTCCTGCCGGACTCCTCCTACTCCGGCGTCTACCAGGCCGTGATCGAGGACTGCCGCGACAACGGCGCCTACGACCCGTCGACCATGGGCTCGGTCCCGAACGTCGGCCTCATGGCGCAGAAGGCCGAGGAGTACGGCAGCCACGACAAGACCTTCGAGATCCCGGTCACCGGCACGGTCCGCCTGGTCGACGCGGCCGGCGACGTGGTCCTGGAGCAGGCGGTCTCCGCCGGCGACATCTTCCGCGCCTGCCAGACCAAGGACGCGCCGATCAAGGACTGGGTGAAGCTCGCCGTCACCCGCGCCCGCGCCACCGGCTCCCCGGCCGTGTTCTGGCTGGACGCGACCCGCGCCCACGACGCCAACCTGATCGCCAAGGTCGAGCAGTACCTGACCGAGCACGACACCGAGGGCCTGGACATCCGCATCCTGGCCCCCGTCGAGGCCACCAAGCTGTCGGTGGAGCGCATCCGCCGCGGCGAGGACACCATCTCGGTGACCGGCAACGTGCTGCGCGACTACCTGACCGACCTGTTCCCGATCCTGGAGCTGGGCACCAGCGCCAAGATGCTGTCGGTCGTCCCGCTGATGGCGGGCGGCGGCCTGTTCGAGACGGGCGCCGGCGGTTCCGCGCCCAAGCACGTCCAGCAGCTCGTCAAGGAGGACTACCTGCGCTGGGACTCGCTCGGCGAGTTCTTCGCGCTCGTGCCGTCCCTTGAGCAGTTCGCGAAGACCACCGGCAACGCCCGCGCCCAGGTCCTCGCCGACACCCTCGACCGCGCCACGGCGACCTTCCTCGAGGAGGACAAGTCCCCGACCCGTCGCGTCGGCGGCATCGACAACCGCGGCAGCCACTTCTTCCTGTCCCTGTACTGGGCGCAGGAGCTGGCCCGTCAGACGGACGACGCGGACCTCGCCAAGGCGTTCGCCCAGCTCGCCGAGACGCTGAGCGCGCAGGCGGAGACGATCGTCGGCGAGCTGAACGCGGTCCAGGGCAACCCGGCCGACATCGGCGGCTACTACCAGCCCGACCCCGCCAAGGCCGCGAAGATCATGCGCCCGTCCGCCACGTGGAACGAGACGCTGGCGAACCTCGCCTGATCCACCGCTCCACCCACGCACCACCTCGCGGACACGCCTCCGCCCCCGCCGCCCCGGCCGGACTCTCCGGCCGGGGCGGCGTCGTCGTACCGTCCTCCCCGGCGCGTCACGGTGACGGAGCGGGCCACCTGGAGGAGCAGCGGTGGCGGTGGGCAACGGCCGTTCATAGCTTCGGCCCATGACCAGACAACAGATGGCCTACCTCGCCTGCACGGCGGTCGTCGTCGCGTCGGGAGTGGGCGCAGCCCTGCCCGCCGACCATCCGTCGGTGCACCTGGTACGCCCGGGTGAATCCATCCAGAAGGCCGTGGACTCGGCGCGCGCGGGCGACACCGTCGTCGTCGCCCCCGGCACCTATCACGAGAGCGTCACCGTCACGGTGAAGGACCTGACGCTGCGGGGCGCGAGCGCCCGGTCCACCGTCATCGTGCCGAACACGGCCGCCACCGACGCCTGCGGCAAGGCGGGCAACGGCATCTGTGTGACGGGGACCGACGCCAAGCGCCTCTCCGGCGTCACCGTCGCCTCACTGACCGTCAGGGGCTTCTCCAAGCAGGGCCTGTGGGCGACCGGGACCGACCGGCTGACCGTGCGCGGGGTGACCGCCGAGAAGAACGGCCAGTGGGGCATCGCCGAGGAGCGGTCCGTGCGGACCAGGTTCGTCCGCAACACCGCGAAGGACAACGGCGACGCCGGTGTGTTCCTTTCCAACACGGTCGCCACCGAGGAGGGAGCCCGCGACACCCGGGGCACGGTGGTCGCCCACAACCTGCTGAGCGGCAACCGCATCGGCATCACGGTGCGGCGGCTGCGGAACCTGACGGTCGCCCGCAACGAGGCCACCGGCAACTGCACCGCGGTGTTCGTCGTGGGCGACGAGAACAAGCCGCGCGTCGGCGACCTGTCCGTGCGCCGCAACTACATCCACGCCAACAACAAGTCCTGCCCCAAGACCGCCCGGCTGCCCGCCCTCCAGGGCTCGGGGATCGTCCTCACCGGGGCGGAGGACACCCGGGTCACGCACAACCGGGTCGAGGACAACGTGGGCACGTCCCCGCTGTCCGGCGGCATCGTGCTGTTCAAGAGCTTCGTGGGCGCGCTCAGCGAGCGCAACGAGGTCCGCGACAACGTGCTGCTGCGCAACGGCCCCTCCGACCTCGCCAACCGCGACACGGCCGGCAAGGGCAACACGTTCCGGAGCAACACGTGCAAGGTCTCCGAGCCCGCCGGAATGTGCTGAGTACGGCACGACACCAGAATCGAGGCATTGAATGACCACTGTGGAACAGAGTCCCCCGCCGTCCATGCAACTGCGGGAACTCGTCTTCGGCGCGGCGCGGGCCGCCGCCGTGCGCGCCGCCGCCCGGCTGGGCGTGGCGGACGCCCTCGACGACGTCCCCATGAGCGCCGACGAACTGGCCGCCGCGGTGAAGACCCAGCCGGGGACCCTGCGCCGGCTGCTGCGCGCCCTGTCCTGCCAGGGCGTCTTCACGGAGCGTCCCGACGGCACGTTCGCGCACACGGACATGTCCCGGCTCCTGCGCGAGGACGACCCGAACAGCCTGCGCTACATCGCCCTGTGGTGCACCGAGCCGTGGACGTGGAACGTCTGGCCGAAGCTCGACGAGGCGGTCCGCTCCGGCCGGGGCGTCTTCGAGGACGTGTACGACAAGGAGTTCTTCCAGTACCTCAACGAGGACGCCCCGGAATCCGCGCACGTCTTCAACCGGGCCATGACGACGTCCAGTTCGCAGTCCGCCCAGGACGTGGCGAAGCTCCTCGACCTGCGGGGCGTGCAGTCGGTCGCCGACATCGGCGGCGGCCAGGGTCACGTGGTGGCCAGCCTGCTGGAGAAGCACCCGGGCCTGCACGGCACGCTGCTCGACCTGCCGGGCGTGGTGGAGAACGCCGATCCCCGGCTGCGCGACGGCGGGGCACTGGCCGGCCGGGTGCGGATCGTGGCCGGCGACTGCCGTGAGGACATCCCGGTCCAGGCGGACGTGTACATCATCAAGAACATCCTGGAGTGGGACGACGCGAGCACCCGCAGGGCGCTCGCGAACGTCCGCGCGGCGGCCCGGCCCGGCGCCCGGGTCGTCGTCATCGAGAACCTCGTGGACGACACCCCGTCCATGCGGTTCACGACGGCCATGGACCTGCTGCTGCTCCTGAACGTCGGCGGTGCCAAGCACACCCGGCAGAGCATGATCGACCGGCTCACCGCCGCGGGCCTGGTCATCGGCGAGATCCGCCCGGTGAACCCCTATCTCCACGCCTTCGAGTGCACCGTCCCGGGCTGACCGGACGGCGCACGCCGAAAACCCGAGGCCGCCGGTTCCGCTTCGTCGCGGAGCCGGCGGCCTCGGGTCGTGTCACGGTGCCTCAGGAGGCGGTGTCCCGCTCCCAGCGGTAGAAGCACTGCGCCATGGCGTCCTTGGGGCTGCGCCAGGTCTGCGGGTCGTACGCGCTGACGTACGCGGAGAGTTCCTCGCTGACGCTGCGGAACTCGGGGTGTCCTGCCACCTTCGCGATGGCGGGGCCCGGGTCCCGTTCCGATTCGATGAGGTGCAGATACACGTCACCGAACTGGAAGAGGCTGCGCCGGTTGACCCCGATGAGGTGCGGGAGCTCACCCCGGTCGGAGGCGGCGAACACGTCGGAGATCGCCGGGGCCGAGCCGGGGGCCATACGGGCGACGATCAGGGCGTGATGCATCGGGTGTCCTTCCTGTTCCGGTTCGGCGGGTCAGCGGGGCATGGCGGCGGGGCTGCGGCGCTCACGGGCGGCCTGCTCGATCCGGTCCCGGATGAGGGCCATCTGGACGACGGAGTTGCGGTTGATGTTGTCCGTCATCCAGTCGTCGTCGACCGGGGCGTCGGGCTTCATCGCGAAGTCCTGCACCCAGCGCATGTGCGTGCCGGCCGGCGTCTCCTCGTACTCCCACCGGATGTTCATGTGCGCGAACGGTCCCGTCTCGACGCGGCGCGCCCGGACGGTCCGCCCGGGGCGGTCGACGGTGCGCTGCGAGACCCAGCTCCACACCTTGCCGTTCTCGTCCGGGTGCATGGTGAGCCGGAAGGTGGTCGTGTCGCCGTCCCGGGTCAGGATCTCCAGGGCCGCGTACTCGCTGAAGAGCCGCGGCCAGTTCTCGATGTCGTTCGTGATGTCCCACACGAGGTCGAGCGGGGCGTCGATGACGATGCTGTTCTCGGTGTGTCCGGGCACTTCAGGCTCCAGCCTTGAGGGTGTCGTTGACGAGGTCGAGGAACTCGCGCGGGGTCTTGCAGCGCTCGGCGTCGGGCGGCAGGGGCCGGCTGTACCGGTTCTCCAGTTCGCCGACGATGCCGAGCAGGCCCAGCGAGTCGAGTCCGAGGGTGCCGAACGGCGCGTCGAAGGACTGCGCGAGTTCGAGGGGGTCGACGGTGATCCCGGCCGCCTTCTTCATGAGCGCGGCCAGTTCGTCGACGGTCACTTCGGTGGTGATCATGCGGTGGTTCTCCTCACGTGCGGCCCGGACTAGCGGGCGCGGTCGCCGCGGCGCACGACCAGGGCGGCGTTGGACCCCATGAGTCCTCTGCTGAGGACCAGGGCCGTGCGCAGTTCGGCGGGGCGGGCGTTCGACGTCACCAGGTCGAGGTCGTGGCAGACGTCGAACACGTTGGGGGTGGGCGGGATCTGGCCGTGCTCCATGGCGAGGACCGCGGCCGCGGTGTCGAGCAGGGGTGCCCCGCAGTAGGCCCGTCCGATGCCGGTCTTGGGCGCCGTGACGGGTACCCGGGTGCCGTGCGCCCCGAGGGCGTCGGCGATGGCCAGGGCTTCGGCGCGGTCCGCGGCCGGGACGCCCAGGGCGTCGGCGAAGACGACGTCGATCTCCTCCGGGGCGCAGCCGGCCTCGGCGAGGGCGCCCCGGATCGCGTGGGCGAGCCCCTCCCTCGACCGCTCCCACTGCGAGGCCCCGGTGAACGTGGCCGCGTGTCCGGCGACCAGGGCCCGGATCCCGGCTCCCCGTTCGCGTGCCCGTCGTTCGTCCTCGACGACGAGCATGGCGCCGCCTTCCGCGGGCACGAAGCCGCAGGCTCCCTCGGTGAAGGGGCGGTAGGCGCGCGCGGGGTCCTCGACGGTGCTCAGTTCGGGGTAGCCGAGCTGGCAGACCATCGAGTACGGGGCGAGCGGCGCCTCGGCGGCGCCGACGAGCATCGCGCCGGTGCCGCGCCGCACACCGCGGGCGGCGTGCGCGACGGCGTCCAGTCCTCCGGCCTCGTCGCTCGCGACGACTCCGCAGGGACCCTTGAACCCGCCGCGGATGGAGATCTGGCCGGTGCTGGCGGCGTAGAACCAGGCGATGGACTGGTAGGGCCCGACGAACTTGGAGCCCTGGCCCCACAGTTTCTGGAGTTCGCGCTGGCCGAACTCGCCGCCGCCTGATCCGGCGGCGGTGACCACGCCGACGTCGTACGCGTCCTCGGGGGCGCCCGCTCCGAGGCCCGCGTCGTCGAGGGCGAGAACGGTCGCGGCCAGCGCGAAGTGGCTGAAGCGGTCGGTCTGGACGAGGAAGCGTTCTTCGATGAGGTCCGCGGCGTCGAAGGCCCGTACCTCGCCGGCGACGCGCAGCGGCAGATGTCCGCAGCCCTCGCGGGTGATGCCGTCCAGGACGCTGAGGCCTTCCCTGACGGACTTCCAGTAGGCGTCGGCGCGCAGTCCGTTGGGCGCGATGACACCGATGCCGGTGACGGCCGCGTTCCGGGGGCGCTGAGTGCTCATCGTGTCCTCCCAGCCGGCCCGGTCAGGAGCACCGCGGACTGGAATCCGCCGAAGCCGCTGCCGACGGAGAGCACATTCCTGAGCTTCCGCTGGCGTGCGGTGCGCGGCACGTAGTCCAGGTCGCACTCGGGGTCGGGGGTCTCGTAGTTCGCCGTGGGCGGCACCACCTGGTGCTTCAGGGCGAGGACGCAGGCGACGACCTCGATCGCGCCGATCGCGCCCAGTGAGTGGCCCACCATGGATTTGATGGAGCTCATCGGTGTCCGGTGGGCGTGCTCGCCCAGGGACCGTTTGACGGCGGCGGTCTCGTGCCGGTCGTTCTGCCGGGTGCCGGAGCCGTGCGCGTTGACGTAGTCGATGAGCGTGGGGTCGAGCCGGGCCTGGTCGAGCGTGCTGTCGATGGCCCGGGACATCTCCAGGCCCTCACTGGTGAGCCCGGTCATGTGGTAGGCGTTGCCGTAGGTGGCGTAGCCGCCGATCTCGCAGTAGATGTGCGCGCCGCGGGCCCTGGCGTGCTCGTACTCCTCCAGGACCAGGACGGCCGCACCCTCGCCCATGACGAAGCCGTTGCGGTTGGCGTCGAAGGGCCGGGAGGCGTGCTCGGCGTCGTCGTTGTCGGGCGACGTGGCCTTGATGGCGTCGAAGCAGGCCATCGTGATCGGGGATATCGGCGAGTCGGACGCCCCGGCTATGCAGACGTCGGCCCGGCCTTCCTCGATGGTGTGGAAGGCGTATCCGACCGCGTCGAGTCCTGAGGTGCACCCGGTCGAGACGGTCTGCACCGGTCCCTGTGCCCCGAACTGTTCGGCGACGACCGAGGCGAGGGTGCTGGGCGCGAACGCGAGGTGGAGTTTCGGGTCGGCCGCGCGGTGGTCCACGTCCCAGCGCTTGCCCGACTCGCTGACCTGGACGTAGTCGTGTTCGAGACGGGTGGTGCCGCCGACGGCGCTGCCCAGGGAGACGGCGACGCGCCACGGGTCTTCCCGGCCCGGGTCGAGACCGGAGTCGCGGACGGCCTCTCCGGCCGCGACCACGGCGAACTGGATGTACCGGTCGGTGTGTTCGATCAGCTCGGGGTCCAGGCCGTGCGCGAGCGGGTCGAAGTCGCATTCGGCGGCTATGCGCGAGCGCAGGCCCACCGGGTCGAAGAGCGTGATCCCCCGGGTCGCGGTGCGGCCGCCTTCGAGGAGGTCCCAGAACGCCTTTGTCCCGGTACCGCCCGGAGCGACCACACCGATGCCGGTGACGGCCACCCGCCGCGTCACTTTATGGCCCCGCTTCGCTCGGACGACTGTCCGTGGTCGGGCGCGGACAGGTTGGGCACGGCGGTCATGAACTCGGGGCTCGGCACGGAGTCGTCGGTGGCCTCCGTGTCGACATGGCCGAGGCTCGGACGCGGGGCGAGCGGGCCGAGGTGGAAGACCATGCGGGCCTCCTCGTCGCCGACGTTGCGGAAGCGGTGCCGCATGTCGATCGGGATGAGCAGGCCCTGGTCGGGCCGGAGCGCGAACGCCTCACCGTCCAGGTCCACTTCGAGGGCGCCGCTGACCACGTACACGAACTCCTCGGAGTACGGGTGGTAGTGCTCACCGATGCGCTCGCCGGGCTGGATGATGGCGAGCCCCATGAAGCCGCTGGTGGACCCCGCCGTGGCGGGTGTGAGCAGGGCCCGGACGTCTCCTCCGCGCCTGCGGTTGGGTTCCGTCTCGCTCAGGTCCACGATGCGTGGATGGTGCTGGATCATGCTTGAACCTCCGGGTGTGGCGAGGACGTCGGATGGGACGTCCTGGGGACGCGGGCTGCGGCGCTCCGTCAGGAGTCCGCCGAGCTCCGGTCGGTGATGGGCAGCATGTCGGCGTGCGACAGGAGGCGGTTGATGTTGCGTTCCGTCTCCAGGGAGCCCTCGACGCCGATCGCGGGACCGTCGAGGAGACGCTCCAGTTCGGCGGCCTTCCTGGCGCCCTTGAGGCCGAGGGAGGCGACGGGGTCGCGGTCGAGGTCGCCGGTGATGTCGATGAGCCGCACCACGATGTCGTCGCGCTGGAAGACGGTGCTGCTGTACACGGGGCTGTTCCTGTCGTCGGCCGCGGCCTCGTCCTGGTGGGCGAGCAGCCGGGCCAGTTCCATGCCGCAGCCGGGCCTGGCCGGGTAGAACAGCGCGTGCCGGGTCACCTTGGCGGGCTCCTCGCGGCCGGAGACCACGTGGTGCACGGCGGGCAGCGCGGCACGGGTGAAGAAGACCCGGGCCGAGTCGGGGTCGCTCAGATCCCGGTCCTGCTCCAGGTAGGGATTGATGGCCTCCTCGACGGCGCGGACCTCGGGCTGGCGCGACACGTGGCGCAGCGCTGCCAGGAGGTCGCCCTCGACCTCCACGGCCCGTACGACCCGGTTGCCGTGCATGAACAGCGAGGTGCGGCGCAGCCGGGTGGTGTCGTCGACCTTGGCCTCGGGCGACTCGTAGCCGGCCAGGATCTCCGCGACCTTCGACTCGGATCCGGGCTTGACGGTGAAGGTGAGTGCGTGGCGCGCGACTCCCTTGCCCTCGCGGGCCTCGACCTGGAGGGCCGACCTGGCCGTCTCCGGGGTGAGCGGCTCGGCGGGGCTGGTCTCGCGCAGGATGCTGTAGCGCATCGACCGGGTGTCCCGGACGCAGCTGTGCATGGGCCGGACGGTCTCGACGTGCTCCTCGCTGTTCACCCAGGCGAGGAAGGGCGGTGCGCTCTCCCACTCGCTGGTGATGAGCCACTGCGAGGGGTTCTCGATCGACTGGCAGAGCTGGTCACTGATGTGACCGGGGACCGAGGCGACCTGGTTGCGCATGAGCTCGTAGGCGTCGAGGAACTGCTGCTGTGCGCCCTCGTACAGGTCGAGCAGCAGGATCACCCGCAGCTTCGAGCCGTCGAAGGCCGACTGCGCGATACGTCCCGAGTTGGACATTGCGGCATACCTCTCTTCTTCGTCACGGAAGTCCGGAACGACCGCGGTATCCGAAACGCCGGGGCCGCCATGTGCTGATCGTTGCCGCGTACCCGGGACCGCGCGAGCCCCACGGGTCAGGCGAGTGAACCGCGCGCCATCCGGGTGCCCCTGCCGCGCGAACCGGCCCGCACCGGGCATGGAATCTGCATCCCATCCCTGACTCGCGTCCAAGGGGGCGCTGGAGGCAATCGATGAACCGATTCGAAGAGGCCGGCGAGAACGGTCTCCACACGCCCGTCCTCATCGTCGGCGGCTCACTGGTGGGCCTCTCGACCTCGCTGTTCCTCGGGCGCCTCGGCGTGCCGCACATCCTGGTCGAGCGGCACGCGGGTACGTCGAGGCATCCGCGCGGGCGCGGCAACAACGTGCGCACCATGGAGATCTTCCGGGTGGCCGGGGTGCAGCGGCGCATCGAGGAGGCGGCGTCCGTGCTCGCCGACAACCACGGCATCCTCCAGACGCCGACCCTGGTGGGCGACGCCGGTGAGTGGCTGTTCAAGGAGATCGACCCCGGCGGCGGACTGGCCCGGTTCAGCCCGGGGGCGTGGTGCCTGTGCAGCCAGAACGACCTCGAACCGGTCCTGCTGAAGAGCGCCGCGGAGCTGGGCGGCGATCTGCGGTTCTCGACCGAGCTGATGTCCTTCGAGCAGGACTCCGAGGGGGTGACGGCGAAGGTCAAGAGCCGGGAGACCGGCGAGCACACGACGATCCGCGCGGACTATCTCGTCGCGGCGGACGGTCCGCGCAGCCCCATCCGGGACACGCTGCGCATCGGCCGGACCGGTCCTGGCGACCTGTTCCACAACGTGAGCCTCACGTTCACCTCGCGCGGTCTCGCGGAGGTCGTCGGGGACCGGCGGTTCATCGTCTGCTACCTGACCGACCCGGAGGCGGACGGCGCCCTGCTGCCCGTGGACAACAAGGAGCACTGGGTCTTCCACGCTCCCTGGCACCCCGAACACGGGGAAACGCTGGAGGAGTTCACGGACGAGCGGTGTGTGGAGCACATCCGGCGGGCCGTCGGCGTACCGGATCTGGATGTGGAGATCACCGGCCGGGCGGCCTGGCACGCGGCCGAGCGGGTCGCCGAACGGTACGCGCAGGGGCGGGTGTTCCTGGCCGGCGACTCGGCCCACGAGATGTCCCCGACGGGGGCGTTCGGCTCCAACACCGGTATCCAGGACGCCCACAACCTCGCCTGGAAGCTGTCCGCGGTGCTGGCGGGCTGGGCGGGTCCAGGGCTGCTGAAGTCCTACGACGCCGAGCGCCGGCCGGTCGCGGAGGCGACGAGCGCGCGTGCCTCGTCGCGTTCGGTCGAGCACAGCCACCCCGGGTACACCCCGGAGCCGGGCGCGACCGGGCAGGGCGGCCCCGGCGGCAGGAAGGGCGGGATCCTCAACGTGGCGCTCGCGTACCGCTACCCGCGGGGCGCGGTCCTCGGCGCCGACACGACCGCGCCTGTGGTGCCCGAGGGCGTACGGCTGACGGGCGAGCCGGGGAGCAGGGCGCCGCATCTGTGGCTGACCCGCGCCGGCGCGCGGATCTCCTCCCTGGATCTGTACGAGCGTTCCATGGTGCTGCTGAGCTCGGCGGACGGGGCCGGTGCCTGGCACGAGGCGGCGCAGGACACGGCCCGTCAGCTGTCGGTCCCGCTCGACTCGTACCGGATCGGCGGCGGGCCCGAGGCGGACCTGGTGCCGGCGGGCGACACGGACTGGGCGCAGGTCCACGGGGTGGGCGCGGAGGGCGCGGTGCTGGTCCGCCCCGACGGCTTCGTCGCCTGGCGGTCCGAGGGGCCGTCGAAGGACCCGAGGACGACGCTGCGCAAGGCCCTGCTCACCTTGCTGGACCAGGCCTGACGCGCCCCTCGCGGGTGGTCGGCGCGAGCGCCGTCACCCGCGGGGCACGCGGAACGGCCGGAGGCCGTATCGGATGTCCGATACGGCCTCCGGCCACGACTTCTTCAGTCGGGACGACAGGATTTGAACCTGCGACCCCTTGACCCCCAGTCAAGTGCGCTACCAAGCTGCGCCACGTCCCGATGCGTCTCGCACGCGGTGGCCCGCGTGTTCGCGCACCCGAACCCTACCGCACGTCGGTGGACGTCCGCACACACACGGTCATCGCCGCAGCGCAGCAGGGGTCGGTGCCGGACGGCGCGGGGGCTCGGCGCCGTCCGGCGACGGAGGGGCCGGGGGTCCCGGGGCCGGTCAGGCGTTGGGGTCGAAGGCGATGCCGGCCGGCTTCGCCTTCGCCAGGTGGGAGTTGAAGCTGTCGTCCCTGAGGCCGAAGTGGGCGCTGCCGAAGTCGTACGAGGTCAGCTTGTCGCGGAGTCCTGCGGGGTAGCCGTTCCAGCCGACCAGGGTCGGGAACTGCCAGGTGTGGTGGGCGTTCTCCGGCGGCTCGTCGTTGGTGTTGGCGGGCCGGAAGCAGTGCGTGCCGATGCCGTCCTTGTGGTAGACGACCTTGGGGTGGGTTCCGTCCCAGCGGATCCGGTCCCGGTTGTAGATGTTGAAGTTGCCGTGCGCCGACGTGGAGACGTACTTCGCCTCGTTGTCCTGGACCCACACCACGACGTGTTCCCAGTCGTTGCGGTGCCCGCCGAGCCCGCTGCCGACGACGGCCTGGTCCTTCTCCATGTAGAGGCCGTAGATGATGGCGCACCAGCCGTTGTTGCACTTCTCGCGGGAGTACCCGTTGGTGTTGTCGAGGTCCCAGGGGTCGTGGCAGTGGCCGTTGAGCGCCCCGGAGGGCTTGAGGCCGGGGTTGATCGTCCCGTCCGGGCCGATGGCCGGGGTCGGGTAGCAGCCGTCGGTGTCGTAGTCGAAGGCCGGCTGGAACGTGCTCTCCAGTGCGTCCGCGTTCCCGGGCAGGGCCGTGGGCGGGTCGGCGAGGGCGTTGCCCGGGAAGGCGACGACCAGTGCGACGGCGCTGCCGAGGACGAGCGGGATCGTGCGGGCCCGCGAGCTTCTTGTCACTGCTTCCTCCAGGTCGACCGCGGCGTGGGGGCGGGGCAGACCAGGCGGTCGTCTTGGCATGCCCGGGTCAGCCTCCCGGGCGCACGGGAAAAACACCAGAGTCCGCGGGTGTCGGAGCGATGACGGATGCCCAACAGGAGCCACGGACATGCGAGTTGGGTGGCTCTGAAAACCACCCCGCGCCCAACTACCCCCCTCTGCGACCTGGTTACGGTGGGCGGTGCCGCTACGCGACCCCGCTCCGCGGCTCCCATCCCTCGTACGCGGCCGTCAGCAGCCCGAGGACGCCGCTCGCGGTCACCTCACGGGGGTTGGAGAAGGGTTCCGCCGCGACCTGGGCCGCCGCACGGGCCAAGTCACCTTCCTCCAGACCGAGTTCGGCGAGCGTACGGGGAGCGCCGAGGCTCACCGCGAGCTCCTGGAGAGCGCGGGGTACGTCGTCGGCGCCCAGGGCGCGCGCCAGGACGGCCATCGCCTCGGGCGCGGCGGCCGCGTTGTGGGCGAGCGTGTACGGCAGGACCACGGTGTGGGTCTCGGCGTGCGGCAGGCCGAAGGTGCCGCCGAGGACGTGGCACAGCTTGTGGTGCAGGCCCATGGTCGTCGCGCCGAGGCAGGAACCGCAGAGCCAGGCGCCGTACAGGGCCCGGCCGCGCGCCCGCGGATCGCCGGGGTCGGCGGCCACGCCGGGAAGCGCGCCGGTCATCGCCCGTACCCCCTCCTCCGCCATCAGCGAGACCAGCGGGGAGGCGTCCGGGGCGTACAGCGCCTCGACCGCGTGGGCGATGGCGTTGACCCCGCTGGTCACCGAGAGGGGGACCGGGAGCCCAAGGGTGAGGTCCGGGTCGTAGACGACGCAGCGCGGCTGTACGGAGGAGTCGCGTCCGGTGCGTTTGACGCCCTGCTCGGTCAGGCCCCACACGGACGTCATCTCGGAGCCCGAGTAGGTGGAGGGCACCGCGATCAGCGGCAGACCGGTGCGCAGCGCGATCGCCTTGCCCAGACCGATCGCGGAGCCGCCGCCGACGGCGACACACCCGTCGGCACCCGTCGCCCGCGCCACCTCGACGGCCTCGTCGGCGACTTCGACCGGGACGTGCATCCGGGCACCGGAGTGGACCCCCACGCAGCTGTCGCCCAGCGCGTCCGCGACCGCCTGCGCGGCCTCCGTGCCCCGGCTCCCGCACACCACGAGCGCCCGGTGCAGGCCGAGCCGCGCGGCCTCCCCCGGTGTGGCGGTCACCGAGGCGCCGGGCCGGAAGACGACCCGGGCGGGCCGGGTCTCGTGGGTGAAGTCGAGCGGGGTGGTCATGCAGGCTCCAGTACGAGGTCGAAGCGGGCGTGTCGGAAGGGGTTCGCGACGCCGAACTCCCGGGCCAGTGAGGGGTCGTCGGTCTCGGTGAAGTCCTGGACGAGGCTGCGCTTCACGGCGAAGACGGCGTCGGAGTCCAGATAGGGGCTGCCCGCCACGAAGATGTGCGTGGTGACGGGGGCGTGGCCCTCGGCGGAGGCGATGAAGTGGATGTGGGCGGGGCGCCAGGGGTGGCGTCCGGTCGCCCCGAGCAGGGCGCCGACCGGGCCGTCGACGGGGATCGGGTACGGGCTCGGCACACAGGTGCGGAACCGGAACCGGCCCTCGGCGTCCGTGGTGAACAGCCCGCGGCCGTTGCCGGGGGGCTGGAGGTCCGGCCGCTGAACGTCGTAGAAGCCCTCACCGTCCGCCTGCCACACGTCGAGGACCGCGCCGGGCAGCGGAGTGCCGTCCCGGGACAGCACCCGGCCGCTGACCACGCAGGGCTCGCCGGTACCCACCAGGTCGATGCTCGCGCCGAGTTCCCTCACCGGGGACCGCGTCAGGTGGAAGGGACCGAGGACCGTCGACTCCGTCGCGCCCGGGTCGTCGTGGCCGTTCAGGGTCTCGACCAGCATGGACACACCGAGCACGTCCGACAGCAGGATGAACTCCTGCCGGGTGTCCGTGCACATGCGTCCGGTCGCGGTCAGGAAGGCTATGGCGCTCTCCCACTCCCCCGTCGTGGGCCGTGTCTCGCGGACGAAGGCGTGCAGATGGCGGGTGAGCGCGCCGAGCAACTCGCGCAGCCTCGGATCGGGCGCTCCGGCGAAGCTCTCGGCGACGGCGTCGGTGATCCCCGTGCTGAATTCCATGGCCATACCGCTCCCGTGGTCCCGCCGGCCGCGCTGCCGGGCGTGCCCCAGGCTACGAGGCGGCGGGGGCGCGCGGTCCCCGGCCGGCGAACCCCCGTGCCGTGTCCGGCCGGGCGGGCCGAAACACCGTGGCCGATTCCGAAGAACACACAATGACCCTTTCCGTGAGGCATCGTTGACCTGGAGCATCACGCCCGCACCGGACGCACGGAAAGTATGATCAAGCAATGTCTGACTTGACCGAAACCACGCCCGGCTGGCTGTCCCGCGACGAACTGGAATCGGCCCGCGCCCGCATGCCGATCCTGTACGTCGAGGCCGTCCCCGTACGCGTCGACGACAACGGCGAGGTCACCCACATCGGGCTCCTGCTCCGCATCGGTCCGGACGGGACGGTCAGCCGCACCCTCGTCTCCGGACGGGTGCTGCACCACGAGCGGGTCCGCGACGCCCTGCTGCGCCATCTGGAGAAGGACCTCGGACCGGTGGCCCTGCCCCGGATCCCGGCCTCGCTCCAGCCCTTCACCGTCGCCGAGTACTTCCCGACGCTGGGGGTCACGCCGTTCCACGACCCGCGCCAGCACGCCGTGTCCCTGGCGTACATCGTGCCGGTCACCGGCGACTGCCGTCCCCGCCAGGACGCCCTCGACCTGGTCTGGTTCAGCCCGGAGGAGGCCGCCTCCCCCGTGGTCACGGACGACATGCCGGGCGGTCACGGCGTGCTGCTGCGGCAGGCGCTGGCGCACGTCGGACGGATCGGCTGACCCGGGGCCTCCACGGACGCCACGGGCCGCCGGTCCGCGGCGCTCCGGTGGCAGCGGTCGCCGGGCGGGGGTTGGATCGGGACGAGGCACCGTACCGACTCAGCGAAGAGGCGTTCCGTCGTGAGGGATGGACACCGTTCGAAGGCCGACCCGACGGACGAGGACCTGGGTGACGCGCTCCTGGACGCGCTGTTCTCCCGGTCCCCGGCCGGTCTGCACGTGTACGACGCGCGTCTGCGGCTGGTACGGGTGAACACGGCCGCGCGCCTGATGCGCGACTTCCCGACCGATCGCATGGTCGGGCGGTCGCTTTCCGCGATCCTCCGGGCGTTCGACGTCGCCGACCGTGCCGT
Source organism: Streptomyces sp. f51 (assembly GCF_037940415.1). Taxonomy (NCBI): domain Bacteria; kingdom Bacillati; phylum Actinomycetota; class Actinomycetes; order Kitasatosporales; family Streptomycetaceae; genus Streptomyces; species Streptomyces sp. f51. Next base: position 6,582,718 of record NZ_CP149798.1, on the reverse strand, counting down.
CATCGAGCAGACGGCACGGCGCGTACTGGAATCGGGCCGTCCCGTGTTCGACCTGCCCGTCCGGCTCCGCAGCCGGCTCGAACCCGGCGTCGAGGCGGTCGTCTCGGTGGCCGTGCTCCGGCTCCAGCGCCCCGACGGGACCGTGGTCGGGGTAGCCGCCGCGCTGACCGACATCACCGCCCGGGTACGCGCCGAGGCGGGTCTGCGGCTGCTGAACGAGTCGGCCACCCGGGTCGGCACCACGCTGGACGTGTTCCGCACCGCCGCCGAGTTCTGCGACCTGGCCGTCCCCCGTCTGGCCGACACCGTGACCATCGACGTCTACGACACCGTGCTGCGCGGCCACGCGCCGACCCCGGACTCCCGCGAACGGGAGGCGGCCCTGCGACGCGCGGGATTCCGCTCGGTCGCCGGTCCCGAGCACCAGGGCGTACCCAAGGTGGGAGAGATCACCACCTATCCGCCCGGCACGCCCTACCGGACCGCCCTGGACACACTGGCGCCCAAGCTGATCGGGCGGCTGGACCAGGACGCCCCCTGGCTCGACCCGGAGCGACGGCGTGACGCCCGGATCCTGACCGCGGGCGTGCACTCGATCCTGCTCGTCCCCATCCGGGCCCGCGGCCTCGTGCTCGGACTCGCCTGCTTCTACCGGTGGCGCGCCCCGACCCCGTTCGACGACAAGGACCTGGCCCTGGCGGAGCAGCTGACCACGCATGCCGCGCTCTGTCTGGACAACGCCCGCCAGTACGGACGCGAACGCTCCACATCCCGCATCCTCACCGGCCGCCTCGCCCATCCGGCGACGCCGGGAGCCGCCGCGGTCGACCTCGCCCACGCCTATCTGCCCGCGGGCACGGGCGGCGCGTGGTTCGACGTCATCCCCCTGTCCGGGGCCAGGATCGCGCTCGTCGCCGGGGACACCGCCGGCTCTGCGGACACCGCCGATCCCGCGGCCATGGGCGAACTGCGCGCCGCGATCGAAGCGCTGTCCGACCTGGACCTGCCACCCGACGAGATCCTGGAACGGCTGCACGACCTCGCCAGCCGCCCCCAGCCGGTGCTGGCCGGCACGCCCGACCTCCCCCCGCGCGACACGGCCCCGGCCAGCTGCCTGTACCTGGTGTACGACCCCGTCACCCGCCTCTGTACGGCGGCGAGCGCCGGGCACCCGGCACCCGTCCTGCTGCACCGGGGCGGAGAGGTCGAAGCCCTCGACATCGCACCCGGCCCTCCGCTGGGCCGGGACATCGCCCTCTACCGGGTCACGGAGCGCGCCCTGCCCACGGGCACCACGCTGCTGCTCTACAACAACGCGCTCCTGGGCGGCGCCGCGGACACGGCCCGTTCGCTCGAGGACCTGATCGCGGGCGCCGTCACAGCGCCGGACGGGTCCCTCCAGGCGCTGTGCGACTCCCTCACCCGCGACCTGGGGGCCGACCGGCTCCACCACGACGCCTTCCTGCTCCTGGCCCGCACGCACACGCTCGGCCCCGACCAGACCAACACCTGGACGTTCGCCAACAGCCCCGCGAACGTCTCCCGGGCGCGGCAGGCCGCGGCCGCCCAGCTGGCAGGCTGGGGCGTCGCCGCCGACCTCGTCGACGACACCGCGCTCATCGTCAGCGAGCTGGTGACCAACGCCGTCCGGTACGCCGAGGGGCCGATCCAGCTGCGTCTGATCCTCGGCGAGACCCTCACCTGCGAAGTCACCGACGACAGCAGCACCGCTCCGCACCTGCGCCGGGCCCTGGAGACGGACGAGAACGGGCGCGGGCTCTTCATCACCGCGCAGCTCAGCCGCCGCTGGGGGGTCAGGGGCGGTGGCCGGGGCAAGGCGATCTGGGCCGAACAGGAAAGACGCCGGAGGCCGCCCTCTCATCTCTGAGAAGACGGCCTCCGACCTGCGACAATGAGGTAAACCTCTGTCGGGACGACAGGATTTGAACCTGCGACCCCTTGACCCCCAGTCAAGTGCGCTACCAAGCTGCGCCACGTCCCGGTGCCCTCACCCGCGGTTCCCCGCGTGATCGTGCGAACAGAACTTTACCCCACGCCGGGGGGCCGCTCCGCAGGGGGACGGGGCGCGCGACAATCGGCGTATGACCGGGACATCTGAGACGCGGCGAGCCGGCGGACGCGACAGGGACGCCGAGGGGCGGGCACGGAACGCCCGGCCCCGCGACGGACTGGGGCGCCCGCTGCCGTACGGCGAGGCCGGGGTGGAACGGGCGCCCGAGGGCGTCGTGCGCCGTCCCGTGCGCACGGTCGCCGAGGCTCAGGCGCTGCTGGACGCGGGCCGGCCGTTCCACGCGCACGAGGTCTTCGAGGACGCCTGGAAGTCGGGTCCCGAGGAGGAGCGCGGGCTCTGGCGCGGGCTGGCCCAGCTCGCCGTGGGCCTCACCCACGCGGCGCGGGGGAACGCGACGGGCGGCGCCCGGCTGCTGCGGCGCGGCGCCGGGGCGGTCGAGGAGTGGACGGCCACGACCGGACGGCCACGGCCCTACGACCTGGACCTCGCCGAAGTCATCCGCTGGGCGAGGGAGTTGGCGGCCGTCGTCGAGAGCGGCGACGAACGGGTCGACGCGGCACGGGAATCGCCCCGGCTGCGCGGCGGGGCCGGCTGACGAGGGTACGCGGCGGGGCCGGCTGACGAGGGTACGCGGCGGGGGCGGTGAGAGCGCCCGGTCGTCCGCCGGACGCCTGCCCGACGCCTGGCCATCGGGCATCCGGGCCACACGCGGGCCGGTGTCGGGGCGGGCGCGGGCCCGGGGTCCCGGCCGGTGCGTCCGCGGTCGGTGGCGTGCGGCAGACTCTCGGTGTGCGAAAGATTCATGTCATCGGCATCGGCGCGGGCGACCCCGATCAGCTCACGCTTCAGGCGGTCAAGGCGCTGAGGAGCACGGACGTGTTCTTCATCCTGGACAAGGGCGAGGTGAAGTCGGACCTGGTCCGGCTGCGCCGCGACATCCTCGACGCGCACGTACCCGAGGGGTCGTACCGCCTGGTCGAGGCGCGCGACCCGGACCGGGACCGGACCGCGGGCGGCTCGGCGTACTCGCCCGCCGTCGGGGACTGGCGCACGGCCCGGGCCGGCATCTACGAGCGGCTGATCACCGACGAACTGGGCGAGGACGAGAGCGGCGCGTTCCTGGTGTGGGGCGACCCCGCCCTGTACGACAGCACGCTCGGCATCCTGGAGGAGATCCTGGACCGGGGCACGGTGGCGTTCTCGTACGACGTGGTGCCCGGCATCAGCAGTGTCTCGGCGCTCGTCGCCCGGCATCGCACCGGGCTGAACCGGGTCGCGCGGCCGGTGCAGATCACCACCGGACGGCGTCTCGCCGAGGGCTTCCCGGACGGGGTGGACGACGTGGTCGTGATGCTCGACGCCCACCAGAGGTTCCGGCAGTACGCGGACGAGGACATGGACATCTACTGGGGGGCCTACATCGGCACCCCCGACGAGATCCTCGTCTCCGGTCCACTGGCCGAGGCCGCCCCCCGGATCGAGCGGTTGCGCGCCGAGGCCCGCGAACGCAAGGGATGGATCATGGACACCTATCTGCTGCGCAGGAATCCGGCCACGTAGGGCGTCCGGCCCGTACACCGGGCGGCTCGCCCCGCATGCACGGGACGGCGACCGGTGTGAGGGTGGCCCTTGTGACGATCACCGAGGACACCGCGCCGGTCCCGGCGGCGGCACCCGGGCCGCCGGTGCTCGACAGCCGCCGCCGCAACATCGTGTTCGTGACGATCGCGCTCGGACTGCTGCTCGCCGCGCTGGACCAGACGATCGTGGGCACCGCGCTGCCGACGATCGTGTCGGACCTGGGCGGTGCCGCCCACATGTCCTGGGTGGTGACCGCGTACCTGCTGGCGGAGACCGTGGCGACCGTGCTCGTCGGCAAGTTCGGCGATCTGTTCGGCCGCAAGATCGTCTTCCAGGCGTCGGCGATCATCTTCATCACGGGGTCGTTCCTGTGCGGACTCGCCACGAACATGTCGCTGCTGATCGCCTGGCGCGGACTGCAAGGCGTGGGCGCCGGCGGTCTGATGGTGACCTCCATGGCGCTGATCGCGGATGTCATCCCGCTGCGCGAACGGGGCAAGTACCAGGGCGCGATCGGTGCCGTCTTCGGTGTGGCCACCGTCATCGGACCGCTGCTCGGCGGTCTGTTCACCGACCATCTGACCTGGCGCTGGGCGTTCTACATCAACGTACCCCTCGCGATCCTGGTGGTGATCGCGGCGGCGCGCACCATTCCCGTGGTGAAGTCGGTGACCCGTCCCGTCATCGACTACCTGGGCATCGCCCTGGTCGCGGTCGGGGCCAGCGCCCTGATCCTGGCGACGAGTTGGGGCGGCAACGAGTACGCCTGGGGATCGCCCGCCATCATCGGCCTGTTCGTCGGCGGCCTGATCGCGCTCGCGCTGTTCTGCTGGGTCGAGACCCGTGCGGCCGAACCGATGCTGCCGATGCGGCTGTTCTCCAACCCGGTGTTCACGGTCTGCTCGATCCTCAGCTTCATCGTGGGCTTCGCGATGCTCGGCGCGATGACCTATCTGCCGACCTATCTCCAGTACGTCGACGGGGACTCGGCCACCGTCTCCGGAGTGCGCACGCTGCCGCTCGTCCTGGGACTGCTCATCGCGTCGGTCTTCAGCGGCAACGTGGTGAGCAAGACCGGGCAGTACCGGATCTTCCCCATCGTCGGCTCCCTCGTGATGGCGGTCGGGCTCTATCTGATGTCCCGCATGGGGCCGGGCACCGGGGCGTGGCGGGAGTCGCTGTACATGTTCGTGCTCGGCACCGGGATCGGGCTGTGCATGCAGGTGCTGACGATCGCCGTGCAGAACACCGTCGAGTACACCGACCTCGGCACCGCGACCTCCGGGGTCACCTTCTTCCGTACGCTGGGCAGTTCGTTCGGCACGGCCGTGTTCGGCACGATCTACACCAACGCGCTGAAGCCCAACCTGGCCGAAGGCGTCAGGGCCGCCGCGGCGACCGGTGCGGCACCGCCCGCGGTCATCGCCCGGGCCGCGCAGAGCCCGGAGGGGCTGCACAGACTGCCGGCACAGGCGGCGGCGCCCATCGTCGACGCGTACGCCGACACCATTCACACCGTCTTCCTGTGGACGGTTCCGGTCGCGGTCCTCGGCTTCGTCGTGGCGCTGTTCCTCAAGCAGGTGGAGCTGCGCGACAGCGCGCGCATGGGGTCGACGGACATGGGCGAGGGGTTCGCGTCACCGTCCACCGCCGACTCCCGGCGCTTGCTGGAGGCCGCCGTCGGGAAGATCATCGGCACCACGGAGATGAACACCGCGCGCCGGATCGTGCTGGACTCCGACACCCGGCTGGATGTGGCGGGAGCCTGGGCCGTGATGCAGGTGGAGCTGTTCACCCGCATGGTCGGCCACGCCAATCTCGCGCTGATCGCCGCCCGGCGCAGGCTGCCACCCGAGGTGCTCGTCCCGGTCTTCCAGCGGATGGTCGACGAGGGGTATCTGACCCGGCACGGATCGCTGTTCTCGCACACGGCGGCGGGTGAGCGGGAGGCACAGGTCATCGGCCAGGCCTGGGGCCGATGGCTCGCCGGGCGGGTCGAGAAGGATCTCGGCCGACCGTCCGGCGCGGAGCTGCGCGCCGCCGTCGACACGATCGCCAAACGGCTGTTGGTCGAGGACCTGACACAAGGGCTGCCCGACCGGCCCCAGGAGCTGACGTCGGCCGCGACCCGCTGACGGGCCACGCCGGGGCGACGGGGGCCGCGAACGAAGGTCAGCGCAGCAGCAGTTGTACGCCGCCGACCACCGTCGCCGCGATCACCAGACGCTCGAAGAGCAGCTGGTTGATGCGCTTGACCGCCCACTTGCCGAGGAACGCCCCCGGCACCACGAAGACGGCCAGCGCCGCGTCCAGCAGCAGCGAACGGCCGTCGATCAGGCCGAGGCCCGCGCTGAACGGCAGCTTGGCGACGTTGACGATCAGGAAGAAGAAGGCCGAGGTGCCGAGGAAGCCCAGTTTCCGGAAGCCAGCCGAGAGGAGATACATCGACATGACCGGGCCGCCCGCGTTGGCGACCATGGTGGTGAAGCCGCCGAGGACACCGTAGGAGCGCGCCCTGACACGGCCCGCCCGGGTCACGACCGCGTCGGGTTCCTCGTCCCGGACGGCGGCCCGGCGGCGCCACAGCGTGATAGCGGTCATCAGCAGCAGGGTCGCGCCGATGGAGGCCCGTACGATCCCGTCGTCCGCCCACACCAGGAACAGGGTGCCGAGGACGACACCGGCGGCGACCGCGGGGAACAGCCGCCACAGCGTGGGCCAGTGGGCGTGGCGCCGGTAGGTGGCGACGGCCAGCAGGTCCCCGACGATCAGGAGGGGCAGCAGGACGCCCGTCGAGGCGCGGGCGGGCAGCACGGCGGCGAAGACCGCCAGACTGACCGTGTTGGCGCCGCTGACGGCCGTCTTGGAGAAGCCGACGAGGAGAGCCGCGGCGGCGAGCGCCGTGAACTCCCCGATGGATATGTGCCAGAGCGTCATCGTGTTCATGCGGGGGCCGATGCTATGCCCACGCTTCCCGCCCCCGGGGCGAGGGTCCCACCGGGGTTTCCCTGGCCGGCCGGGGACACCGGACCCGCCCGGCGCCCCCGGCCCCCGCTCCAGGGCCCGTTCGTCAGTGGCGCTCGACCAGGACCGCGCTGCCCTGCCCCACGCCCACGCACATCGTGGCCAGCCCGCGCTCGGCGCCCGTACGGCGCATGCGGTGCAGCAGGGTGGTCAGGATGCGGGCACCCGAGGCACCGAGCGGGTGGCCCAGGGCGATGGCGCCGCCGGTCGGGTTGACGAGGTCGGGGTCGATGCCGAGCTGGTCCACGCAGGCGAGGGCCTGGGCGGCGAACGCCTCGTTGAACTCGGCCTCCTGGATGTCGGCGACGCTCCAGCCGACACGGGCGAGCGCCTTGCGGGTCGCGGGCACCGGGCCGATGCCCATGACGTCGGGATGGACGCCGGCCGAGGCCCCGGCGGCGTAGCGGCCGAGCGATTCAAGCCCGAGTTCGTTCAGGGCCTCCTCGCTGACCAGCAGCACACCGGCGGCTCCGTCGTTCATCGGCGAGGCGTTGCCCGCGGTGACCGTGCCTCCGGCTCGGAACACCGGCTTGAGGCGGGCCAGTTTGTCGAGCGAGGTGTCCTCCCGTACGCATTCGTCGCTGTCGACGACCACACCGTCGGGGCGCTCGAAGGGGAGCAGCTCGGAGGCGAAGTACCCGTTCTTGCGGGCGTCGGCGGCACGCTGGTGGCTGCGGAGCGCGAACGCGTCCTGCCGCTCGCGCGAGACGCCGTACCGCGCGGCGACCTCCTCCGCGGTCTCGCCCATGGACAGGACGCCGTGCAGGTCCTTCATCGCCGGGTTGACCAGCCGCCAGCCGAGCCGGGTGTCGACGGTCTCGATGCGGTGCGGCAGCGCCTCGTCCGGGCGGGGCAGCACGAAGGGGGCCCGGCTCATCGACTCGGAGCCGCCGGCGAGCACGATGTCGGCCTCGCCCGAGGCGATGGCGCGGGCCGCGGTGGTGATGGCTTCGAGGCCGGACGCGCAGAGCCGGTTGACGGTGGCACCGGGCACGCTGTCGGGAAGTCCGGCGAGCAGCGCGGCCATCCGGGCGACGTTGCGGTTGTCCTCGCCGGCCTGGTTGGCCGCGCCCCAGTAGACGTCGTCGACGCGGGCCGGGTCCAGAGCGGGCACCTCGGCGACCAGGCCGCGGACGACGTGCGCGGCGAGGTCGTCGGGCCGCACGGAGGACAGGGCGCCGCGCAGCTTGCCGATGGGGGTGCGGCGGGCGGCCGCGAAGTGGACGGGACGCACGACAGGACTCCTGACGGACACCGGCGACCGGGCACCGGACGGTGATGAGCACAAGCCAGCAACAGTATTAATTAGCACTGCTAGTTTTGGACTATAGCCCCGCGCCGGACGCTTGGGAAGATCCCCCCGCCGCCCGTGTCCCCGCGTCCGCCCGTCCGCCCCGAACGGCCGGGCTCGTACGGAATCTCCCCGCGGGCTCCGGGACCGGGACGGTGGCCGGGGATCGACGGCCGCCCGCTCCGCCCCCGGCCCGGATGGCAGACTGCTCGCGCACCCCATCGAACCCGGGCCGACGGGGTGAACAGGCCGAGCCGAGCGGGGAGTTGTCGTATGACGGGGACGGGGTCCACCGCGGACGGGATCGACACCACCAGGCCGCATCCGGCCCGGGTGTACGACTGGTATCTGGGCGGCAAGGACAACTACCCGGTCGACGAGCGGCTCGGGCAGCAGATCACGGCGCGTGATCCGGGAGCCAAACGGGCCGCCCGCAGCAACCGGTGGTTCATGCAGCGCGCCACCCGGCACCTCGTCCGTACGGCGGGAATCCGCCAGTTCCTGGACATCGGCACCGGCATTCCCACCGAGCCCAACCTCCACCAGATCGCACAGCGCACCGCACCGGACGCGCGGGTGGTGTACGTCGACAACGACCCGATCGTCCTCGCCCACGCGGAGGCGCTGCTGCGCGGCACGACGGAGGGCAGGACGGAGTACGTCCAGGCGGACGTGCGCGAGCCGGGGAAGATCCTCGCCGAGGCCGCGCGCGTGCTCGACCTCGACCGTCCCGTGGGCCTGTCGCTGATCGCGCTGATGCACTTCATCGCCGACGAGGGCGGGGCGTACGAGCTGGTCGGGACCCTGGTCGACGCGCTGGCGCCCGGCAGCTTCCTGTCGCTGTCCGCGATGACCGCCGACTTCGAGCCCGAGGAGGTCCGGCGGGGCATCGAGGCGTACGCGCGCGGCGGCGTCACCCTGGTGGGCCGCTCGCACGCCGGGGTGAGCCGTTTCTTCGAGGGCCTGGACCTGGTCGAGCCGGGTGTCGTATCGGTGAAGGACTGGCGTCCCGGGCTCGCGGAGGGCGAGACCCCGATCGGCGACGAGCCGGTGTCCCTGTACGGCGGGGTCGGTCTGAAGCGCGGGTGAACGCGGGGCCGGGCCGGGGCCTCGGACCCGCACGGACCCCCGACCCGCCCGCCCCTCGACCCGCCCGGACCCTCGACCCGCCCGGGTCCTACGTCCCGCCCGCGGGGACGGTCCGGCCCCCGGCCGAGGACGGTCGGCCCCTGCTCCCGCGCGCGCCGGCCGGGCACGCTGGGAAGCCGTCCGAGCAGGAAGCGAGATGGCGAGATGACCCTCATCGTCGGGCAGGTGATGACCAGCGAGGTCGTCGGGGCGCGCAGGGAGATGTCCTTCAAGGACGTGGCCCGGCTCCTGGACCGGTACCGGATCAGCGGGCTGCCGGTCGTGGACGACGACGACAAGGTCGTCGGCGTGATCTCGGAGACCGATCTGCTGCGGGTACGGGCCCTGCGGTCCGGCAGCGAACGGGAACCGCGCCGCGGACCGCTCCCACCGCGCCGCGGACCGACCTGGCAGCGCCGCGCAGTGCCGTCTCTGCGGCGGGGACTGTTCTCGCTGCGGCGCCGACTGTTCTCGCTGTGCGGCGCGCTGCCCCGGCCGGCCGGCGGCGACGGTCCCTGGCGGGCGGCGGCGCGCCGCTCGGCGGCCGACGGGGGCGGGGCGGTCCGCCCCTCGACCGCGGAGCAGCTGATGTCCACACCGGCGATCACCGTGCATCCCGAGCAGCGGGTGGCCGACGCCGCCCGGGTCATGGAGCGCCATCGCGTCGAACGGCTTCCGGTGGTGGACGAGGAGGACCGTCTCATCGGTATCGCCACCCGCCGTGACCTGCTGCGGGTCTTCCTGCGGACGGACGAGGAGATCCGCCGGGAGATCGCCGAAGACGTCCTCGGGCGGGCGCTGTCGCTGCCCCCGCACGCGGTGATCGTCTCGGTCGGCGAGGGGGTGGTGACGCTGGAGGGCCGGCTGGAGCACCGCAGCGAGATCCCGGAGGCCATCCGGCTGACGTGGCGGGTCGACGGTGTCGTCGGGGTCATGAACAGCCTGACCTTCCGCGTCGACGACACGCACCCGGCCGAAAGGCACCCCTCGCACCGGATCGAACACCACTGGCTGCCCGAACGCTGAACCCTGAGCCGACTGCGGCGGACCCCGACGTACGCCGCACGTCCGCGCCGTCGGCGGACGTACGGGGACCATCTGAACCATTCTCACGTGTTCCTCCCCTCCACCCCCGAAGCCGTCGCCGCGTTCCGTACAGGTGCCCGACCACGGGGGCGTGCGGTCGGGCATCATGGCTTCGACGGGCGGCACGTGGAGGGGATGTCGAATGGACCGGAGCGCACATCTTCCGGAGGAGCCGGCGGCCCCGCAGTTCCGTCTCGACGCCCTCCTGGAGGACCTCCAGGAGCAGGTCCAGCGTGTGCGCGGCACCCAGAACCGGGTGCACACCCTTCTCGAAGCCGTGCTCGCGATTGGCAGCGACCTGGACCTCGACGTCGTGCTGCGGCAGATCGTGGAGTCCGCGGTGCAGCTCGTCGACTGCCGCTACGGCGCCCTCGGCGTCCTCGGCGACGAGGGCGGCATCAAGCAGTTCATCACGGTGGGGATCGACGAGGAGACCATCGCCCGCATCGGTCACTACCCCCGGGGAGAGGGCATCCTCGGTCTGCTGATCCGCGAGCCGCACGCGCTGCGGCTGCCCGTCCTGAGCGACCACCCCGACTCCGTGGGCTTCCCGCCGGGCCACCCCCCGATGACCACGTTCCTCGGCACCCCCGTGCAGGTCCGCGACAAGATCTTCGGCAATCTGTACCTCACGGAGAAGCACGGCGGGGCGGAGTTCGACGCCGAGGACGAGGCCGTGCTGCGCACGCTCGGCGCGGCGGCCGGCGTGGCCATCGACAACGCCCGTCTGTACGACGACGCCCGGCGCCGTGAGCGCTGGCTGGCCGCGAGCAGCGACCTGACCCGCACCCTGCTGTCGGGCGCCGACCCGGTCGACGTCCTGCACGCCTTCACGGCCACGGTCCGGGAGCTGTCCGACGCCGATCTCGTCACGCTGGCGCTGCCGCTGACCGGGACCACGGACCTGGTGATCGAGTCGGCCGAGGGGCGCGACGCCGACCAGGTGCGGGGGCTCACCCTGCCCGACGGCACGAGTCTGGCGGCCAAGGTGTACGCCTCGGGCGAGCGGATCGTCAGCCCCTCGCTCAGCCAGGACCCGCGCACCGGGACGGGCAGTGCTTCGGTCCTCGACCTCGGCCCGGCGTTCGTGATCCCGCTCGGCACCCACGAGCGGGTGCGGGGCGTGCTCCAGGTGGCGAACCGGCAGGGCGGCACCGTGTTCCCCGACGCCACCGTCGACATGATCGCCGGGTTCGCCGGCCATGCGGCGCTGGCCCTGGAGATCGCCGAGCACCGGCGCGACGCGGAACAGCTGCTCGTCCTCAACGACCGCGACCGGATCGCACGCGATCTGCACGATCTGGCCATCCAGCGGCTCTTCGCGGGCGGGCTCAGCCTCCAGTCGGTGCTCAACCGGCTCGCCGACCGGCCCGACGTGGCCGAACGCGTGCAGCGGGTGGTGGACGACCTCGACGACACGATCAAGGTCGTACGGTCCACGATCTACGCCCTGCGGGAGAGCGACCGGTCCGGCGCCACCGCCGGCCTGCGCACCCGGCTCGTCACCGAGGTGGGCCGCGCGGCCGAGACGCTGGGCTTCGCCCCGGCCCTGCGCATGAGCGGCCTGCTGGACACCGACGTGTCCGACGAGCAGCGGGAACACGTGGTCGCGGTGCTGCGCGAGGCCCTGTCCAACGTCGCCCGGCACGCCGAGGCCACCGCGGTGGAGGTCACCGCCGAGGCCACCGCCACCGCGCTGCGGCTGCGGGTGGCGGACAACGGGCGCGGGATCGGCCCCGACGTCACCCGCCGCAGCGGGCTCGGCAACATCGGCACCCGCGCCGAGCACCTGGGCGGCAGCTGCGCCCTGACGTCCAACGAGCCGAGCGGCACCGTCCTGGAGTGGACGGTACCGCTGCGCCACGACGCCACGGCCTGACCCCCGACGGGCCGACCGCCCTGATCCCGATGTCCCGGGCCGGCCCCGTCCCCACCGGGACCCCCGCCGGGGTTCAGTGCCGGTCGGCCGTGGCCGGGCTGTCGTCTATGAAGCCGCCGGACTGGTGGCGCCACAGCTTCGCGTAGGCGCCGTCCGTCGCGAGCAGTTCCTGGTGCGTGCCCTGTTCGACGATCTTTCCCCGGTCGAGGACGACGAGCCGGTCCATGGTGGCGACCGTGCTCAGCCGGTGCGCCACCACGAGCGCCGTACGCCGTTCCATGAGCCGCCACAGCGCCGACTGGACCAGGATCTCGCTCTCGGAGTCCAGAGCGCTGGTCGCCTCGTCGAGCAGCAGGATCGGCGCGTCACGCAGGATCGCGCGGGCGAGGGCGACCCGCTGGCGCTGGCCGCCGGACAGCTTGATGCCACGTTCCCCGACCATGGTGGCGAAACCGTCGGGCAGCGCGTCGGCGAACTCCGTGACATGGGCCGCCTCGGCCGCTCGCCGGATCTCCGCCTCGGTGGCGTCCGGACGGGCGAAGGCGATGTTGTCCCGCAGCGTGCGGTGGAACATCGCCGGGTCCTGCGGCACGTACGCGATCTGGCTGCGCAGATCGGCCTGCCTCAGCCTGCTGATGTCCTGGCCGCCGATCAGGATGCGGCCGCCCTCGATGTCCGTCATCCGCAGCAGCAGCCGGGTGAGCGTGGTCTTGCCGCCGCCCGACCGGCCGACCAGACCGACCTTCGCCCCGCTGGGCACGTCCAGTTCGAGCCCGGTGAACAGCGGCTCGGCGCCACCGTGGGTGAAGGTCACCCGCTCGAAGCGGACGTCGGCCCCGCCGGTCCGCAGCGGCTCCGGAGCGACCGGGTCGAGCACGGTCGGCGGTGTCAGCAGCAGCTCGGTGAACTGCGCGGCCTCCGTCATGGCGCTCTCCAGACGCCGGTAGATCTGGTTGAACTCGAACATGATCCTGGTCGCGTTGGCGTAGTACGTGAAGGCCACCACGACCGCCTCCACACCGTGCGCGCCCCCGCCGAGGGTGACCGCGAGCAGCAGTCCGAGCGCGTTGGTCAGGACGGACATCGGCGCGACGAACGTGTCGATGCGCAGATTGCCGTAGTCCCAGGAGCGCAGGGTGAGCCGCCGGGACGCCGCCACCCGGGAGCGGTGCTCGGCCGCCTCGCGCTCCTCGGCCGCGAAGGCCCGGACGGTGTCCATGTTCATCAGGCTGTCGGCGACATGGCCCGAGACCCGGGCGATCGCCTCCTCGCGCTCGTCGACGAGTGCCTGACGGCGGCGGATGAGGGGCACCACGCACAGCCCCGTCACGGCGATCATCACGAGGAGTCCGGCGACCAGGAGGGGTTCGTAGCGCCACAGCACCACCGAGCCGAAGAGGAGCGGCACGAGGCTGCCCACGACCTGGAAGGTCATGGTGTCGACGAACTCCTCGTAGCGGGAGGCGAAGCTCAGCACCCGCTTGGTGAGCGAGCCGGCGAAGTTGTCGTGGAAGAACGCGGCGTCCTTGGCGAACAGTTCGTCCATGCCGATCACGTACAGCCGCTCGATGCCGAGGGCGTCGAGGCGGTTCAGGCAGTGCAGGCCGAGGCGCCAGAACGCCTCCGCGAGGAGCAGGACACCGCCGAAGGCCAGGACGTACGGCAGTGCCTCGCCGGCGGAGACACCCTCGCCGCCCGCGATCCGGCCGACCAGCTTCGCGACGACGAGCGGCGCCACGTAGCCGATGCCGATGTTGCCCAGTGCCGGCAGCAGCATGCCGGGCACGGTCAGTCGTCGGAGCCTGCGCAGCTCCCTTCCGTAGTAGCGAAGTGCGAGGAGGACCGAGCCCTTGCCCGGTAATGCCTTGCGCGATTCAGGAGATGCCATCACAACCCTGTGTCGTCGTACGGCTGCCCGCCACGCCGTCCGCGGTCCACGGCGCCGGAGGTTCACCGGGACGCCGATGTCCGGATATGGGCAGGCAAGAAGTTAGATGGTCCCGTGACGGGGGCCGTGCGGTCCAAGCGTTTTTCCCGGCCACCGGTCCGTCTCGGCCAGTCGCCCGCCCGCGGCCCCGCGCGACCTCGCGCCCCGGGGCCCGGGTACGACGGAGGCCGTTTCCTCGGTGATGAGAAAACGGCCTCTGAACCACGACTCGAACGAGTCGGGACGACAGGATTTGAACCTGCGACCCCTTGACCCCCAGTCAAGTGCGCTACCAAGCTGCGCCACGTCCCGATGCCTGTCTGACCTGGGGTTTCCCCTGGCCGGACGTGCACGGAAACAATACCGCACTCACGCCGGTGGTCGCGCACCCGTTGTGCGCGGGCCGGGTGGCCTGCGGGCCTGTCCGAGCGGTGCGGCGAGGGTGTTCGCCGACCGGGGCACGGCGCTGTCGACCCGTACCAGACCACGGATCGCGGGCACCGAGAGCAGGGCCACGGGGACGACGAGCGACATCACGCCGGCCACGAGAAGGACGTGGTCCGCGCCCAGGGCCCCGGCGGCGGGCCCGGCGAGCGCCTGGCCGACGGGCATCATCGCCAGGGAGCCCGCGACGTCGTAGGCGTGGATGCGGTTGAGGACGTCGGGGGCGACCTGTGTCTGCACGCTCGTCGCCCACATCACTCCCCACAGCGACATGCCCGCTCCGGCGAGGACGGCGCCCGCCGAGATGGCCGCCACGCCGAACCCCGCCCCCACGGCCGCCGGGAAGCAGGCGAAGGCCAGCAGGGCGAAGGACCCGGCGCGCAGCATGCGGCGCGGGCGCAGGCGCAGGGCCAGGAGCCCGCCGACGACCGTGCCCGCGCCGAGGGCGGAGTTGATCAGGCCGTAGGCGCGCGGGCCGTGCCGTTGCACCACCTCGGTCGCCACCAGGGGCACGGTGGGGCCCCAGACGGAGATCATGTAGACGCACCAGATCACGATGACGGCCCACAGCCAGGTACGGGATCTGAACTCCCACCAGCCTTCGGCGAGATCGGCCTTGAAGGTGCCGCTGTGGATCCGGCTCCCGGGGGCGGCCGGGGGCACGCGGAGCAGCAGCAGGCACAGGGCGCTGAGCGCGTACGTGCCGGCGTGGGCCACGAAGACCCCTCCGGCGGAGGAGAAGGCGACCAGCACGCCGGCGAGGGCGGGGCCGGCGAGCTGGGCGGCGGACTCGGCGATCCGGATGGCGCCGTTGGCCCCCTGGATGTCGGCGGCCAGGCGCGGGACGGTACTGGCGACCCCGGGCTGGAAGACCGCGCCGGCCACCCCGTTGACCGCGCCGATCACGCAGATCTGCCACAGGACCACGTGGCCGGTGAAGAAGAGGGCGGCGGCCATCGACTGGGCGGCGAGCCGCACCAGGTCGGCGCCGATCATGAGTCTGCGGGTGCTGAACCGGTCGGCGATCACGCCACCGAAGATCACCAGCCCGGCGAACGGGGCGGCCGAGGCGGCCATGGCGAGGCCGACGGCACCGACTCCGTACCCGTACCGGAGGAGTCCCGCGGCGAGGGCCACCGGCAGCATGCTCTCGCCGAGCCGCGCGAGGGCTCGCGCGACGAAGAACAGGGCGAAGTCCCGCGACCAGACGGGCCTCGGCGGCCGCTCGCCGAAGGGGTCGGCCCGGGACCGGTCCGCACCCGACGCCCCGGATCTCTCGGACCCGGGCCTCTCAGACCCGGGCCTCTCAGACCCGGGCCTCTCGGACCCGGACCTCTCGGACCCGGATCTCTCGGGCCCGGGCTTTTCGGGCCCCGGCCCGCCCGAACCGCCCCCGCCGTCGCCGTCGCCTCCCCCCGTGCGGCGCCCCACCGCGGGCTCCGACGGCTCCCCCGTCCACGGCTCCTCGCCCGATGACGTCATGGACATCCCGCTCGTGCCCTCCCCCGGCCCCGGCCGCTCCCCCACGAGCGGCCCGCCCCACGCTTCGTTCCCGTCCGGATCACTCCGCGAGGCGGATCATGCCACGGGGCGGCGGCGGTGGAGGGGCCGTTTCACTCGGCGGACGGCAGGCCCAACTCGGGGTGCGCGTCGAGGAGTCGGGGCGGGGCCGCCTGGCGCCAGGAGTCGGCGAGGATGGCGTGGAGTTCCTCGTCGTCCTCCAGGGCC